>JASBSN010000082.1 GCA_030148915.1 Thiogranum sp.
CCCGCCAATGCGGCCACCCGATTATTCCACAAGCGGGGGTCCGGGTAGCTGGTACAAAGCGTCCACATGCCTTCAAACAAGCGCAGTTGCTTGTCATTAAACATGCGCCCGGTGATGCCATACAGCAGCAACGCCATCCAACTGAGATCTTTCAGATCATGGAAGAGATCTTGGCCCCGGAACACCACGCGCTCTCCGGGAAACCAGGCGCCCATGTCGGTGACCCAGCGCTTTTCGTAATCCAGCAGGGTATGGGGACCGTTCATCCGACTCGCCCTTGCCTATCGCCCCGGCTTGTCAGAGGCCCCGGATCATCGCTCAGTTCAAGGCTGTTTTTGAAGAAGGGGTAACGTTTATAACCGTATTCCTGCTGCTCCAGGGCATGGACCGCGGCGCCCGGCAGTCGCAGCAGGAGATACAGCATTTCGCCCTGTCCGGGAGTCAACTCAAGATCCGTCAGCGCGGCGGCAGCCACGCCGGTCATCGCCAACGGACAGGCGCTGAGGCGTTCGAGTTCGCCACGCGACTGGCGCAGCCAGCGAAGGTTTTCCCCCGGGCTGCAGTTGGCAAGATAGGTCAGAGACTGGCGGACAGGGGTCGCACAGCTGGCGCCGTGCGGATCAAAACCAGGCGGATGTTCGCTATCGGGCCAAACATCGGCGCGCTCCTCTCGTGGCGGATGCGACAGACGGTGTGTCCAGGCATCCAAATCCCTGACACATTCACGCCAGGCCTCCATGGCGAGGGCCACTTCCCGGGCACCCCCCAGCTGACCCGCCCCCACCGCCAGCGCCGCTGTCAAACAAGCCGCATGTGTCGAACCGCCTACTCCTGCGTTCATCGCGGCGCGTATGCTGTGATCGCGCGGTCCGCTGTTGGCGACAGCCACGGCCAGTCCTTCCAGCAACCGGGCCTGTGCCGGCGTCGCCGGTTCCTGTTTGAGCAACAGATAGAGGTACTCAATCCAGCTTATTTTGCCCAACAGATCGCCGTAGACGTCGAATCCGGAACAGTAGCAGGCGGCAGCCGCAAAGGGGTTGTCCGCTTCGGCTACTTCATCCCATATTCGCGAGTGAACAACCTCGTCTTCGTCACTCATGCTCAGCTCCCAGGGCCCTGATTCTCGTGCCGATCGGTGGCACTTCTTCCGGATCAATGCGCACATCGAGCAGCGTCGGGCCGTGACGTTGACACAGGGCCTCAACATCGAGATTTTGCAGATCCTGAGGCGAACGGATAATGTGCCCCGCCGCGCCCATGGCCCGGGCATAAGCGGCGTAGTCAATGTCGGGTAACTGGAAGCCAACCGGCTCAGCCTGCGAGAGGCGCTGACCGTGCTTGACCATGCCCAGTGCACTGTCGTTAAGAATGACGAAAATCACAGGCAGCTGCTCTTGAACCGCAACGCTCATTTCCTGGCCGTTCATCAGCAGACTGCCGTCTCCAGTGATACACACCACGGGGCTGTCCGCACGGCCTAACGCCGCACCGACAGCCGCTCCGATGGCCCAGCCCATCGCTGAAAATTCCAGACAGGAACGGAACAATCCCGCACCGGCATGGCGCTTTCCGGTCATTCGCCGGTCGCGGGGGTGTAAGTAATGAATGGCCCAGGCAACACTATTGCCGGTATCTGCGAGAAAACGGGTATTGGGTGGGAACAACCGCGTCAGTTCGCGCATCAGCCGCTGCGGTTTTATGGGCACGCTGTCATCGTCCCACTTGCTTTCCTCGTCGAACTGGAAATGCCTTTCAGGCTCACCCCTGGCGTCCAGCTGGGTACTGGTGAGCGACAATTGCAACGTGGATGCGCCCTTGTGCTTATGCTGCGGTGAAAGATCTTGCAAGTATTCGACCACCTGTTCGAAAACACTGCTGATCCTGCCGCGCACGTGTAACCTGGCCATCGGCGAACGAGTGAAATTCCACTCGGCGGAATCGACGTGAATCAGCCGGCTGTTGAGCAGCGCTACCGAATCCCAACAATTGCTCGACCATTCGCCGAGACTGGTCCCCACCGCGACCACTGTATCAACGTAGGGATCAAGCAATACTTGCAAAGCGTTACTATGACCGGCAAAACCCACTACACCCCGAAACAGAGGATGATAAGGGCTGACGAACCCTTTACCGTGCGGGGTCGCAACGATAAACGCATTCAGCTTCAGCGCCAGTTCAAGGATGCTGCCGATGGCCTCACAACACCCCTCGCCGATGACAAACACCACTTTTTTCGCGTCTTCGATCTGGTGGCACAGCGTCGCCACGGCTTCGTCATCCAGCAACGACGGCCGATGCGACAAAGCACAGAGGTCATAGGAAGGTTTGGCCACCGTTGCTCGTTGCCGCAATACATCCATGGGAATGCTCAAGTGCGCCGGTCCCGCCTCCCCCTGGCTGGTGGCCACAACCGCCGCGGCCAACTTGCGCTCAAACTGATCGACGTGCGAAACCAGCGTGTTATACCGCGTGCAGTATTGGAACATTCCGACCGTGTTGACTCCGGTACAGGATGAGTCCTGAAATGCACCGCGGCCAAAATTAGTCAACGCCGTCTGCGCCGTGATCACCAACAGCGGCGTTTGGTTCTCATAGGCCGCTGAGACGCCGGTGATCAGATTGGTTGCGCCGGGGCCGGTGGTCGCACAGCACACCCCGAGCTTGCCGGTTTCGCGGGCGTAACCATCGGCCATGAACGCCGCCCCGGTCTCGTGACGGGCCAGCACCGCGCGTACCCCGCCGCGACGTTCGCTGCGGGCCAGGGCATTGTAGAGCGGCTCAATGGCGCCGCCCGGTACACCAAATACGTACTCTATACCCAGGTTTTGCAGGTAGCGGACCAGCAGATCGCCGATTTCCGGCGCCGAGGTTATCTCAGTCGGAGGCCGATCGACGGGAACGGTGGATGGGTAGAATTCAGGTACGCTCATAACCTGCGGTTCCCCTGACGGCTAGGTGCCTCCAGGTAAGTAAGGCGGACCGTGAGCGGATGCCCTCGGCGCTTTCCGTGCGGGTTGGACCGGCGGCCTCTACGTGCAACGCTATCATTTCACAGACCCCTAATGCTCCCATCGCCAGTAAACCGTTAAGCATAGGCACCGGTACGGGGGGCATCAGACTGTTCGCTGGTGATTGCCTCTTCCCTGTCTCATCTTCCCTGCCGTCACTGGCTACCGATCTGTAAAGCCCATTAAGGAAAATGCGGCTTTAATCGATATTATCGATATTATCGTATTCGGTCAAATACCGGCAATCTTTAACGGGCTCTATGGAGTGTTTACAACTCGTTGATAAGTTGTAATGTTTATGGAGATTAGAAGGGTAAAACGCGATTTTACTTGAAGTCGAACCTGCGGCGCTAAGTCCCGTACTCCAGATAAAGGCGCAGAAAATGCTCGAGTTCCTCGCCGTTGAGATCCGATACTGCCAAAAATTCGAGCCCTTGCGCCGCGCGCGCGATGAGACGGTAACCGCGACGATTGGTGGTTTCGGGGATTCGGGCGGCTGATTCGGTCGCGGGCCAGACAAACAGGTTGATCCGATGCCGCCGGTGCCCGAATACGAGGGCGGCGACGTTTCTGCCATCCAGGTAGTCGATGCGTCCGCCCAGCAGCGGAAACCCCTGGTCGGCCAGATTGTGCACGGGAACCGAGTAATCCACTCGCCCCTGAAACCAGGGTTTGACCTGGTGACGATCGGACGAGGCCACATCCACGAGATGATCGGCGAGTTGAGACTGGACGTGCAGGGCCACCACCCGGTCGACCAGGCCATTGCCCTCGCGCACGGGTTGCATCAGCAGCAGATAAAATACCACCCCCAACACCAGGCCGGCGGCGAGTCCGACCAGTATGCCGCGCCAGTCGCCAAGCAGCGCGGCCTTACCCTGTGCCATCTGCTCGGTTTCGGCCGCCGAGTGCAGCGTCTGACGCAGTGACGCTTCCAGACCGTTTGGCAGCGGCCAATGCCCCTCGGTGCGTATGCTGTGCTGTAGCTGGCGCAGGCTGCGCAGCTCCGCCCCGCACAGCGCACAGGTGGCCACGTGCGCTTCGAGCGCCGGCGCCGCGCCGGCGTCGAGCTCGCCATCGAGGTAGGCGTTGAGCTGGGCGCGGATATCCTTACAGTGCATCTTCGGCGCCCTCATCGGCGGCCAATGTCCGCAGCCAGCTTCTACCGCGGGCCAGGCGCGACATCACGGTACCTGTCGGTATGGCGAGAATTTGCGCAATCTCTCGGTACGAGAGGTCTTCCAGTTCACGCAACACAATGACCTCGCGAAACTCAATCGGCAGGCGGGCGATCAAATCGCGTAGACACGCAGCACTTTGCTGTCGGTCGAGCTGCGCTTCGGGGGTTACGAATGGCGTATCGCTTCCTATCGTGCTGTCAGTGTGCAGCTGTTCGTCGAAGCTGACTGCATCGGGGCCGGCCCGCCTGCGCTGTAAAGCACTGTAGCTGACATTGCGCACGATCGCCAGAATCCAGGCCAGAGCGTTGCGGTTCTCGTAGCGATCAAAGGCGCGGTAGGCGCGCAGAAAAGCCTCCTGCACCACGTCTTTGGCCTCGTCCTCATTGCCCATCAGATAACGCGCCAGATTGTAGGCGGCGCGGGCGTGTACGCACACCTGCGCTTCGAAGGCCGAAAGGGCTGCGTCTGCTGCGCGTTTACCCAACTTAAGCCGCATTGTTCCGCCTATCCGCTGATATCGCCAAGGGAGAAAGAGTCGATTTTTTCCCGCGCCCGAGACACTGTGGGAATAAACCCGCTGCGTACGCAGTTGAACAGATCAGGACCCTCACAGCAACCATAAGGATCATCGATCATGAAACTGAGTCGCAGGGATTTTCTCAAGATATCCGGCATCGGCGGCCTGGTGTTTTCCACCGGCCTCAGCGGCGCCCGTGTCCTGGCGCAAGCCGGCGGCGCGGATGAATTCTATTTTATTCAACTGTCGGACACACACTGGGGTTTCAACAACCTTAAATTCAATGCCGATCCCGAGGGCACATTACCCAAAGCAGTCGCGACCATCAACAGCCTGCAACATAAGCCGGACTTCGTCGTCTTTACCGGTGACCTGACCCACACCACCGACGATCCCGAGGAACGCCGCCGCCGCATGAAGCAGTTCAAATCGATCGCCGAACGGCTGGAGGTCGCGCAAGTACGCTACCTTCCCGGCGAGCACGACGCCGCGCTGGACGCCGGCGCCGCCTATCAGGAGTTTTTCGGCGATACCCACTATGAGTTCTCCCACCGGGGGGTCAACTTCATCGCGCTGGACAACGTCTCGGATCCTCGCGCGCGCCTGGGTGATGCACAGCTCAAGCGCTTGCAGAGCAAGATGGCCGAGCTCGATCACGCCCAGCCTCTGGTGGTGTTCGCGCATCGACCGCTGTTCCCGCTGCGCCCCGATTGGGACTGGGCCACAGCGGACGGAGAGCAGGCCATACAACTACTCATGAGCCATCCGCGTGTCACGGTGTTCTATGGTCACATCCATCAGGAACACCACCAGCAGACCGGCCATATAGCTCATCATTCGGCCAAATCGCTGATCTTCCCGCTTGCCCCGCCGACCTCCGCGGGCAAAAAGTTCAAGGTGGCCTGGGACCAGCAACAGCCCTACGCGGGGCTGGGTGTGCGCCAGGTGGGCCTGAGCGAGAAGCGCGCGGTGGCAGAGATCGAAGAGTTGCAGATCAAGACATGATACCGATGCGCACAGGAGGTCGCTGGGTGTGGCCGCTCCTCCTCGCCGTGGCCGCGTCCAGCTGCACTACGCTGTCGGGCAACGAGGATCCGCCCCGGGTGGTCACCCTCGAGGCCAGACGTTTTGCCTACACACCGGCTGTCATCGAGCTGAACAAAGATCAGCCGGTCATCCTCGAGCTGATCTCGAAAGACGGACTGCATGGATTCAATGCGCCGCAACTTGGGCTGCGCAGCGATGTGGCGCCCCAAGCTCCGGCACGGCTGTCGTTCACACCCCACGAAAAAGGACGCTTTCTTTTTCACTGCGACATTTTCTGCGGCAGCGGTCACGACGAAATGTCCGGGGAAATTGTCGTGGTCGATTGAACAGGCGACCGGTGAGCGGCGATTCTGCGCTCAATCAGCGCTTGGGGCTGGTCTCGGGGTCCGAGGTTTCAATCGCCTTGGGCACGTCGGTGTTGTTTTCGAAAATCTTCCCGCAGGCGGTGCCGCCGCTGCGCATACGGTCATACAACCCTTTGGCGAGTAATGACACACCGCTGGTGGCGATAGCCGCGCCGATAGTCGCTCCGGATTTCAGAATGCCCTTGGGGTCGGCCACCGGCTGCGGATCGCGCAGGGTTCCGCCGATGCGCACAAAGCTGACCAGATCGCCAACATTGATGCCCAGGCCCTGACGCGCCACGGGAACGAAATCGATGCGCAGCGTCTCGTCGTTCAGGTTAATCTCGCCGCCGCCACGAATCTTCATTTTCGAAGTTTCGATAGCAATCTGGTCGTGACTGGTGAGCACACCGTCTTTGGCTTCAAAATGTGCGGCTGCACATTGCAGTTCGGTGCGCTCCTCGCGCTTGGCGAAGGGGTTGATCAGCGTGATGGTCTGCATGAGGATATCGGAACCGAAGCGCTCGAACAGACTGTTACGCACGGTGGCCCGCTGAATTTCCAGCGCGATATCGCCATTAAGGGCCGCTGCCAACTGATGCGCGCTGGCGCCACTACTGCGCAAATCCAGGGAAAGATCCGTCTCTCCGCCGTCCATCAGTCCTTGGTTGGCTTCGCCGAGATCGGCAGGCGTCAGCTCGGTGACCACCAAGCGGGTGGTGATCTCGGCGCCTGAGCCCTTGCGCTGGATATGCAGTTGTCCGCGCACGCCTCCCTTGGAGAGATTCGCATCGATCGGATCGACGACCAGTTGCCCGTTATTGAGCTCAACTTTGGTACGCACCTTGCTGAATTTGGTTTGATTGAAAATAAACTGATCGATATGCACGCCGACATCCACCACCGCGGCATCCAGCCAGGACCAGTCGATCGCCTGATCGCCGAACACTTTGCCGGAGCCCTTATCGGGCTCGGCGGCCACCGCGGTGGCCGCCGGCGCGGGGGTCGTGGAAAAGTGGTTAACATCCAGCGTCGTGGCCTGCAGATCGCCGCTGATCTTAGGCGGTGTGGCGGCGCGGTCAATCTGCAGGCGACCGCTCAGATCATCCTCGCCCAGGCTGATTTTGATCGGATCGACCTGAACTTGCGACGCGGTGACATCGGCTTGGAGGTTGACCGCCAGCGGCAGCAGGGCGGCCCAGCGGGCCGTGTCGATACCCTGCAAGGCCGACAGATTGTCCGCGCTCGCCTGCAGGCTGAGCTGCGCCTTCCCTGCGCCGGGCAGGGTCGCGTCAAGCTCCCCCTTGAGACCGCGGCCGTTGAAGTGCGCTTGCAGCGAAGAGGGTGAGTCATTCCCCCCCTTGCCATGCACGGATGCGTCAACTTCAAGCGGCTCGGTGAATGCCCAGGCGCTGCCTTGGTCTGCATTTTTTTCAATACGTTGCACGCGCCCCTTGAGATGCAACGCCTGGTTTTCGTTACTGGTCTTCAGGGTAAGCTCTTTTAGCCGGTAGTTCTGATAGTCAAGCCGGGCGAATTCGACATTGGCATCGATGGACCAGGGATCGAACGGGTT
>JASBSN010000092.1 GCA_030148915.1 Thiogranum sp.
CAAAATGGCATTGAGTACCTGTAGATTGGATATAGAGACGTTACCCCTTTGTTTTGGCAGTAACTTCTCGATGATTTTGAAATCGGCTGATGTAATTTTCATGGGCGCATTATATCAGCAGTAGTGTTAACACGCCCTAGCACAATCAAGCTCGACAAGACATGCCGTTGCCGGTGGTGGCTGCTGGCCGCATCGGTAGCGGGGCTACTGCTGGCCCCGGCCGGAAACGCGGAACAAGCGGCCGCAGGCGCCCCGGCGTCGCAAGCTGCACCAAACACCTATGGAGGCCCCGGTGCGGCGCCGCCCCCGCCGGGCCCTTACGGTGCGCCGCCGGCGCTTCTCCAACCGCGTTTCAGACCGGACCCGGATCTCGACGGCGCCGCGCCGGCCTTGCCGGCCGGTATGCCGACGGACTTTTCCAATCGCGCCGGCGGCGGTTCTCTGACACGCCAGCAGTTCAACGAACAACAGGAGGCGCATCGCCGGCAAATGGACCAGTACTACCGGGAACGTGTGGCGGACATGAACCAGCGCGTCGAAGCCATGCAACAGCGAATGGATGCTATGCAACGACAGAGTGAAGCCGAGCATAACCGGCGGCGTGAGAGCATGGCGCCGCCGGCCGCAGAGCCGGCGCAGGAGCCTGACGCAATGCAGCAGGATTGGGAACAACGCAAAGCCGAGCAGGCACAACGCTGGGAGCAGCAGAAAGCTGCGCAGAAACAACGTATGCAGCAGATGCAGGCCGAGCATGAACAGCGCCGCCAATCTATGAACGCGCAGCACGACCAGCGCGTGCAGGCCTGGCCGCAGTATCGCCCAACGACCGGGTCACCGGCTGAAACAGGCGACACTGCGTCGGCACAAACGCAATCCGCGCCGAGGCCGGCGCCAGCACAAACGCAAACCGCACCGCAGCCGGCGCCGCCGGCATATGGCTATCCGCCACGCGGCTATGGCTACGGATATCCGCCACCAGCGTACGGCTACGGGCCTCCAGGGGCGTTCTATCCTCCCTACCCGGCGCCGGCAGTGGGCTGGCAACCGTGGTCGTGGTGAGAACGCCGGGAAACACCTGTGCATGCCTACCGACTCACAAAAAGCCGCCGGATTATCTGCACCTAGCCGCTTCGGAACGCTCAACCGGGCATTGCACGTTGGCGTTATTTCGGTGGCGATCATGCTGATGCTAAGCGCGTGCAGCGATGACCGGCCGGCATCGCACGGCGAGAACCAGGCGGGCAAACCCGGCCAGGGCATTATGCTGCAAAGCGCCGCCGGCCGGGCGCAGCAACCGCTGTCGCCGCAATACGTCGCGCCGGCACCACCGCCGCAACCACCGGCTGCGGCGCCTGCCAAAGCAAACCCCTGGGCAGTACAGACCCAGCCGCGCGAATACCGGCAATACCGCTCTCGGCAGTGGGGGCAGGCACAGCCCCCGCAGCCCCAGTACGTGCAGCCGCCATCAGGCCCGCAATATCGACCGCTGGAACCCCAGACGTCAGCCCCGACGCGGCGCGCGCCGGTCATAGAGCAGCCCAGGCAGGGCTACCGGCCGGTGGCGCCTTATGACCGGTTGTCGGGCAGCAGTTTCGGTACACCGGGCTACTACTCCCCCTACGGCGGCGCCTCCGCGGGCTATTACCAGCCCTGGGTATACATTGCGCCGGGGCCGATGTACGCCCCGCAATGGCCGGGTTACTGGTAGTCGGCCATGAACATCGCAACGCTGAATTGCAGGATCCATTTCGATGGAACTGGATATGTTTCGGAAAACGCTGTTCCCCTCGTTTTTCGTGGCATCAAGGTAACCAGGGGAGCGACGGGCGTTACGGATGGTCCGTATCGCTATTGATAAGTTCATTCGGAGGGTATCGAAATGATCAACGTGAAGAAAACTGTTCTAGCCGCCATGTTGGCGGGCGCTGTGGCTCTGCCTATTGCATCTGCGCAGGCGTGGTGGGGGCCGTGGAATAACAACGGCTGGGGTAACAACAACGGCTGGGGTAATAACGGCAGTGGCTGGGGCGACGGCACCGGTGACATGATGGGCGATGGCAGCTTCGGTATGAATTTCAGCGGAAGCGGTCGCGGCTATGGTCGTGGTTATGGTCGTGGCTATAACGACTACTACGGTCGTGGTTACGGCAACAATTACGGCGGCGGTGGTCCCTATGGTCCTTACGGTGGTTATGGCGGTCCATACGGGGCGCCTTATGGATACGCTGGCCCGGGTGCTTATGGCCCTCCGGGTTATGGCTATTATGGCGCCCCTTATGGGGCGCCGGGCGCCTACGGCCCGCCTCCGGGTTATGGCGCCCCGCACGGAGCACCTCAGCAGTCGGCGCCGCCCGCCACTGCGTCGGGTAAGTAACGACCCCGGGGGGGATATGGACCTGCACAGGCGTGCAGGTCCGTAAGCCCTGTGCACCTAAAAGGGCGAAAGAGACCGGGCTGGTGATAGGCGCTGCACGGATTATGCTGATCGCCGGCTTGTGGGTGTGCGCTTATAGCGTTCACGCACAAGCCAATGTGCAGTTTTCGGCACAGGCGAGGCAGTCGACGCCGCACGGAGTTGTCCGGCGCATGCGGCTTTTTGTGGGCGATAACCAGGTGCGAGTGGAGTATCGGCACAATGAACTGGAGGTAGTGGAAATCTATGACATGGCAAATCAGCGCGTCCTGCTACTTGTGCCCAAGCAAAAACTGTATATGCAGCGGGCTTTGCCGCCCGGAGAGGTGATCAATCCGATGTTGGCGCCCCGGGACAACAACCCCTGTGCGGCTATCGCGCAAGGGCAGTGCGAAAAGCTCGGCAGTGAAACGCTCTACGGCCGGTCGGTATCAAAATGGCAGGTTACGGTTGTGGCGCAAGGGAAAACCCTGCGCAGTCTGCACTGGATTGACGACCAACGCCTGATGTCGCTACGCGACGCATGGCCGGACGGTTCGGTATCGGAACTGACGTTACAAGACAGCGCAGCACGTGAAGGGCGAATAACCGAGCGCTGGGAGCGGGTGACTGCGCACCCGGATGGCAAAAAAGAAATAACAAAACAGTGGTACGACCCCGAGTTGAAAATCGCTGTGCGCGAAGAAAGACCGGGCGGATTCGTTCGGGAGATAACGCACATACGTATAGCGAAACAGGCCGCGGCGCTGTTTCAGGTTCCGGCAGGTTACCGGCTGGTCGAAAATAACGCGCCTCAACACGAATAACCGAATGGCGGGAAAACAGCGATGAAACTGATACAGAAAATCTTGAGTCATGGCCTGTTGATAGCATTTATCGTGGGCGCCATTTTCGCCTACACACAGCGGAGTATCTGGTTTCCAGAGTGGTTTGGCCATCGCGCACGGGCAACGCAGCCGCTTAGCCCCGCAACTTCTGAAGTATCCGCCTCCGAGGGGATAGGCCCGGCCCGGATGCAGCCATCGGCTCCGGCCGTTCAGGCCGCGCCAGCCGCAACGCCTGCCAAAGCGGCAGACGCCGACAGCGCCGGCAAAACCTTCGCGCCGGAGATGGACGTCGCTGGTACTATGCCCAGCGCGCGGACTGATGCCGACGTTGCATCCCCTCCAACCCCGGAGGCGACAGCGCCGCCACCACAGGCCGGCACGACCACGGCGCCAGCCGAGTCCGTCGCGCGCGCGGAAATTGCGCCCGCACCGCTTGCGGCGGACAACAGTGATCAGTCCCAGGCACGCCCACCGCCGGCGGCCGCCGGGACCGATCGTGAGCTGGAAAAACGCCTGGAGAAAGCCCGTCGACGCTACTGGCAGCGTGATCTGTCCGGTGCGGCAATGGCATACCAGGCACTAGGCGAGGATTATCCGGATAACCCGGCCGTGTGGGGTGAAATGGGTAATATCTACTTCCACATGCGCCAGCGTGAACCGGCCGCAGAGGCCTATTCACGCTGTGTCGAACTACTTTTCCAACAGGGTGCTTCGCTGCACGCACGGCGACTGCTGAGTGTCCTGTATCGCCTTGACGCAGCCAGGGCGCATGAACTCGAAAGACACCTGCAGCAAGCGGGTGGCTGAATGACACGCGTCTTAATCAGGTTACGGGGATGGTGCTGAATGTCGGATAAAAAGGCCACACAGACTCAAGCTGAGGACGCGCCGGGCGATGGCGTCGTTGAAGAAATTACGCGGGAGGCGGAGCACCGCGTCGCCAACGACATGGCGCAGTACATGAGCCAGTTCGCGCGCAGCTTCGAAGCCAGCGCGCGGCGCTGGGAGTTGGTGGTATACCCGAGCTTGCTGGCCTTCATTATTCTCGCCACTTACGGATTTTTTCTGATTTACCGGCTGACCGACGATATCAGCACGATCACCACCCAGATGGGAGACATCCAGACCAGCATGGTCAACATCAACAAAAACTTTTCCTCGACCACCAACAATATGAACACGGTGGGAAAAAACATGGTAAAGATAACCGCTTATATGGAGCAGATGAGTAGCGATATCAAAGAGCAGAATGCCGCCATGGGCGCCATCGTGGTTACCATGCAGGACATGACCCGATCGATCGACGCAATGTCTTACACCATGTACTACATGCGTCACGACACGCAGCTCATGGGGCGAAATATTGAAAATGTTTCGGGGCCCATGCGCTTTATGAACAACTTTATGCCCTGGTAACGGCCCTGCTATGGGAAACCGATATGCGACGACCTGACAAACCGACAAGAGGGCGGCTCAAAAGCCTTGAGTCGCACCTGGAAGAAGAGAACCCGATTCTGGTATCGGCGGTAGGCGGCTTTCGCCGCTTGTCGCGCCTGGGTTACGCCATGGGTCTGCTGGATGCCAGCGAATCCTATGCGACCCAGATACCCTGGTGGCCGTTGATCTCGGTGCTGGGTACCTTTTCGTCGGGAAAATCGACATTCATCAATCAGTACTTGTCTTACCCGCTGCAGGATACCGGCAACCAGGCGGTCGACGATAAGTTTACGGTTGTCTGTTACGGCGGCGATAAAGACGCGCGCACCTTGCCCGGCCTGGCGCTGGATGCGGATCCGCGCTTCCCGTTTTATCAGACCAGCGAAGAACTGGATAAAGTCGAAGCCGGGCAAGGGCGACGCATCGACGCCTATCTGCAACTGAAAACCTGCCACAGCGACAAGCTGAAGGGGCGCATTCTGATCGATTCGCCTGGGTTCGACGCCGACGAACAACGCTCAGCGACCTTGCGCCTGACAAACCACATCATCGATCTGTCTGACCTGGTGCTGGTGTTGTTCGATGCGCGCCACCCCGAGCCCGGCGCCATGAGCGATACCTTGGCACACCTGGTGGGCGCCACCAAGGACCGGGCCGACAGCAGCAAGTTTCTTTATATCCTGAATCAAATCGACACCACCGCGCGTGAAGACAACCCCGAAGAAGTGTTCGGCGCGTGGCAACGCGCGCTTGCCAGAGAGGGGCTGACGGCGGGACGCTTTTACACCATCTATGATCTCGAAGCGGCCGTGCCGATTGAAAACGACGCGCTACGACGGCGTTTCGAATGGAAGCGGGACCAGGATCTGAGTGAAATCCTCAGTCGCATCGAGCAGGTCAGCGTGGAACGCACCTATCGTATCGTCGGCGCGCTGGAAAAACGCGCCCACGAGATCGAAGACAGTTACGTACCGAAAATACGTCAGCTTATCGCCCGCTGGCGTCGCCGGGTGCTGCTCTGGGATGCGGGCTGGTTGCTGCTGGCGGCTGCCCTTATTGTCAGCAGCCGATTTTTAGCGCCGACCACGGTGGCGGCGTTGGAAAATGGTCTGCGGCAGCTGCCCGCCCATCCGTCACTGATGATGGGCAGCGTTGCGGTGCTGATTGTGGCCGTGCTTTACCTGCACTTTATCGCACGCCGCCAGGCGGCAGCCAGGGTGAGACGGGAAATTGCCCAACAATACGACGGCGAAGAAGCCGACTGCCTGATGCGTGCCTTCAAGCGCAACACCGGGCTATTGCGCAGCGTATTCGCGCCGGACCCCGCCGGCTGGACAAGGCGCCACCGCCGGGCACTGAAAAACGTCGTCAGAGACGCCAACCTACTGGTTCAGAGCCTGAACGACCGTTTTACCGATCCGTCCGGCAAGCGCCCCGCTTCCCGCCAAGCACCCGAGCGCGCGCCCGAGGTTATCATCGGTGATGTGATGCCGCGAGAAGACCCCGCCTGAGAGCGCTACAGATGCAGCGGCGACGGTTCAATCTTCTGCGGTCCGATGTCCTGCTTACGCTGTGGCTGATACCGCTGATCGCGACCGCCGACTATTTTCCCATGCCGGGTCAGGTGCCGTTACGTCGCTCCCTGCCCACCGGCATCGACCTGATGGAGTCCGGTCTGTACTGGTGGCGGGATATGACATCGCTCTACGCTGCACCCGACCCGGCGACAATGGTGGGTCTTATGGAAGACCGGGCGGCGCGCTTTTTCGACCTGAGTTACATGGCCTATCTGATCGGCGGCCCGGAATATACCCGGCTGGATATTCTGCACCGCAGCCACTTCCAGAACCGGGTGCGTGACCGATTGTTCGAGGCACTGGCCGGCGAAATGGGCCTGTACGACCGACGCATGCCACGTTTCCGGCCACTATGGCCGGTGGCTACCAGCCGTTATACCTGGCAGGCCGGCGGCCTGCTGTATCGCGACGGTCAGACAATTTACCTCTACTACCATTTTTACCTGACGCCACGCGGCTGGCGTATCTATGATGTCAGCAGTAACGGCGCAAGCCTTGTGGCTGAGCTTCAGCAGCGATATCTCGCCAGGCGCTTCGACCGTTGATCCACCTATATCAGCGAGCAACGCGATCTGAACGCCACTTTTGGCGCCGGCGGCGCTGAGCACTCCTCGAATGACCTGCACACCTTCCGCCTGGACGGCAACTACCACTTCGGTAACCGGTTTGTCGCCACCGCCGGTTACTTCGATACCCGTGGCGATCGCGACCGCACCCTCAACGCCTTCAGCCGCGAGGGCAAACCCGACAGTAACGGCTATATCGCGCAAGCCGCCTATCTGCCCTGGCAGAATGTCAAGTTTGTCGCCCAATACACCGGTTACAACAAGTTCGATGGTAATAGTAACAACTACGACGGCAGCGGCCGAGACGCCGGCGATAACGATACGTTCTATCTGCTCGGCTGGTTCATGTGGTAACGCGCATATTTTACGGCGGGCTTGCTCTCTTAGCGCTGGCCGTTGGACCGGTAGCGGCGGATGATAGCCCGGCGGGGCTTGCAGCTCTGCGAAAATAGCTGTATAAAATACCAGTACTGTTAATAACCACAGCTATTCCCTGCGCCAAAAGCCCAAGTAGCGATGAACCTCGAAGACCTGATGCAGCGCGCCGACCTCTGGCGCGGGGGATGCGCTCCCCCGCCGTCCGGGCTCGCCAGCGGCTATGCGCAACTCGATGCGCTGCTCAACGGCGGGTGGCCGCAGGGCACGCTGATCGAGATCATCACGGCGCATCGCGGCATCGGCGAGTTGCGTCTGCTGCTCCCGGCGCTGGCCAGCCTTACCGAGGAAAAGCGCTGGCTGGCGTTTGTGGCGCCGCCTTATATCCCCTATGCGCCGGCCCTGGCGTGCGCCGGTGTGCAGCTTGCGCACGTGTTGCAGATTCAGCCGCGCACCCACACCGACACGCTATGGGCCCTGGAACAAGCCCTGCGCAGCGGCAGTTGCGGCGCCGTGCTGGCCTGGTTGCAGCAGGCGGATGGCAAAAGTCTGCGGCGACTGCAATTGGCCGCCGAGGCGGGCGACAGTCTGGGCTTTTTGTTTCGCAGTGCAACGGCTTGCCGGGAAAGTTCGCCGGCGGCCGTGCGCCTGCGCCTGGCGCCCGCGCGGGTTGACAACCGTGTGTCCCTCGAAGTGCTCAAGCGCCGTGGCGGTTGGCCCACCGGGCCGCTCGACCTGGAGGTGAACCATGCTCTGGCTCTGTCTGCATTTTCCTGAGTTGCCGCTCGAGGTCTTCACCCGGGGGCGGGAGGGGGCTGAACCGCTGCTGGTCTGCGACGGCCAGGGGCGGGCGCGGCAGGTGGTGCATGCCAATACGGCCGCAGTGCAGGCGGGCATTGTGCCGGGCATGCGCGTGAGTGCGGCCTACGCGCTCGCCAGCCAGGTGCGGGTGATCAGCCGCGCCGCCTGCACCGAGTTCGCTGCCTTGCAGGGCCTGGCCACCTGGGCGGGTCAGTTCAGTTCGCTGGTGCATCTGGTCGAGCCACAGGCGCTGTTGCTCGAGGTGGGTGGCAGCCTCAAGCTCTTTCGCGGCGTGGAGAACTTAGTGCGGCAGATGGAACGCGGTCTGGTCCAACTCGGTTATACCGCACACTCGGGCATCGCCCCCACCCGGCGCGCCGCCACCTGGCTGGCGCGCAGCGCCTCCGGCATCTGCATCACCGATTCCCCGGCGCTCGCCGGTGCGCTGGCCGGGTTGCCGCTGTCGGTGTTGGAATTAACGGCCCAGCAGCGCGCGCGCCTCACGGGTATGGGTATCACCTGCCTCGGCGACTGTCGGCGGCTGCCGCGCGCCGGCCTGGCGCAACGCTTTGGCCCGGAGCTGGTGCAGCAACTGGATCAGGCCTACGGACACGCGCCGGATCCGCGTCAGCCGTTTGTCGCGCCGGCAAGCTTTGCCTCACGCCTCGAGTTGCCCGGCACGGTCGAGCATGTGCAGGGTCTGGTGTTCGGCCTTAGTCGTCTCATTGTCGAGTTGTGCGGCTGGCTGCGCGCCCACAGCGCCGGCGTGATGTCCTTGTCCCTGCAGCTGCTGCACACCAAGGCCGCTGTCACGCGGCTCGAGTTGGGGCTGGTGGCGCCCTCGCGCGAGCCGAAACACCTCACCGACTTGTTCCGGGAGCGGCTCGGACAGACCGCACTGCCCGAGGCGGTCGAAGCGCTGGTGCTGAGCGTGAGCCGACACCAGCCCTTGGCCGCGCCCAGCCGGGATCTGTTCAGCACACGCCAGGCCACGCAGGGGTCGGCGGCGGCGCTCATCGAGAGACTGCGCGCGCGCCTCGGTCAGGAGCGGGTATACGGCCTGCAGGCGCTCGCCGACCATCGCCCGGAACGCGCCCAAGGGGGCGCTGTCTCGGCTCCCCCGAGCGCCGCACTGGCCGGAGGCCTGCGGCCGTGCTGGCTGCTCCCCGAACCCGTTGCACTCGATCTGGAGGGGGACCGGCCCTGCCTTGGCAGCGGGCTGGAACTGGAAGGCACGGCCGAGCGCATCGAGAGCGGCTGGTGGGATGGGGGCGATGTCGGTCGTGATTATTACCGGGCGCGTAACCGTGCCGGCGAGCGCTACTGGATCTTCCGCGAACTGAAACCGCCGTATCGCTGGTGGCTGCATGGCATCTTCGGCTAGGCCGCATTTCTTCCGCCGTTCGTTACGAGACGGTTCAGGGGTAATGCCGGCTTATGCGGAGCTGCACTGTGTCTCGAATTTCTCTTTTCTGCGCGGTGCCTCGCATCCGGAAGAACTGGTCGTGCGGGCGCATGCGCTGGGCTATGCGGCGCTGGCGCTGACCGACGAATGTTCTCTCGCCGGGGTCGTGCGTGCCCATCAGGCCGCGCGCGATCTGGGCCTGAAGTTCATTGTCGGTGCGCAGTTTCATCTTGCCGAGGGAATGCATATCGTGCTGCTCGCGCCCGATCGCCAGGCTTATGGTGATCTGTCCGAGCTGATCAGCGAAGGGCGACGCGCCGCGGGCAAGGGGCAATACCGGCTGACACGCGAGGCCGTGGCGCGACGGGCCAAAGGCTGCCTGGCGCTGTGGCTGCCGGGTGCACCGTTGGCTGTCGAGGCGTCGCTGGCCGAGCTGTCGTGGCTGCGCCAGCACTTTGCCGACAGGGCCTGGATCGCGGTGGAGCTGTTGCGCGACGGTCACGATGAGGCGCGTCTGGCCGCGCTTTCGGCCTTGTCCGATCAAACCGGCATCCCCTGTGCAGCCAGTGGCGATGTGCACATGCACGTGCGCAGCCGACGAGCGCTCCAGGACGTGTTGAGCGCCATCCGCCGCGGCCAGACGCTCGCCGAGGCGGCCCCCGCGCTGCATCCGAACGCCGAACGCCATCTGCGCTCACCGGCGGCACTGGCGCGCCTGTACCCCCCGCAATTGCTCGCCGAAACACTGCGCATTGCGCAACGCTGCCGCTTTTCGCTCGATGAGCTGCGCTATGAATACCCGCGGGAACTGGTGCCGGCGGGCGAGACGCCGGCCTCGCACCTGAGGCGACTCACCCACCAGGGTTTGGCACGTCGCTGGCCGCGCGGGGCCTCGGCAAAGCTCAGCGCGCGCGTGGCGGCCGAGCTGGCGCTCATCGAGGAGCTGCAGTACGAGCCGTATTTTCTCACCGTCCACGATATTGTCGCCTTCGCGCGCAGCCGCGGCATTCTCTGCCAGGGGCGCGGCTCGGCGGCCAACTCGGCGGTTTGTTACGCTCTTGGTATCACCGAGGTCGATCCGGAGCGCATCGACACACTGTTCGAGCGCTTTATCTCCAAGGAGCGCAACGAACCGCCGGATATCGACGTTGATTTCGAACACGAACGGCGCGAGGAAGTCATCCAGTATCTCTACGGCAAATACGGTCGCACGCGCGCCGCGCTGGCCGCCACGGTCATCACCTATCGCCGCAAGAGCGCGGTGCGCGACATCGGCAAGGCGCTGGGGCTTGGGCTCGATCAGGTCGCTGTGCTCGCCTCCAACCTCGCCTGGTGGGACCGGGGCGCGCTGGACCCCGAGCGGCTGCGCGAGGCGGGCTTCGATCCCGCCAATCCCACCATCCAACGGCTGGCTGTCCTGGTCACGGCACTGCTGGGTTTTCCGCGTCATTTGTCGCAGCACGTCGGGGGCTTTGTGATCGCGCGCGACAAGCTCTCGCGCCTGGTGCCGATCGAAAACGCGGCGATGGCGCAGCGCACCGTCATCCAGTGGGACAAGGACGATCTCGATGCCGTGGGTTTGCTCAAAGTCGACTGTCTGGCGCTGGGTATGTTGAGCGCTATCCACCGCAGCTTCGATCTGGTCAATCGGTTTCGCACCACGGCTTTGTCCATGGATACTATCCCGGCGGAGGATCCGGGGGTCTACCGGATGATCTCGCAGGGTGACACGGTCGGGGTGTTCCAGATCGAGTCGCGCGCCCAGATGGCGATGCTGCCGCGCCTGCGGCCCGCCTGTTTCTACGACCTGGTGATCGAGGTGGCGATTGTGCGCCCGGGGCCGATCCAGGGTGACATGGTCCACCCCTACCTGCGCAGGCGCGGCGGCCTGGAGCCTGTCTCGTATCCTTCAGAGGCCGTACGCGCCGTCCTCGAGCGCACCTTAGGGGTACCGATTTTTCAGGAACAGGTGATCAAAATCGCCATGGTGGCGGCCGGGTTTTCGGCGGGGGAGGCCGATGCGCTACGCCGTAGCATGGCGGCGTGGCGGCGCAGCGGCGCCCTGGAGCAGTTCGAACACCGTTTGATAGAGGGCATGGGGCAGCGCGGTTACAGCGAGACTTTCGCGCGCCAGATCTATGCCCAGATTCAGGGTTTCGGCGAGTATGGTTTTCCAGAGTCGCACGCCGCCAGCTTCGCCCTGTTGGTTTACATCTCCGCCTGGCTCAAGTGCTACGAGCCGGCCGCGTTCCTCTGCGCGCTGCTCAACAGTCAGCCGATGGGCTTCTACGCGCCGGCACAGCTGGTACAGGATGCACGCCGTCACGGGGTCGAGGTGCGCGCCGTCGACGCCTGTGCCAGCGACTGGGAGTCGACCCTGGAGCGCGCCGGCGAGGCAACAACGCCGGCGGTCCGCCTTGGCCTGCACCAGGTCCACGGCATGTCTCAGACGGCCGCCGAGCGCCTCGTGCAGGCGCGCGCGCAGGCGTCCTTTACGGATATTGCCGATCTGGCACGCCGCGCCCGCTTGCCGGCCAAGGCGCTCGAGGCCTTGGCATCAGCGGGGGCGCTGCAGCGTCTGGGCGGTCACCGTCACCGTGCCCGCTGGGCGGTGGCCGGGCTCGATACGCCACTCCCCCTGTTGACACAGGCGCGCCCGCGCGAGGCACAGCCGCTGCTGCGTCGACCCACCGAAGGCGAGGACACTGTCGCCGACTATGCCAGCCTGGGGCTGACTCTGGGCCGTCACCCGCTCGCCTTGCTGCGCGCGCACCTCAAACGTCGTCATTACAGCACCGCTGCAGTAGTGCGTAGCCTTGCCAGCGGCGCAGCAGCGCATACTGCGGGGCTGGTCGTCTGTCGCCAGCACCCGGGTTCAGCCTCGGGTGTAACGTTCATCACGCTCGAAGACGAGAGCGGACAGACCAATGTCATCGTCTGGCCCAAGCTGGGTACGCGGCAACGCCGCGAACTGCTACAGGCCGGTCTGCTGGGTGTCGTGGGCGAAGTTCAGAACGCGAGTGGGGTGGTGCACTTGATCGCGCGCCGCCTCGTCGATGAGAGTGCGCTGCTCGGCAGGCTGAAAACCTCCTCGCGGGATTTTCGCTAGAGAAAAAAGGCCGACTGGCACAGCGGTAGGGTCACTACCACCGTGCCAGTCGGCCCCGGTTAGCGAACTACGGGTGCGGTGTCAGTCGTCGACCCGGTCTCCCAGCCGGCCGCTGAAGAACTTTGGACCGGCGCCGAACGGCGGCTGCACAAAGGTGGGATCGGGGGTATTGTTCGGCTGATCTATCTGCAGGGCCGAATCCTCTGCGGGATTACCGGAGATGCTCGAATCCACCGTTGTCACACGGCCCCGGTTGGCGCCAAATTGCGCTTCGCTGACCATCCGCCCTGGCAGGCTGTCCAGATAGCGACGCAAGGCATGCACCGGGTGGAGGAAGTTATCCGGAGCCACCTGCTGCACCCTGGCACCCTGGATAACCGGGCCGTTGAGCGGTTGCGGGTCCACCAGCGCCAGGGCACTGCTGTAGTCGTCGCCGTCGGCCAGGGCAAAGAAACGGAAGTTGGCCCCGCCGCTGGTACGGCACACTTCATCCAGCGGATTGCCGTGACCGTAACAGGAGGCGAACACGTAACGCTTGCTCAGATCCAGCGGCGCGCCGCCGATGGTGGTCTGAACAATACGTCCGCCCGAACTGCTGAACGGACGGTTTCTCAGGTCGATTTTCTGCGTCATGTTGGACAGACCGAGGTACCAGCCGCCGCGTTGCAGGAAGGGGTTGCGATCGAACACGGCCCCGAGAATGGTGTCGAGGCTTTTCTGGATCGACTGACCGGAGAAATCACCGACGTTGACGGCGGGCGCAATCGGGAACCAGGTGTAGAGATCGCGCAGGGTAATATCCTGGCCGGGCAGCACGGCATTACCAAAGCGAAAACCGTTGGCCATGGAAATATCGACACCGTTTTCCCAGCCGGGAATACCGCTCGCGGCGACAATCGGGTCGGTCACTTCGCGAATTGCATCGGCAATGAAGTTGTTAAGGGTGTCTTCCAGAACATGATGCCTGAGCAACAAGGTGTCGGTGTGTCCGACCACGGTATCCAGGTCGTCCGTGAGCTGCAGGCCGCGGGCGCCGGTATTCATGCCGTAACCGCCGGGCATAAAGGTGTGGCGTTCGACCTTGCCGTCTTTGCCGGCGACAAACGGTTCTTCAACCCACTCGACCAACTTGGCCATTTTTTCGTCTTCGGCGATGCTGGCATCCGTGGGAATTGCTTCCCAGGTGAAATCGACGATGTGGCCACGATCCACATTCAGGTCGAGGCGCCCGACATACATATCGCGGTTGGTTTCCACCACAATGGCGGCGCCGTGGCGCAGCATTGAGCGCTCTTTGCGGTTCAGCGGCTGACCGGGGGTGGTGCGTACGGTCTGGTCGCGCCGGGCGAGCAATGCGCCGCTGGTCACTTCATGGGTGTGCGCTGAGTACATCACATCGATGTCCTTGAAACTCGCGGCGAGTTTCAGGTTCTGCGACATACCGAGCTCGGACTGCACGACGACGATGTCCGCGCCCAGCGCCTTGACTTCTTTCAGCAGACCGGGCAGCTCTTCCACGCCCTGGGTGAAGCGCAGACCGATATTGAACGTGTCCGCTTGCTGCGGCACGATCGCGGCGGTCAGGCCGATGACGGCGATCTTCACACCATCAACGGTAAAGATCTTATAAGGATCCAAGACACGGTTGTGGTTGGGTACCGGCGCGTCGTTGTACAGGTTGGCGGAGATGACCGGGAAGTTTGCCTTGATAACGCCAAAACCCTCCGGGGTCGGGTTCGGCCTGGTGTTGGCGGTATTTTCACTGCAGGCATAGCCACTGGCGGAGTCGGTAAGACCGCTGATCACCGGGATATCAGCACAGCTGATTTTGGCGGCCATCGGCCGGATGTTCGGCGGAATGGTCGGAAACGGCGGCCGGCTGGCAAAACGGTTGCGGAATACTCCAGCGCCATAACCGAAGTCCCAGTTGCCCGGGGTGAAAACATCGATGCCCATAGCGTTGATCGCCGCCATCATGGCATCGCCGACGGTGAACATGCCCTCGGCGCTGCCGTGGGTGAGATCGCCGACCGACAGCACCAGCGTGTTGGAGTTGTCCGCGCGAATAGTATTGACCACTGTTTTCAGGCGCGCCAGACCACCGGACTGCTCAACCTGTCGTTCGCTGCCGTCGGGGTTTTTCAGCACCGCGGCGTGCGAGACGAGGGTGCCGTGCAGATCGCCCATCTCCACCAGGGTGATTTGAGTTCCATCGTAACTGCCGGCAAACGCCTGTGGTGCGAACGCGCCCAGTGCCAGGGCCGTGGACAATAGTGTCCGGCGAACAGTGCAGGACTGTTTCAGTAGTTTCATTATCTCCTCCTAAGGAAATTTTATTCTGTTATGCGTGCACCCAAGAGCCTAGGCGTAACCCGGGGCAGGGAGGAATAGGGAAAATCCTTAACCGCAATGGGCAGAAAGCCGAATCGGTACGGCCTTACCGTTTTTCAGGCAGTTATGACGCCAAGGCGGATCGCCAGACGCGTCAGTTCGACGTCGTTGGCGGCGCCGAGCTTCTGCTTCAGGCTGGTATTGTGGTGGCCGACGGTCTTCGGACTGACGTTGAGCAGAGCGGCGATATCGTTTACCGAGTGACCCTCGGCGCGCAGCCGGAAGACCTCGAATTCGCGGGCCGACAGACCGTTGACCAGCCGACTGTCGGCCGAGGCCTTGCGCTTGACCAGAAAGGGCAGCATCTCCTGTCCGATATAAAGTTCGCCGGCGGCCACCTTGCGCACCGCCTCGACCATCACCCGTGAGGCGCTGCGTTTCGAGATATAACCGAGCACACCGAGATCGAGAGCGCGGTTGAGAAAGACCTCGTTCTCATGCACGCTGAATACCAGGATACGGGCATTGCCGTCACGCGCGAGGATACGCCGGCTGGCTTCCAGGCCCCCGTTGCCGGGCATGCTCAGATCCATCACCACCACCCCCGGCTGGTGTTGCAGATAGAGGTTGTAGGCTTGCTCGCCGCTACTCGCCTCGGCGATGACGGCGATCGCCTGGTTGCTTTCGAACAGGCGACGGAAGCCACCACGCACCACCTCGTGATCGTCAACCAGCAATACGCGAATCGTTTGCATGTCTCACCTGTGTATTTAGCTTAGCGGAGCAATTACATTGATGCTGCTGCCCTCGCCAATAGACGAGGCGATCGACAGAGTGCCTTGCAGCGCCTCGACTCGCTCACGCATGCCGAGCAGGCCCAGGCCGCGCACCGGCTGGTCGGTATCCATGCCGCGTCCGTTGTCTTCAATGTGCAGATAAACGCTGTTATCGCCACGCCCCAGCCTCAGCGCCACCCGGCTGGCCGCGGCGTGTTTGGCGATATTGGTCAGGCTTTCCTGGACGATACGGTAGAGGGTGATATTGATCTGCTCGCCGAGTTCGTGTAAATCACCGTTGTGCTCGAAGCGACAGTCCACTTCGGGGTAACGCGCTTTCCACGTCTCCAGCTCTTCCTCGACGGCGGCCACCAGGCCGAAGTTGTCCAGTACGCTGGGGCGCAGGCGCTGCATCATCGAATGCACCACGTCATACATGCGCCTCGATACCGTGACGATAGCCTCGGCGCTGGTGGCGATGCTCGGGTTACTGTTATTCGACAAGGCAGAAATATTTTCTGCATCCGCCTGAATGGCCGTCATGCACTGGCCGAGTTCATCGTGCAGTTCCTGAGCCAGGTGGCGGCGTTCCTCTTCCTGGACTACCAGCGATTTGTGTATCAGAAAGCGGTTGCCGGCGAGCAGTGTGCGGCATTCGCGCGCCGACTGCTGACGCTCGGCTTCGATGATGCGCTCGCGCGCCAGGGTTCGTTCGAGGTGGCGGGTGCGTTGCGAGACTTCGGCCACCATGCAGTTGAACGCGTTTGCCGTCATGCCCACCTCGTCGTCGATTTCCGCCGGCACGCTGACCGCGTAGTCTCCCGACCCGACCCGCTGCGCGGCCAGCGCCAGCTGTTCGAGGCGGCGCGTCAGGTGCCAGCCGATGAACACCGTGGCGAGTATGGTCAGAAAGATTTCGCTGGCGGCGATGCTAATGCTGCGCAGGCGCGTCGCATTGATAGCGTGCTGCATGGGTGCGAGCATAAAACCCGCGTGTACCTCACCCATCCGCTGATCGCCGATGAGAATGGCGCGCGACAGATCGAGCCGACCGTCGTCGACCGACAGCGGGTCCAGATCGGCTGGTGGCCATAGGACTTCCGGCAGTTTGCCGAACGTCACCACCGGTTCCTGGTCACGGTCCAGCACTATCAGATACGCCAGCGCCTCCTGGTGGGTGAAATTTCGCAGATATTCTTCCAGCGACGCATAATCCACTTCCAGCAGGTAGCCGCCGGAGGTGGTCGCAACCTGTTCGAGCAGGCGCGAGGCGCTGTCCCACAGACGGTCTGCATGGGCCTGGCGAATCTCCGCAAGGTTGCTCCAGACCAGCAGTGAGAGCATCAGGACTTCAATCACTACCACACTGATGATCAGGCGCACCCGCAGTGATTTGAACGGTGAAACCAGCACGCTCAGCGCACCCCGACCTGATCGGCCAGCCAACGCAACGGGTCATACTCGTGCGGCGCGACGGCGATGAAACCCGGCCAACCGAGTTGCCTGAGGACTTCTCGACCCTCGGGCTCGTTGCGCATGTTGACCAGTATTTCCTGTAAGCGCCGGCCGGTGTCTGCATCCAGCCAGGGTGCGGCGGCGATCGGGATGTGCGGGACCTGGGCGGTCTTGGCGATAATCCGCATGCTGGCGCGCAACTGCGCCCGCGCGTGCCGGAACACCGGTAGCATGACCGCCGAGGCATCCGTGGTGCCCTGCCGGGAGGAGAGCAGGGCGGCGATGTGACTGGGCGTGGGAACCAGTTGCAGATCGCGATCGGGATCCAGCCCGGAGCGCCTCAGCAAGTCGCGAATCAGTAGTGTGGAGAGCGCCAGCGGACCGGTGGTTGCCAGCGTACGTCCGCGCAGGTCAGCGAGGGCGCGAATATCACTGCCGGCCGCCACCACGACCACTGCCCGCATGCCGGGGCGATCGACACGCACCAGAGGTCGGTAGCCGCTATCGTGTTCGGCCAGGTAGAAGAAATGCGGTGCGGTAAACAGAATGTCATAGCGCTGCCCGTGTTGGGTGCGGCGGATGAACTCGGCAAAATCCGGCGCCGTTTCCATGCGGATGCGACGCTGAGTGCGGCGCGCCAGGTAGTCAACCAGCGGCGAAAACCGCCTCACCAGCCGTTCGGCGCTGAGAATCGGTAGAAAACCAAACACCAGGGGCTGCGGCTGGCCCGGCTGGTCCGCCGCGGCAGTCCAGGAAAGTCCCGGATAAATCAGCCCAATAAGCAGTATATTTCGTAGGTTATGGAATATATTCAAGTTGAAATCTATATTCTTATTATAATAGGGCACGTCTTCATAGATGTCGCGCCTGAGAAAATTATTCACCGCCCCTGAATAATACTACCGAAGCGGGGGCCTGTCTGTTGCGCAGGAAGCCGGTCCTCCCGGTCCCCGCCGTTTAGCTTGCCGTATATGGATATATGCTGATTAACTGATGGAAGAAATGTCGAATATTCTCTTTCCTCATCGTCTCTATCATCTGTCGAGTGCCCAGAAAAAGAATAAGCGCGCAGACACTGACTGTGCCTCCACAACCCTACGCGTAGGAGAGAGACCTCATGATAAGCACCAAGCTAAGTGCACTAACGCTGGCGGCGAGCATGACGCTGCTGATCGGTAACGCCCTGGCGCACTCGGGCGACTCACCGGCCGGTACGCCGGTCTGCCTGGAAGGGAACTACATGATGGCCGATGCGATGAATGCGCCGTTTTCGAATATTCCCGGCGCCGGTCGCGTCATCGAAATGAACACCTTGACTGGTGAACGCGGGATTACCGTCGAGAGCCCGTTCAGAGACCCCGCCATCGCCCCGCTTTGCCCCGGCCATGTTTCTTGTCCGGGGCCGTTTAAACCCACCGGCATTGTTTCGGGTGGCGAAAACGGCCACGCCTATCTGGTCAGCGCCGCGCAGCACGCGCTGATCGAACACCACCGCGACGGTACCGCCATCCGCACCAGTCCGCTCTGGCCGACCTCGCCGTCGCCCAATGGGGGTAACTTCGGCTGGGTCCCGCGCCTGTTGGGCAACGGTTTCATGCCCAACGGCAACATTGCTCAGACGGTGTGTGATGCCAATTTTTTCAACGCCGGGAATTCTGATCACATTAAACCCGGCGAACCCGACCCCGCCGGCGACGGCAATTCGTCGAACCTGTATTTCCCACCGGTATACGGTACCGAAGCGCGCTCCTATAACGGCCGGGTCGTCGTCATCGACCAGACAACGCTGAAGCTTGTTGACGAGTACAGCAAACCCACCAAGGGCCCGTATGCCAACGACCCGCGCTGGAACTGTCCGGCCGGTGTGGTGGTGACCTCCGAGGGGCTGTTCGTCAGTATGTTCCACGGTAACGCGGTTTTCGTCATCGATTGGAAGGCCGGTATCGACGAAGAACAGAGTGCCGGCGTGGGCAGTAATGACCCGGAAGATTTCAAGCTGGGCAAGAAAAAGAATGAGGCCAAAGTGATTCGCGTTATCGATCTGCTCGATACCACCGGTAACGGCGCCCCGGATGCGCCGCAGTATGACTCGCCGTTTCGCCGCGACAATCTGCGTGCCATCAGAATGGCGGAGGATGGCACGCTGTTCGGCACCAACCGCGGACGTTCGCGCGGCTGCGTACGCGGCGAGGCGCCCGGCACCGGTAACCCCAATCCGTGCACCCCGGCGGTATTCCGCCAGCATATCTTTGTCGCCGCGCCCGGGTCCAACCACAAGACCGGCACCATTGCCCTGGACCCCGGCGTGAATGTCATCGCCGGCACCAGCATCAACCGCATTTCCGGCCCGGGCTGTGCTTTCGTCCAGCAGGAGGTCGTGAACAACGGCGGCACGCTGACGGGGGATGAATGTGACGTGGAAACCGTGACCTTCGCGGTTTCGGCCGGTAACGCCGGTTGTGACAGCGGCGCGCCCGGGCATCCGGCCAACCGGTGCTTTACCCCCAGCGGCGCCGCAGGCGGGGGAGGCACCGTCTACGAGTATCGCATCGACGCGGCGCATCTGGACGGTGGCGCCCTGGCCGGCGACGGGTCCGGTAATTGCGACGGCGACCCGAGTCAGGGTGCGGCCAGCTTCCAACCCGGCGGCAGTAACGCCGGCTGCGCCTTACCCATCGCGGAGTTCAAACTGGTCTCCGACGGCCTCACCAGCGATCTGCCCGCCGGTCAGGTGGAAACCATCGACCCGCGCATGCTGATGCACATCCATGAGGCGTTTAACCAATAAGGCGACGACGAATGAACCTCCCGGGCTGGCGAAGTGTACGCGCGGACCGGTTGAGGGGTGTTCGAATCCGGGCCCGGCGGGCGTCTGACCCGCCGGGCGGGATGAGGGTGAGGGTGTACGCGTACGGGTGCGCCTATAATCCGGCTTGTGAACCTATCACCCAGTGAGCGCGCCGATGATGCGATTTCTGCTTTCCCTGGCCCTGTTCCTTGTCTTTACGGGTTGCGACAATAAACCGCCCGCAGGGCAAAGCTACTCAGCGGTTCCGGACGGACAGGGCGTTGTGCAAAGCAATCCGCCGCCGTCCGATAGCACGCGCCTCGTGGGCCGAGTCAGTCAACCGGGTCTGTACAAACTGATGCGTAGTGCGGGCGTGGTGAACAGCGCTGTGACCAGCACCGGCAAAGCGGTTTCGAAGCCCGTCATTCAACTGCTCAAGTCAACCGAGCGCATCCCGCTGGTCAAAGGCGCGCAGATGTACCTGCAGTACCGCATCTGGTCTCTTCCCGAGCAGCCGGCCTATGTCGAGCTCAGGCGGGTAGTGACTCATCCGCCCATGCGGTTACCCGACGGCTCGGTCTCTACCGGCTCGGATTTTATGATCCGCCGGAAAGTCAGCGCCGGGCAGGTGATCGCCTATACCGGATACGGCTTCGACGAAGACTACGAACTGCTGGAAGGCCAGTGGAGCTTCGAAATCTGGTACCAGGACACCAGGCTGATCAGGCAAACCTTCACCACCTACCGACCCGGCGAGGAAGAACTGGCCGCACTGAAATCCAGCCTTATGCCGAACGCGCCGCCCTCCGATAAGCTCTGGTCGCGATTCGACTGGCCGAGCGTGAAAAACGGCCTCGTCACTTATCCCCACCGGGGTGCGCACCGCGACCC
>JASBSN010000101.1 GCA_030148915.1 Thiogranum sp.
GCTATACGGTCAGTACCCGTTACTGGCACCGCTTGGAGGACGACCGGGTACAGTGCGACCTGTGCCCGCGCTATTGCAAGCTGCACGAGGGACAGCGCGGTCTGTGCTTTATCCGGCAGCACCTCGACCGGCAGGTGGTACTCACCAGCTATGGCCGCTCCAGCGGTTTTTGCATTGATCCGATCGAAAAGAAACCGCTGCATCATTTTCTCCCCGGCACACCGGTGCTGTCGTTCGGCACCGCCGGGTGCAACCTGGCCTGCAAGTTCTGTCAGAATTGGGATATCAGCAAATCGCGCCAGATCGACACCCTCGCCGACGCGGCCTCACCGGCGCTGATCGCCCGGGCCGCGGCGAGTCTCGGCTGCCAGAGCGTCGCGTTCACCTACAACGACCCGGTGATCTTTCACGAGTACGCCATCGACGTGGCCGAGGCCTGCCGGGAAGGGGGCATTAAGTCCATTGCCGTGACCGCCGGTTATGTCTGCCCGCAACCCCGGCAGGAATTTTACCAATACATGGATGCGGCCAACGTCGATCTGAAAGCGTTTCGTGAGGACTTTTACCACAAGATCACCGGTTCGCACCTGATGCCGGTGCTCGACACCCTGGAGTACCTCAAGCATGAAACCGATGTCTGGTTCGAACTGACCACACTGCTGATACCGGGGAAAAATGATTCGCCGCGGGAACTCGAGGACATGACCCGCTGGGTGGTCGAACACCTCGGGCCGGAGGTGCCCATGCACTTTAGCGCCTTTCACCCCGACTGGAAAATGATGGACCTGCCGCCGACCCCGACTTCGACCCTAAAACGCGCGCGCGAAATCGCCCGGGACAACGGTGTGCGCTATGCCTACACCGGCAACGTCCACAACCGGGAAGGTGACAGCACCTGGTGTCACCACTGTGGAGCAAAGCTGATCGGCCGTGACCGGTACACACTGAGTGACTGGGCGCTCACTGCCAAGGGCCGTTGCAATAGCTGCGGGACGCCCTGTGCCGGCGTGTTTGCCGACGGCCACGGCAACTGGGGCGCGCGGCGACAGCCGGTCAGATTGGCTGATTTCGCCGCCTGATGCATCCGGCCAAATTGCCTATTTAAAATCCATATACAGGTTGCTAAAGTAGGCGCATAGTTAAAAACCCATACTGGGAGGTAGGAATGGATTTCGCCAATTACCGTATGCGCTGGTTGCTTGCAGCTCTGACGATTATCGCCTGGGCCCCGGTCGGTGCACTGCGCGCCGAGCCGCCACCGGGTTACACCTTCGTGCGCTATGACGACGGCCTGCGCCAGGCGCAGGCGGAGAAGCGCAAGGTGTTTGTATATTTCGGCCGCTACGGTTGCGGTTATTGCGATAAGACCAACAAAGTCGGCTTCGCCGACCCCCAGGTCAAATCCGCCTATTCGCAGCACTACGTGCTGGTGTATGTCAACTCCGAGAGTATGGACCGGTTGACCTTGCCGAGCGGCGAGCGCATCACCGAAATGCAGCTCGGCGAGCGCATGAATACCCTGGGTACCCCGGTGTTCTTTTTTCTCCAGCCCGATGGTAAGCAGATCCTCAAGGTCTACGGCTATCAGGGCCCGGAGGAGCTACTGGAAATGGATCGCCACATCCAGCAAGGCCAGTACGCCAGCGCCGAGCCCCTCCACCCGTCGGCGCAATGAGTTCACGCTGTGCCCTCGCGCTCGGCTGCGCGCTGCTCGGTATGGGTGCGGCGGCCGGTTCCGAGCTGCAGACAGTGGCCGCCACCGCTAATGCGGCGGACTTCTTTCAGCTGGAATCCTCCGGACGGAAGAACATGGCCGCCGACGATCGGCGCGTCGGGCTGGTGTGGGAGGAGACCCGCAACCGTCACACCGTCAGTCAACTGGCCTTCAGGCCCCTGGGGGACAAACAGCCTTTCAGCGAACCGCTGAAGCTCGGCGAACGCGACGCCTTCAACCCGGTTATCGCCAGTTGCGGCGGTCATTTCTATGTAGCCTGGATCGAGCAGGACAGCGTCCGCGCCAGCGTCTATGACGACACTCCGCCGTCGCCCGCCACCGTGGTTGCCGAGGGCAACATCAACGAGTTAACCATCGGTTGCCGGGACGACCGTGCGTTACTGGGGTGGAGCGCACGCAGCGGCAAAGGCTACCGTGTACAAGCTGCCGAGATTCGCCTCGAAGCGGGCCACCTGCGCCACAGCGAGCCGGTGGCGGTGGCCCCCCAGGACACTTACCGTTTCCAGACCAATCCCGGCGTGGCGTTTGCCAAGGGCCGCGTGGTTGTCACCTGGCACGATCGCAGTAGCGGCACCAACTTGCTGTACGCCACCTCGGGAAAAACCTTGCAGCAGCTGGACCATCAGGTGCAGGTCAACGAGTTGATCGAGAAGTCCTACGAGTGGGGCAGCGGTTCATCGGCGGTGCGCAATACACTGGCCGTCGGGCACAACCAGCGATTGGTCGCCATCTGGCTGGACAAGCGCGCCAGCCGTGCCGGCTACAAGGTCTACTCGGCGTTCAGCAATGACGGCGGTCTGAGTTGGGGAGACAACTATGACCTGATTGACGAGTGGGGCGCCATCGTGCCGCAGTGGACGCCGGCGCTGGCCTCCAACGGCCGCGATCGGCTGATCGCCGTGTGGATGGATGCGCGCGAAGACCGCAAGACTATCTGGTCGTCCCGGCTCAACGGCATGACCTGGGCGGCCAATACCAACCTGTCCGGCGACGAGCAGGACGTCAGTTGCCCGGTGATCGCTTACAGCCCCAACGGCACCTTGCACGTCGTCTGGATCGAGACCGCCGGGACCGGTAGCCGAATCCGTTATTTTTCTGAGCAGGACTGAGGCGCGCGAAGCGTGGTGTCAATGCGGCGGGGGATCGCCGCCGGTCCGGATGGGAAGAAAGCTCGCGCTCAGCGAGGGGATGGGAAACGGCCGAGCCCCTCTGGCAGTGCCGCTGATAACCAGAAAAAATACAACAAAGATTAATACACTCAATAAGATAAATAACTTTATTAATCTTTTATCTCGATTTTTATTGGGGTCCGACACACGCTTCCAGACGGAACAGGGGGCGATTTTATTCGCTTCCATTGCAACGCGCGGCGCCGCCGCACTCGGCATTGAACCCCGGCAGCCGGCGAGAGTCGGTGATAATAAAGGTGAAAACCGGAGTGCCGATGCTGATTGTGCTATTTGTCCTGCTGGTTGGGGTGGCCAACGCCACGCCGGTGCTGGCGCGCGAGCTTTTTAACCAGCGTTTTTCCCAGCCGCTCGACGGCGGACGGCGCTGGATCGACGGGCGGGCGCTGTTCGGACCCTCGAAGACACGGCGTGGCGTGTTGTTATCGGTTCTGATGACCACGGCGGCGGCAGTGGTGCTGGGCCTGGGCTGGCAGGTGGGCGCCCTGACTGGCGCGATGGCTATGCTGGGAGACCTATTTTCCAGCTTCATCAAGCGGCGCCTGGGCCGACCCTCCAGCAGCAAGATGACCGGCGTCGACCAAATTCCCGAGGTGTTATTTCCGGCGCTTGCCTGTCAGCGCCTGCTGGCGTTCAGCGCCACCGACATGATCCTCATCGTGACGGCCTTTTTTATCGCCGAGCGGGTGCTTTCGCCGTTGTTTTACCGGCTGAGTGTGCGTAAACGTCCATACTGATTTCACGCACGGTGGAGTCGGTGCAGGGTGATTTCCGGTGGACAGTTGAAACGCACCGGCACCACAGAGGCGCCTGCGCCCACCGAAGTATAACCGGTCAGATCCGCGTACCTCCACGGACCGGAGCCCATGTGCCGCGGCAGTCGCGCATCGAGGGTGAGCGCCAGGCGTCCCGGCAGGCAGATCTGGCCGCCGTGGGTGTGTCCGCACAGCATCAGGTTGAAACCTGCACTGGCGGCCAGCCGATAGACTTCCGGGGTGTGCGATAACAGCAAGGAGCAATCGCCGAAGGGCAACTCGGCCGAGGCTTTATCGATACTGTCGACGCGGAAATAGTGCGCGTCATCGATACCCGCCAGGTGCAGCGACGCGCCGTCGCGCTCAAGGCGCACCGCTTCGTTGAGCAGCATACGAATACCCATATCTTCCAGTCCGGGCACCATGCCGAGCGAGTCGTGGTTGCCGAGCACCCCGTACACCTCGCTGTGCAGGCGTTCGCGCACGCGCGCCATCTCCCTCACCACCCGCTCGAAGGCACCGAAGTCGTTGCCGCAATAATCACCGGTGAGTACACACGCGTCGTATTCGAGGCCCTCCAGCAACTCGATCAATCGCGACATCGCCCCCTGGCTCATGTCCAAATGCATGTCGCTGAGATGTAAGAGGGTGAAGCCCTCAAAGGCCTCCGGCAGAGTGGGGAGTACGATACGGTTGTGCCTGAGTTCGACGCCTGCGGCGTTTTTCACCCCGCGCTCATACAGACCGGCGAGTTTCAGCGTGTTGCGGATCAGTGACTGAACCGACCCGCCGCGGCAAACGCGGGCGTGATGATCCGCCTCGATGGCCAGTCGTTGCCGCACGTAGTGACGCCCCAGCCGTTGTTCCAGTCGTTCGACAAGGTCCGGCTTCATTGGCGCGGGATCATATGGTAAAGGCCGCGGTCAAATCCAGCCGGGCGCATCCCCTCAGACGGATCGGCCTGCGCCATAGCACCCCGCTGAGCGGGGCATAACGCCCGTCGGGCGCGCGCCGCCGACAGCGGGCTCGGGGCGACGCGCCACCCGTGAGGCGCAGGCCGCTGGTATGAACCTTGCTGAGAGGGTCGGTAAGCAAACTGAAAGGAGCAGCATCCATGGTCAGTTCAGAAGTCCTCGGTGAAGAGTTTCCCTCGCGCGCCGGCGCCGCGTTCAATAGCAGGGAGGCCGCGCGCGCGGCCGCCGATTATGTCATGGCCAACACCGGCATCGCCGCCCAACAGATTCAGATTATGGCGCCGGGCGATACCCAGGCGGTACGCAAGCTTGAACCCGACAGCCCCGGCATCGCCAGAACGCTGGTGCGTTCGCACAGCATACTCGGAACCGCGGGGCTCGGACTGGGGTTGATCCTGGCGGCAATGCTGATTCTGTTCGACATCGCACCGTTTTCCTTAAACCCCGCTTATACCGTGCTGGTAGCGGCTTTTCTTGGCGCCACGGCCGGCCTGCTGCTGGGCGGACTGGTGACGCTGCGACCGGATCACGACCGGCTGATCGTCCGCGCTCAGGAGGCCATCGACAACGGCAAGTGGTTCGTCCTGGTACTCGCCCGTGATCACCATGAGGAACAGCGGGCGAGTGCTGCGCTCGAGAACACGAATAACCATGTGGTGGGCACATTTTGAGCGCTGACCACATTCGTGAGCCAAGTCCATAATTTAACATAATATACATTATACGCATAAATTAACGTGCACCCGTCGCATGTTCTGCGGCTCTGTCTAAGTATTTACCGAAGCCTGCCGATGAGGTCTCTCGAGCATATGCGGAATAAATTGCCTGCAGGCTACACGCCCACAGGCCCAGAATAATGTGCGGGATGCCAATGCGCGGACAGGCGGCAGCAGTACTTTTGGGTTCATTGTTGATCGGCCTGAGCGGCGCGATTCAGGCCGGCACTCTCAGGCTCTCAATCGCATCCACGGCCGATGAACAAGGTCTGATTTCCGCACTGGCTGAACGTTTTCATGCGCGTTACCCGGCTCATCGGGTTGAAATCACCTCAGTGGGTGCGGTCTCGGCACTCACCCGCGCGCGCGACGGTCAGGCCGATGCCGTCATCACTCATCATCCCGCCAGTGAGCGGTTGTTCATGGACGACGGCCTCGGTCTGTCACGCACGCTGTTTATGTACAACCAGTTCGCCATCCTGGGGCCCAAGGATGATCCGTTGGGGATCGCTGGCGAAGACGAACTCGCCAAGGTGTTCAGGACGCTGGCCGACAATGAAGTAGACTTTTTCGTCCAAGGTGTACAGTCGGGAACTTACCAGCGGCTGGCGGAGTTGCTGAAAGTGGCCGGGGTTGCGCCGGGCTGGTTGGGTTACCAGTCGATGCAGTCAAGCTCGCGCACCACAGTGCTCGCGGCCGCGCAGTTCGGCGCCTACGCCTTTGCTGATTTAGGCACCTATTTTTCGCTGCGCAGTCAGATATCGGAGAGCATCGGGCCGCTGTACCGGGATCATAAGTCGCTGCAGAATTTTTATAATTACATCATTGTAAATCCGGCGCGCATCAAAGGTGCCAATGCGCAGCTCGCCCATCTGTTTCTCGATTTTCTGATCAGTAACGACGCGCAGAATTTCATTGACGAGTTCGGTCAGGATACTTATAAAACACGTATTTTCACGGCCGCCGCCCACCTCGACCCCGGATTGCAGGTTGACAAGGCGCATCGAGAAATCGCCCGCCAGCAACAGAAAATGTTTTACCTCAGTCTGTTTCTGGGGGTGATTTTGATGCTCTTCGTGCTGCTGAGCGTCTTGCATCTCAAGACACGGCGGCTGGAGCGCGAGCGGCGCACCCAACAGGCGCGTTTCACTCTCGCCGTCTCGGGTACCAACGACGGCATCTGGGACTGGGATGTTCCCGGTCGGGAGCTGTATCTGGCCCCGCGCAGCCGTGATCTGTTGGGGACCAATGAAAGCTTCGGCGATCTCACGACGCTGATTGAAAGCCTGATATTGCCCTGCGACGCTGCACCCTTTCAGCAGGCTTTCGCCCTTTTCAGCGACAACCAGTCACACCCTCACCTCGATACGGAATTCCGTATCCACACGCCCGAGGGCGAACGCTGGATCCGCTTGCGCGGTAAAGTCGAGCGCGACGCCGGCGGCGAGATGATCCGCATGGCCGGCTCGGTGACCGATTCCTCCCATATCCATCGGCAACAGGAGGCTATCCGTCACCAGGCGCTGCACGATTCGCTCACCGACCTGCCCAATCGCTCTTTGTTGTTTGACCGTCTGACGCAGACCATCAGTAGCAGCCAGCGCCGCGCGGAGCCTTTCGCCCTGCTGATGATCGATCTTGATCGCTTCAAGCAGATCAATGACACCTTGGGGCACAGCACCGGCGATAAATTGATTCAGATGGTGGGCAAGCGGCTGACGGCCGTGTTGCGCGACACGGACACTGTCTGTCGTCTGGGTGGCGACGAGTTCGCTCTGTTGCTGCCGTGCCTCGACGCCACTCAGGCCGGGCACGTGGCGAAGAAAGTCGGCATTGCCATGAAGCGTTATTTCAATATCAACGAGAACCACCTGATTATCAGCGGCAGTATCGGTATCGCCGTGTACCCGGATCATGGTGAGGACGCCGAAGCGTTGTTGCAGCACGCCGACGTGGCAATGTACGACGCAAAGAAAGAAAGCGGCGGCATCGCCATGTATTCGGCAGAACAGGACGCCAACACCATGCGCTCGCTGGAGCTGGAGTCGCGTCTGCGGCTGGCCATCGACCGCGATGCATTAGAGCTGTATTTTCAGCCTAAGATCGATCTGCGTCGCGAGCGCATTGTCGGCGCCGAAGCGCTGCTGCGCTGGAACGACCCGGAGCTCGGCTGTGTGAACGTAGAGGAAGTGATAACCCTGGCGGAAAAAACCGGTCTTATCCGGCCGCTCACCCGCTGGGTGATACGCCAGGCGCTGCAGACCTCGCACCATTGGTCCACGCGCCTGCAGATCGATTTGCCGATTTCGGTCAACCTGAGTATCTGGGATCTTCAGGACCCCAACTTCTCCGCCTATGTCAGCAAAGAAGTGGAACGCTGGTACCGTACTCCCAGACACCTGGAGTTTGAAATCACCGAAAGCGCCATGATGTCCGATCCCACGCGCACTATTGCCACCCTCTCCCAGCTGGCGGCGATGGGCCACGCCCTAGCGGTCGATGACTTCGGCACCGGTTTTTCGTCGCTGTCCTATCTGAAGAAATTTCCGGTGCGCAGCCTGAAAATAGACAAGTCGTTCGTCATGGAGATGGACAACGACGCCAACGATCATGTCATTGTGCAGTCGACCATCGATCTGGCGCACGGCATCGGGCTCGGCGCTATCGCCGAAGGTGTGGAGAGCGATGCCTCGCTGAAGGAACTGACGCTGATGGGTTGCGATATCGCCCAGGGTTACTTCATTTCGCGGCCGCTGCCGGCGGCCCGTTTTGTCGAATGGGTGCACCAGTCGCAGTGGAAGCTGGCATCGCTCTCAGGGATAACAGGCGTACAACGGGCGGGAAATCTGACGGTCCATTAGCGCTTTTATTACCGTTTGATGACGGTATTTCATTGCATTTCTTGATTGAATTACTAATTGTGTGATATAGAAACACTTTCCAATAACAAACCCTGTATGGCAGTTGAGCGGCTGCGACTTGGGGTTTCACAATAACATTGGGGAGAAAGTTTTTATGGATTCACAACTTGGCGCCTTTCAGACGGCGCTTCAGAGCGATCTGCTGTTACCTCCGGAAGTCCGACAACCCCGCCGACTGACAGGCTTCGCCCATGGCGGCGGTTGCGGCTGTAAGGTCGAACCCGCGGAGCTCAAGCGTATTCTCGAGCGGGTACCGACCCTCTCCCCTCACCCCCAGCTGTTGGTGGGGGTGGAAAACAGTGACGATGCTGCGGTCTATCAGCTCAATTCGGAACAGGCGCTGGTGTTCACCAACGATTTTCAGACCCCCTTGGTCGATGACCCCTATATCTTCGGCTGTGCCTCGGCCGCCAACGCCCTCAGCGACGTCTACGCCATGGGTGGCACGCCGATTATGGCCACCGCCATCGCCGGTTTTCCTGTCAACGAAGTCAAAACCGAAGAGTTGCAGGAAATTATGCGCGGTGGGGTCGACATCTGTACCCGCACGGGTGTGCCGCTGGCCGGCGGTCATACCATAGAGAATCCGCAGCCGATTTTCGGTCTGGCGGTGGTCGGCACCGTCCATCCGAGAAACATCAAGACCAACGCCGCTTCGCGCCCTGGCGACAAAATCATCCTCACCAAACCGCTCGGCATCGGCGTGCTCGCCAGCGCCTATCGCATCGATCAGTTGCGCGAGGACGAGTACCGCGTCTTTGTGGATGCGCTGACGGAGGTCAACACCGCCGGGGCCTGGTTGGGTGACATGCCCGAGGTCCACGGTCTGACCGATATCACCGGTTTCGGCCTGGGCGGCCATCTGGTGGAGATGGCCGAGGGTGGACGGGTGCGCATGCTCATCCACTCGCAGCAAGTGCCGATGTACGCGGCGGCCGAAGCGCTGGCGCGCGAGGGTGTGTTCCCCGGTGGCGCCTACCGCAACATGGAAGCCTATGACAGCCGGCTGTCTTTCGGTGATGACTGGGATATCGATCGCCAGCTTATTTACACCGACCCACAAACCAACGGTGGCCTGCTGATCACCGTCGCTCCTGAAGCCGCGGACGAGGTGCTGCAGCGCCTCTACGAGCACGGCTGCGAAAGCTCCACGGTCATCGGCGAAGTTATCGACAATGACAGCGATTGGCAGGAACGCGTCCTGTTCCGCTAGACGATGTTTGAAACGCTGTTGTTTCTACTCGGCCTGCTGGGCGGCGGGTTGTCCGGGCTGTTGGGTATCGGCGGCGGCATCGTCATGGTGCCGCTGTTGCTTTATGTACCGCCGGCGCTGGGTTACGCGCCGCTCGGCATGAAGATGGTGGCCGGCATGACCACGGTGCAGAGTTTCGCCGGCACGCTCTCGGGCGCGTTCGGCCACCAGCGTTTCAAGCGCATTCACTGGCCTCTGGTAGCCGCCCTGGGGCTGCCCATGACCGCGGCCAGCTTTGTCGGTTCGCGTCTTTCCGTCCACGTCTCCGAGCATCTGATGCTGTTGGTCTTCGCCGTCATGGCGGTGCTGGCCTCGCTGCTGATGTTACTGCCCAAAGGCGATGCGCAGCACGAGGAGCAACTCGATGAGGTTGCCGTCAACGTGCCGCTGGCGGTGCTTATCGGTACACTGATCGGCGCAGCGGCGGGCGTCATCGGCCAGGGCGGGGCTTTTCTCTATATACCGGCGATGTTGTACCTGCTGCACATACCCACCCGTATCAGCATCGGCAGCGCCCTGGCCGTGGGCATACTGTCCTCGGGAGCAGTGTTGCTGGGGCGCCTGGGCAGCGGGCAAATCCCCTGGCGGCTGTCGCTGATTCTGGTGGCCGGGGTGATTATCGGCGCGCAACTGGGCAGTCTTCTCAGTCAGCGCACGCCGCGCGCGGTGTTACGCCGGGTTCTCGCGGTGGTAATCTTCGCCACCGCCGTCAAGATAGGCCTAACCGTCTACCAGCAGTACCAGGAATCAGACACTGCCGCTAGCGCCCCGAGCGCGGTACAGCGGTCGCTTTAGTCGGCCGCTACCGGCCCGGTTCTTCGATCGCCGGTATCACTTCGCCGTCGGGCAGTACCGCCAGAAAGCGCCGTTTGCCCGCAGTCATACGCAGCTCGACCAGATAATACCAGCGATTCTGCGCCTCGAAGTTATGCACCGGTTTATAGGTCAGTTCGTAGATGCGTGCGTCCTTCAGCAGGTCGTTCTCGCCGATCCACGCCAGCGTGCGTGCCACCGCTGCGCTCAAGGGCATAGGCGGATCGCCTTCCCCCGGCCGCCAGGCGGGAATGGCGTTGAGCTGTTCTTGCTCCAGATACAGGACGATACGATACTGATCGAGCGTTTCGACCACCTCCGCCGGTAGTGAGGACGCCTGCACCGCGCAAGCCGCTACGGATGCCAGTAGGAATACAAAGGTGCTGCGCATGGGCGCCAGTCTCTCAGCTGTTTTCAAGGGCCCATGATACTCTATCGGGAGGCGCGGTTAACAGTCTGTTCACCGGCGAGTTGTTTGGCTACTATGGCCCAAGGGCGTGGTGCCGGGGAAAACGGATTCCGAGCAGTTAAAGTGGTGCGTGTACTTTTTGTTTTTATTCTTCTGCTGGGCTTACCGTTTGGCGTATGGGCTGGCAGCGCCGCCGAGGCGCCGTCGCTGACCTATCACTGGGTCGGCTACACGGCGCTGGGCATTTTCATCTTTGCCTATATCCTGGTAGTGACCGAAGAGTTTACCGGTCTGCGCAAATCCAAGCCGGTGATCCTCGCCGCCGGGCTGATCTGGGCGCTGATCGCCTGGGCCTATCAACAGCGGCAGTTGCCGGGCGTCGTCGAGACCGCCGTGCGTCACGACCTGTTGGAATATGCCGAGCTGCTGTTGTTTCTGCTGGTGGCGATGACCTATATCAACGCCATGCAGGAACGTCGCGTGTTCGATGCCTTGCGGGCCTGGCTGATCCGCAAGGGCTTCAGTTTCCGTTCGCTGTTCTGGCTGACCGGCGGCCTGGCGTTTTTTATCTCGCCGGTGGCGGACAATCTGACCACGGCGCTGCTGATGTGCGCCGTGGTGCTCTCGGTGGCCGGCGACAACCCGCGTTTTGTGCTGATAGCCTGTATTAATATTGTCGTCGCCGCCAATGCCGGCGGCGCCTACAGCCCGTTCGGCGACATCACCACGCTGATGGTCTGGCAAAAAGGGGTAGTAGAGTTCTGGCAGTTCTTCGCGCTGTTCGTACCGTCGCTGGTCAACTTTCTGCTGCCGGCGCTGATCATGCACCTGGCGATAGCCGGAGACAAACCCGAGGGCAGCGCCGAGACGGTGCGCATGCGCCCGGGGGCGCTGGGTATTGTCGGTCTGTTTCTGATCACCATTGCCACCGCGGTGGCATTTCATAATTTCCTCGATTTACCGCCGGTGATGGGCATGCTCACCGGCCTGGGCTATCTGCAACTGTTCGGCTTTTACCTGCAAAAGCGTAACCACCATCACCGGAAGCGCGCCGCCCACGTCGGTGATGTGGCGCCGTTTGACGTGTTTCGCAACATCGCCAATGCCGAATGGGACACACTGTTGTTTTTCTACGGTGTGGTGATGTGTGTGGGGGGCTTGGGTTTCCTCGGCTACCTGGCGATTGTCTCGCAGCTGATCTATAGCGGCTGGGGCGCCACCTACGCCAACATCAGCGTCGGCCTGATGTCATCGGTCATCGACAACATTCCGGTGATGTTCGCCGTCCTGTCGATGCACCCGGATATGTCCACCGGCCAGTGGCTGCTGGTAACCTTGACCGCCGGAGTCGGCGGTTCGCTGTTATCGATCGGCTCGGCGGCCGGCGTCGCCCTGATGGGGCAGGCTCATGGGCGCTATACCTTTTTTGGTCACCTCAAATGGACGCCAGTGGTTGCAATGGGTTACGCCGCCAGTATCTGGACGCACCTGTGGCTGAACAGCGCCTTGTTCTAACGGTGTGTCACAAAGCGGTTTTCGATCGGCCAGAGGTTTTTGGTGCATGTGCCGCATGCGGCACCCTAAGCCAAAAACCTCTGGCCGATCGAAAGCCGCCTGCACCAAAGTCGCAGGTACGCGGGAAGATATAACACACGAAGGACAGCCGGTCCCTGTCCGAGGCCCGAAGGGTGCGGGTATCCCTGGATGGCTTAGGGCGCCGCATGCGGCACATGCACCATCTAGGGATACCCGCACCCTCTGGGCCTCTGAGTCTGGCGGGGCGTGTAGACTGGTGCTGTCGGATTTCGCTGATTAAAAGATCAGGTTGAGCATGAGCATCATCACGACGATGAACAGCACCGTCATGATGCCGCCGGCGCGCATGAAATCCGGTACGCCATAGCCGGCCGGGCCCATGATCAGCGCATTGACCTGGTGCGTGGGGATGAGAAAGGAGTTCGACGTGGCGATGGCCACGGTCAGCGCGAACAGTGCCGGGTCGGCCCCCGCGCCGAGGGCGATATTGACCGCCAGCGGCACCAGCAGCACCGTCGCGCCGACATTGGACATCACCAGCGTGAAGAAGGTCGCCAACAGGGCGATCGCCACTTGCAACCCCCACACCGGCACATCGCCGAGCAGGGTCAGGGTGCGATCTGCAATCCAGGCGGCGGTTCCGGTGGTTTCCACCGCCAGACCCAGCGGGATCAGGCTGGCGAGCAGGAACACGGTTTTCCAACTGACCGCTTGGTACGCTTCTTCGATGGTGAGTACGCCGGCGAGGATCATGCCGATTGCTCCGGTGAGCAAGGACACCGACAGGCGCAGATCGGAGAACAGCACCAGGGACAGCGCGATGAGAAAGAAAATCAGCGCATAGGTGACTTTCTGTGGGCGCAGCTCTTCGTGCGGATATTCGGTGGTGACGACAACGAAATTGCGGTCTTTGCGCAACCGCGTGAGCGCCAGCCAGGGGGTGTGCACCACCAGCGTGTCGCCGGCCTGGAGCGCCATGTCGCGCACGCCCTCGCCGGCCAAATACGTCTTGCCGACGCGGTGCATGGCCATCAGCGACAGGCCATAGGTCTTGCGCAGCCAGATGTCGCGAGCGGTCTTGCCGATTAGCTGTGAGCCGGGTGGAATCACCACTTCGGCGATACCGGCTTTGGCCGGTGAGAGCGCCTCGGCAAACTCGTTCAGCGCTGGCGCTACAATCATGCCGTGACGATGGGCGAAGGCTTCAAGATCGGCGGGAGCGCCCAGCACGCCGAGCACGGCGCCAGCCTCGAGCACGGTATCGCGCGCCACGCCGCCGGCGCCGATAGCGATATCCTTATTGCTGCGAATCGCGGCAATCACTCGCAGGTGCTCGCTGTGTTCAATATCCTCCACAGACTGACCCACCAGATCACTGGACGACGGCAGCCGCATTTCACGCAATATGTAGTCCATGCCATAGGTATCGCGGAAGTAGCTCATGACATCGCCCCCAGTGCTGCCCTCGGAACGGGTCACCGGCAACACGAAACGCCCGGCGACGACAAAATAGAGCACTCCGGTGACCACCAGCGCCAGACCGATCGGCGTCACCGAGAACAGTGACCAGGTTTCCATCTGCCGCTCGGGGGGTAAGGCGGTATTGGAGGTCAGGATCAGGTCGTTGAGCAGAATCAGCGGACTGGAGCCGACCATTGTCACGGTGCCGCCGAGGATGGCGCAGAAACCCATCGGCATCAGCAGGCGCGACATCGGCAGGCCGGTGCGCGCGGATATACGCGAGACCACCGGCAGAAACAACGCGGCGGCACCGACGTTCTGCATAAAACTGGAAATGATCGCCACCGTTCCGGAAATGATCGGGATG
>JASBSN010000111.1 GCA_030148915.1 Thiogranum sp.
AAATCCGGCGTATCGGTTTTCAGCCGCTCGCCGCGACCGGCTTTGACCGTATCGATGAATTGCTGGTGAATGTCGGCGAGCATACTCTTGACCTGGGCGACATCCTGCGGCTTGACCGGTTGGAACGGATCGAGAAAGCCCTTGTGTTCGCCGGCGGTCAGCAGGCGCCGCTCAATGCCCAGCTTGTCCATGGCCTCGACAAAGCCAAAGCCGTCCATACGCACGCCGATGGAACCGACAATGCTGGCCTTGTCAGCATAGATTTTGTCGGCAGCCGAGGCGACATAGTAAGCGCCGGAAGCGCAGATATCGCTAAGTACGGCATACAGCGGTTTGTCCGGGTACTGCTTGCGCAGGCGGCGGATTTCGTCGTTGATATAGCCCGATTGCACGGGGCTGCCACCGGGGCTGTTAATGCGCAGGATGACCGCGGCACTTTTGTCGGCATCGAAGGCATCGCGCAAGCCCTGGATCACGTTATCCGCGCTGGCCTCCTTGTCGGCGGCGATGACTCCGCGCAACTCGACCACGGCGGTGTGCGTGGAGCCGGCGCCGGGCACATTTTCCAGAGACGGAAAGTAGAGATACAGCAATAAAGCCAGATAAGTGAACATCAGCACTTTGAAGAAAATGCTCCAGCGCCGTGCGGTGCGCTGCTCCTTGAGCGAGGCGAAGGCCAGCTGGCGGATCATATCCTGCTGCCACTCGGTGGACGTATTATTGGTTTCGCTGTTGCTGTTGCTGTTGTTGTTGTCGCTCATGCTGTTCCCCTCAATCGGCAGCCGCCAACGGCGGCTGCGACAGTAAATCCGCATCCAGCAGGCGGTGTTCCGCCAGCCAGTCGATCAGTTCGCTGATGTTGTCCAGACACGCCAGCGGTTCGTGTTGCAACAGTCGCTGACGCTCGTGCACGCCGTAGCTCACCGCCACCGGGTGAACGCCGGCCTGGCGGGCCATGTGCATATCGTATTCCGTGTCGCCGACCATCAGGGTCTCACCGGGAGCGATCTGCAACTGTTGCAAAATCTCGCCGAGCATCTGCGGGTGCGGCTTGGAGCGTGTTTCATCGGCACAGCGGGTCGCCGCGAACAGACCCTCCAGATCGGTCAGTTGCAGAACTTTCTCCAGCCCGAGACGCCCCTTGCCGGTGGCTACGGCCAGGCTGAAGCCCGCCTCTTTGAGCACCTGCAGCGTTTCACGTGCACCCGGAAACAGATCCGAGTGAGGCGCAACGGCGAACCAGTGCTCGCGGTAGCGCTCGACGAAACGGCGCGCAAACACCTCATCTTCACCCGGATACAGCGCCTCAATGGCTTCCGGCAACCCGAGGCCGATAATCTCACGACACTGATCAGCGTTACGTGAAGCCAGCTGCAGGTCGGCGATGGCGCCGAACAGGGCATGCACGATCTGGGTTTCAGAGTCCATCAGCGTGCCGTCCCAGTCGAACACAATCAGTCGTACTACCTGCGGCATTTCCCCGTGTGTCATCATCATTTGGCTTGTCCGTTATTCGCCCATGTATCGGGCGCTGTCTCCAGTTTCTGAATCAGACCTCTGAGCCGGTCGCCCAGCGGTGCGCTGATATCGATACTCCGTTCACGCTCCGCATCGTGAAAAGCCAGGTAATGAGCGTGCAGAAACAGGCGTTTCAGCCCCATCGGGCGCAGGCATCGGTTAAAGGCCGGATCGCCGTATTTGTCATCGCCGGCCAGGGGATGGCCGGCGTGGGCGGCGTGTACGCGGATCTGATGGGTCCGGCCGGTGGCCAGTTCGGCCTCCATCAGGCTGGCGCCATTAAAGGTCTGCAGGCAGCGAAATCGGGTCAGCGCCGTCTTTCCCTCAGGGTCCACACACACCATGCGCTCGCCGCCGCTGAGGTGATTTTTTCGTAACCGCGCGTCGATCGCCCAGGGGCCCTGGCTCCAGTCACCGGCGACCAAGAGCAGGTAACGCTTGAGCACGCTCCCCTGTCGGAGCATCTGGTGCAAGCTGCGTAACTCGCTGCGTTTTTTGGCAATCATCAGGCAACCGGAGGTGTCCCGGTCAAGGCGGTGCACCAGTTCCAGAAACGGCGCCCGCGGGCGCAGGGCGCGCAGCCCTTCGATCACGCCGTAATCGACACCGCTGCCGCCGTGCACCGCCATGCCGGAGGGCTTGTCCAGCACCAGCAGGCGCTCGTCTTCGTAAATAACCGCCTCGGCCAGCCGCGCCAGCGCCCCGGCGGCCGGGGTCACCGACGCGCTGGCGGCGACCCGCACCGGGGGAATCCGCAGCTGATCGCCAGCAGCCAGGCGATAGGCGGGCCCGACGCGGCCCTTGTTGACGCGAACCTCACCCTTGCGCAGCAAGCGGTAAATACGACTTTTTGGCACGCCTTTGAGCCACCGCAGGAGAAAATTGTCAATCCGTTGCCCGGCCTGCTCGACGCCGATGTCGAGCCACTGTACGGCCGGTTTCTCAGCTGTTTCCATGGGCGCGGATTCTAGCAGCCCGGCGGCCTCCCTGCGCAGAAAAAGCCACCATTTCCGTGTTAAGACAAGGGGTTTGGGCGCGGCTGGGAAGATTCCATAAGCGTTTGATATAACGGCAATGTCTTGATATAGTCGACGGGTCGGCCCCAGGCCCTCGGAACGCTGCTCAGCAGCCGGGATGGACGACAGAATACCCGTTTTCGTTTCCACCGTGTATCGGTCCGGGATGGCCGGGCACGGGGATCGAGCAGAGACCTGAGTGTCTCTATCTGTGGATTAACACACAAACAAGTGAACGCTCCTGTGTCATTAACGATCGCCCTGATGATTGGACTGGTATACGGACTGAAAGCCCGGGTTCTACCTGGCGGGTGCGGCGCGCGTTTTTTCGCCTGCCGCCTGCAGTCGTATCCGGCGCCGATCCCCGGTCGCTCGCCTGACGTGGTTGAGCGCGTGAGAGATAAATACAATGAAACGTATGCTAATCAATGCCACGCAGCCCGAAGAGCTGCGTGTCGCCCTGGTCGATGGCCAGAAACTCTACGACCTAGATATTGAGGTACCCTCCCGAGGCCAGAAAAAGTCCAACGTATATAAAGGCAAGATCACCCGCGTAGAGCCGAGCCTCGAAGCGGCTTTTGTCGATTACGGTGCGGACCGGCACGGCTTTCTGCCGCTGAAAGAAGTGGCGCGCAAATACTTCCGCGAAGGCACCGCCGAGAGCGGTCGCGTGAGCATCAAAGAAGCGTTGCGCGAAGGCCAGGAAGTCATCGTCCAGGTAGAGAAAGAAGAGCGCGGCAACAAAGGTGCCGCGCTCACCACTTTTATCAGTCTCGCCGGCCGTTACCTGGTCCTGATGCCCAACAACCCGCGTGCCGGCGGTGTCTCGCGGCGCATCGAGGGCGATGATCGCAATGTGGTGCGCGACGCCATGGCCCAGCTGGAATATCCAGCCGATATGGGACTGATCGTGCGCACCGCCGGGGTCGGCCGGCAGGCCGAAGAACTGCAGTGGGACCTCGACTACTTGCTGCAACTGTGGGATTCCATCGCCCGCGCCGCCGAGGAACGCCCGGCGCCCTTCCTCATTTACCAGGAAAGCAACGTCATCATCCGTGCCCTGCGCGACCACCTGCGCAGCGACATCGGCGAAATCCTCGTCGATGACGAACAGGTGTTCAAAAGCGCGCAGGAATTCATGACTCAGGTAATGCCCCACAACCTGAAGAAAATGAAGCACTACAATGACTCTGTACCGCTGTTTTCGCGCTATCAGATCGAAAGCCAGATCGAGTCGGCGTTTCAGCGCGAAGTCACTTTGCCCTCCGGCGGGGCCATTGTCATTGACCACACCGAAGCACTGCTGTCGATCGATATCAACTCGGCGCGCGCCACCAAGGGCAGCGACATTGAGGAAACCGCGCTCAACACCAACCTGGAGGCGGCCGACGAAGTCGCCCGCCAGTTGCGCCTGCGCGATCTTGGCGGCCTGGTGGTCATCGACTTCATCGACATGCAGCCTACCAAGCATCAGCGGGAAGTCGAGAATCGCCTGCGCGAGGCACTGAAAATGGACCGCGCCCGAGTTCAGCTCGGGCGTATCTCGCGCTTCGGCCTGCTGGAGATGTCCCGCCAGCGCCTGCGTCCGTCGCTGGGCGAGTCCAGCCAGATCGTCTGCCCGCGCTGTAAGGGGCAGGGAACGGTGCGTGGCGTGGAATCGCTGGCGCTGTCGATTCTGAGAATTATCGAAGAAGATGCCATGAAGGAGAAAACCGGACGCGTGATCGCCCGCGTTCCGGTGGACGTCGGCACCTACCTACTCAACGAGAAGCGCGAAATCCTGCTCAACCTCGAGCAGCGCCACAAGCTGGATGTCATTTTGGTTCCGACGCCCAGCCTGGAAACACCGCACTACGACATTAAGCGCATCCGTCACGATGAGTTGGAAGGCGAAGAGGGCGCGGTCAGTCATCAGTTGTCTTCAGCCGAACAGCCAGAGTCGGATCTGGACGGTCATATGGGCACCACCAAGCCGGTCGAAGTGGAAAAGCCGGCGGTACAGCTGGTCGCCCCCGCCTCCCCGGCGCCGATGGTCACACGCGAGCCGCCCGGCGCCAAGCCCGGCGCGGCCTCAGGCCTGTTACGGCGCATGTGGACGAGCATGTTCGGTAAGGGTGTCGAAGTCGAAGAAGTGGCGCAAAAAGAGAGCTCGGAATCGGCACGCCGGTCGAGAAACGGCAGCGGGCGCAGTCGTAGCGGCAGCGGTGGTGGTGGTGGCGGGGGCGGCAATCGGCGCCGTAATTCGCCACCGGCGCGGCGCAGCGAAGCGGCTGCGCAACAGCGCAGTTCAGCCACGCCCAAGCGCCGTACGCCAAACAGCAAGACGAATAATGCGGAAAGCACCGCGAAGAAAGAAATGGTTGCCGAGCCAGCGCCCAGTAACCCCACCCCACCGGGCCAGGACGCGAAGCCACAAGAGGCGAGCAAAAACGGCCAGGGTCGTAGCGGCAACCGGCGCGGACGCCGCGGCGGACGCCGCCGTTCAGGGCGACGCGATGCCGAGGGCGCGGCACGATCGGAATCGGGCGATCAGGCAGGCGCCGAGCAGCGGGCGGCAGCGTCCCGGGGCAGTGCGCCCGCAGGGGATTACGCTGCGCGCGATCAGGTAACACCGACACCGTCGACCAACGCCGCGACGCCCTCGAGCCCCGGGGCGCCCGCAGCGGCCAGAGAGAGTCAGGCGTCGCCGGCGAGCCCCAACGCGCAACCGGCCGCCGCCAGTGCGCCGGCAGCAGAAAAACCAGCCTCGCCTTCCCATTCCACCACGCCGCCGGTAAAAGCACCGGCAACGGCGCCACAGCCCACCCCGACAAGGCCGGCACCGGTGCCGGTGGCCCAAACCCCCCCGGCTGCGCAACCGGTCACGCCCGGGCCATCCCAGCGCGCACCGACGCCGACGCCAGAGGCACAAGGATCGGCGAGTGCGGCCGCGGAAAGGAAAAATCCGGGCGCGCGCGCTGCACACAGCGGTTCGGAAAATCAGAAGCCGTCGTCCGGCACCAAGCCGGCGGCCGTCGGCGACGATTGACACCGGTTACCGCCAGGATGCGCCTCAGGCTCTCATCATGGTTACCCGCACTGGCGCTGGTGCTCTGCCAGACGCTGTTGCTGGTGCACCAGGCGGATATAGACGCTCACATTCATGGCGAACACTGCAGCATTTGTCTGCAGGCGCACGGGCTCGATAACGCACCTCCGGCCTCGGCGGTGCTGCACCTCAGTCGGTCGGTTTCTCCGCTGCCGGCGATGGAACAACAGCCAGGTCGCCCCCACCAGAGCGGTGGCTACTACCTCAGCCGCGCCCCCCCTCCGACTACCCACTCCACCAGCTAGACAATCCCTGTCTCTATTCCCGGCACGCTCGAAAGTGACCGTGCACAGACTCTGGAGTGTGTAATGTACAAATTTATTTTCCCGGCGTTGGCCGGGGTGTGCCTGGGCATGTCGCGTCCGGCGTTCGCCTCTGGCGATGATTTGAATGATTTGCGGAATCAACTGGAAACGTTGAAGCGCAGCTACGAAACCCAGCTCAGGACACTCGAGGAGCGCCTGCAGCACGCCGAACAGCAGGCGGAGCAAAATCGCGCCGACCTTGCCGATGTTGCGCAGGCCACACCTACTCCCGGCGGCAGCGCTCAAGAGCGCATCAACGCCTTCAATCCCGCCTTGTCGTTTATCATGCAAGGCTCAGTCAACAGCTATTCAGAAGCACCCGACAGTTATGCCCTGCCGGGATTTCAGCTCGGTGGCGAGGCCGGCCTGGCGCAGCAGGGCCTGACGCTGGACGAGAGCGAAATAACCCTGTCGGCAAATGTCGATCAACTGTTTTATGCCCAAAGCACACTCGCCGTGCACGACGATCGCGAAGGTAGCGGCATCGGTATCGAAGAAGCCTACGTCGATCCACTGGCCTTGCCGGCCGGTTTCGGCGCGCGCTTCGGCCGCTTTTACTCGGGCATCGGTTATCTCAATCCGGTGCATACCCATGCCTGGGATTTTCACGACGAGCCTTTAGCATACCGGGCTTTTCTCGGCAAACAGTACGCTGACGACGGCCTGCGCGTTACCTGGACAGCACCGACCGACTTGTACTTGATGGTGGGGCCGAAACCCTGGCCGGCAACAGTTTTCCTGCCGGCGAGTCGCAAAGTATCAAAGGCGATGTGCAAACGCTGATGCTCAAACTGGGCGGCGATATCGGTGACAGTTCCGCCTGGCAAGGCGGTCTGTCGGCGCTGAGCGCCGAGGTGCACGATCGTGCCAGTGCGACAAGCCCGCCAGACACGGTCGCGGCTTTCTCCGGTGACTCGGATCTATACGTCGCCGATTTCGTCTACAAATGGGCTCCCGCCGGTAACCCCGATCAGCGCAATCTGAAACTGCAGACGGAGTTTTTTTACCGTCGGGAACAGGGTGATGTCGCTCTGCGCGAAGGGGGCAGTGCTGCCCTGCTGGGTTACAAAGGCAGGCAATCGGGCTGGTACGCCCAGGCGGTGTACCAGTTCGTCGCCCACTGGCGCGCCGGACTGCGTTACGACCGGCTCACGGCGGACAATCGGTTGCAGGTGCTGGAGACAAGCGGATTTTCCAGTTCCGCTGACGCGATAGCCAAATCGGGATTTGCCGACCGGGGCCACGACCCACAACGTTGGAGTTTCATGCTCGACTGGAGTCCCAGCGAATTCAGCCGCATCCGCGCACAGTACAACCGCGACGAGTCGCGCGCCAACGCGAGCGACGACCAGTGGACGCTGCAATACATCATGACCCTCGGCAGCCACGGCGCCCACCTGTTTTAAAGGAGTACGGAGATGAGTGAAAGAATAATTTTCTGGCTATGGTGTGTCCTGTTGCTGTGCCCGCTGGGCGCCAACGCATCGCTACGCATTTTTGCCTGTGAGCCCGAATGGGGCGCGCTGGCGCAGGAGCTGAGCGGTGAGGCGGCGGTCGTCTATACCGCCACCACCGCTCACCAGGACGCGCATCATATTCAGGCGCGCCCGAGCCTGATCGCTCAGGCCCGACGCGCCGATCTGGTAGTGTGCACGGGCGCCGGACTGGAAAGCGGATGGCTGCCGCTGGTATTGCGCCGCGCCGGCAATAGCCGCATCCAGGTCGGCACTAAAGGGTTTCTTGCCGCCACGAACTTCGTCCCCTTGCTGGAACGACCACGGCGTCTCGATCGGGCCGATGGTGATGTGCACGCCGCCGGCAATCCGCATATCCAGATGGATCCGCGCAACATACTACGGGTCGCCGAGGCACTGGGACAGCGGCTGGCTGAGATCGACCCGCAGCATGGCGCCGGTTACCACCAGCGCCTGGAGGCTTTCAGCCAACGCTGGCAGGCGGCGATGCAACGCTGGCAGCAACAAGCGGCGCCCCTGCGTGGCATGCCGATTGTGGTCTACCATCGTGGCTGGACCTATATGAATCACTGGCTGGGACTGCGCCAACTGGCGGAACTCGAGCCGCTGCCCGGCGTGCTACCGACCAGCAGTCATTTGGCGGCCATCCTCGAAGGCCTGAAGTCGCAACCGGCGCGGGTGATTATTCGCGCACCCTACCAGGATCCGCGGCCGGTGCAGTGGTTGCACGAGCATACCGGTATCCCGGCGCTGGAGCTGCCGTTTACCGTCGGCGGCAATGAGCACGCCACCGACCTGTTTGGCCTGTTCGACAACACGCTGCAACTGTTACTGGAGATCGGGCCATGAACCTGGATGGACTCGACCCGGTGATCCTCGCCCCCGCGTTGGCCGCGGGAGGTTTAGTCGTCGTCACGCACGTCCCGCTCGGTCAGCAGGTATTGAAACGGGGCATTATTTTTATCGACCTGGCCATCGCGCAGATCGCCGGCCTGGGCGTATTGCTGGCCACCGTATGGGGATTTGAAGACAGCGGCTGGGGTATACAGGTGATCGCCTTTGGCGCGGCACTGCTCGGCGCTTTGCTGCTCTATCTGTGCGAACGGCGCTGGCCCCAGACACTGGAGGCGGTGATCGGCAGCGTATTCGTGCTGGCGGCGAGCGCCGGCGTTTTATTGCTGGCGCATAACCCCCACGGTGGTGAACACCTTAAGGACCTGCTGGTGGGGCAGATCCTGTGGGTGGGCTTTGCGCAGTTATGGCCGGTGTTGGGGCTGTACGCGCTGGTACTGGGCGCCTGGTTCGGGCTTAAGGCGCGAGACCGTCCGGTGCTGTTTTATGTGCTGTTCGCGCTTACCGTCACCGCCTCTGTGCAGCTGGTCGGTGTTTATCTGGTCTTTGCCAGCCTGATCATTCCCGCGCTGGCGGTGCGTCGCATAGGGGCGCGACGGCGTGCCCTGCTGGCCGGCTACGCCACCGGTCTGCTCGGCTATGGCCTCGGGCTGTTGGTTGCGGCACTGGCCGATCTGCCGGCGGGCGGCGTGATTGTCTGGGCCCTGACGCTGGTCGGCTTGCTGGTGGCGTTCAGCCTCAACGCCAGCCCCGCGCGTCGCGCCGCCACCTGACCTGCAGAGGATACCGGGCCGGCTCAGTCCAAGCGCCGGCGGATGTCCGCGAGCAGCCCACGCGCACCCTGCTCGACCAGATCAAGCACGCGTTCGAACCCCTGCGCGCCGCCGTAATAGGGGTCGGGGACGTCTGCCACCGTGTCCGCATCGGCGAACGCTAACAGCAGACGCACTTTGTCACGATGTTGATCGGGGCAGATCGACAACAGGTCGTCGAGATTGCTGCGGTCCATCGCCACCAGGTAATCGAAATGGACGAAATCACCACTCTCGACACGGCGCGCGCGTTGCTCGCTGAGATCGATGCTGCGCCGGCAGGCGGCCTGCGTGGCTCGGCTGTCGGGGGGCTCGCCAACATGGTAGGCATGGGTGCCGGCGGAATCGATCTGTATTTGTTCCTGCAAACCGGCTTCGGCTACCAGAGCTTCAAACACGCCCTGCGCCGTGGGCGAGCGACAGATATTCCCCATACATACAAATAATACTTTTACTTTACACATAGTTATACTGCTTTTTTAAACTTGATTCCTTTATGAAAACCGTTCACAGTAAGCGTCATGGATACGCTGTTACTCGAGCAGTTACGCGCGCTGATCGGTCGAACGCTGAGCTACAGCGGTCACCACTGCCGGATTATCGAAATCCTCGAACGGGAAAATGCGCTGGTGTTGCGTTGCGAGGACAGTGAACGCGTCATCCAGGGTAACCAGTTCGGTGAAGCCACCCGCCGCGTCAAGCTTACCCATACCCTCCCCCTGTTTGACCATCACCAAAGTCTGAATCCGGTGATCTGCAGCTGGCTGGAGTCGTAACTCCCACCTCAGTCCTCCTGCGCCTGCAACAGCTGTTCAGCGATATGCAGGTCGTCTTCGGTATCCACCCCCGGACCCGGGCGCTGCGCGGCTTCGGCCACGTGTATCCGCTCGCCGTACCAGAGCGCGCGCAACTGTTCGAGTTGCTCGGCCTGCTCCAGCGGGCAGGCACGCATGTGCGCATAACGGCGCAGGTAACCGACCCGGTAAGCGTAAATCCCGATGTGCCGTAACGGTACGATACCGATGGGCAACGCCTTGATATTATCGTGGAGCAGATCACGATCCCAGGGGATCGGTGCCCGGCTGAAGTACAGTGCATAGCCATCCCGATCAGTGACAACCTTGACCACATTGGTGTCGAAAAACTCGCCCGTGGCCACCAGTGGCGTGGCAATAGTGGCAATGGCGGCGCCGCTGCTGGCGGCGAGATCCTGGGCTACCTGGTCGATCAGCGCCGGCGGCATCAGCGGTTCGTCACCCTGCAGGTTGACGACAATCGCCGCCTCGGCCCAATCCAGCCGCTCGACCACCTCCGCCAGCCGGTCCGTGCCGCTGGTGTGTTCGGCAGACGTCATACACACCTGAGCGCCGAACGCGCGTGCCGCGCTTTCGATACGCGCATCGTCGGTGGCTACCACCACATCGGCCGCGCCGCTGGCGCACGCGCTCTCGAAGACGTATTGCAACATCGGCCTGCCGCGTAATTCGCGCAAGGGTTTGCCGGGCAGGCGGGTTGAGGCATAGCGGGCCGGGATGACGACCTTGTAGTCGTTAGGCATTGGGGGGTCCTTGCATCAGAGTTCTTCGTCGGCCGGCAACTGCCGCGCCTCTTCTTCGAGCATGACCGGAATATCATCACGGATAGGGAACGCGAGCCGGTCGGCTTTGCAGATCAATTCCTGGTTTTTCTGCTGATGGATCAGCGGCCCCTTACAGACCGGACAGGCGAGGATATCGAGTAGTTTCTTGTCCAATGGCTAATGCTCCCGTGTAACCGCCGCCACCAGCCACGTCGTGAATTCCGCCTCAAGGCGAACCTCGACGGGTACGACCCAGGCATTGGGCAGAGGTAAAGTGCGGCATTTTACCGCGTCTTTCTCCGTCATCAACACCGCCCGCGGCTCGGCAAAGACGAAATCCTCTGCACAGTACCGGTGATGATCGTCAAACGCCCGTGTCTCGACCTGCAGACCGGCATCGCGCAACTGATCGAAGAAACGCTGCGGATGGGCAGTGCCGGCGACCGCATAAACCGCCTGCTGCGCAAACGCGCCGAGCGGGCGCCGCTGCTGCCGGTCGTGTAGTCTGACAGCGTGATCGCTGATGTAGTGCATGCTACTACCGGCCCCGGCACAAGGACCACCAAGTGCCACCACCGCGTCCGCTCGGCGCAGCCGGCGCCAGGGCTCGCGCAGCGGCCCGGCTGGCAGGCAGGCGCCATTGCCCTGCGCCCGGGCGGCATCGAGCACAATAATCTCGATGTCACGACGCAGCCGATAGTGTTGCAGACCGTCATCGCATAAGAGTAAATCGCAGCGGCCAAGACTCAGCAAAGCCCGCGCGGCGGCTACCCGATCGGGTCCGGCCATCACCGGCAAGCCGGTAGCCTGTGCCAGCAGTACCGCCTCGTCACCGACCTCGCGCGGGTCGCTGCTCGCGCTCACCCGCTGGGGCCACTGTCTGGCGCGGCCGCGGTAGCCGTTACAGAGAATGCCCACGCGCAAGCCGGCATGCGTAAGCATTTCCGCCAGCGCCATCACCAGCGGCGTCTTGCCGCCACCACCGGCGACGAGGTTGCCGACTACCACCACCTTGCAGTCGACGCCGACGGCGCGCAGCGGGCCGCGCCGGTATGCGGCGTGGCGCAAATTCACCAGCATGCAGTATAGCCAGGAAAGCGGCAACAGCCACCGGTAGTGTGGCGAACCCCCGTACCAGAGCGCCCGCAGGTGGCGCTCCAGATCAGCCCGGCGGGCGATCATCGGCCGTATCCTCACGAAACTGCAGGCGATAAAGGTCGGCATACAGACCGTTGTTTGCCAGTAACTCGGCGTGCGTGCCGGATTCGGCCAGCCGCCCTTGTTCCAGCACCACAATGCGATCGGCGCGCTCCACCGTGGACAGACGGTGAGCGACGATCAACACGGTACGGCCCTCGCTCAGACGCGCCAGCGCCGCCTGCACCAGGCTTTCCGATTCGCTGTCCAACGACGAGGTGGCTTCATCCAGCACCAAAATGGGGGCGTCTTTCACAATGGCGCGGGCGATGGCGATCCGCTGTCTCTGGCCGCCCGACAGTAGCACGCCGCGGTCGCCGATACGGGTCTGCAGCCCCTGCGGCAGCTGGTTAATAAACTCCAGGGCGTGGGCGGCTTCAGCCGCGGCGGCTATCTGCATTTCGTCGGGCGCCTGCGGGCTGGCGTAGCCGATGTTGTGGGCCAAGGTATCGTTGAACAGCACCACATCCTGCCCGACCATGGCGATCTGCCGGCGCAGGTCGGCCAGCCGATAGTCGCGCAGATCGTGTCCGTCCAGTTGGATACTGCCACGCTCCGGATCATAGAAACGCAGCAGCAGATTCACCAGCGTGCTCTTGCCGCTGCCCGAGCGTCCGACCAACGCCACCGTCTCGCCTTGCTGAATACTGAACGACAGGTCCTGTATCACCTCGCCTTTGTCGCTGTCGTAGGCGAAGCCGACATCCCTGAACTCGATCGTCCCGCCGGCGCGTTGCAGTGCCAGGCGGCCGTTGTCTGGCTCTTCGGTTTCGTCCAGCAACGCAAAAATACTGCGCGCGGCCGCCACACCGCGCTGGATAAGCGCATTGACGTTGGTCAGCCGTTTGATCGGTTGCAGCAATAACAGCATGGCGGCGATAAAAGAAACGAAACTGCCGACGCTGATCTGTTGAGTGACCGCATCGAGGGTGGCCAGATAGATGACCAACGCCAGTACGCAGGCGGCGATCAGCTGCACCACCGGGGTGCTGGCGCCCAGCGCCGCGGCCATTTTCATCTGCAGTCTGCGGTTGCGTTCGTTGACCGCTTCGAACTGTTGCTCCTGCCACTGCTCGCCGTTGAAGGCCTTCACCAGACGTTGGCCGTGAATGACCTCTTCACTGTACTGGGTCAACTCGCCCATGGAATCCTGAATGCGTCGGCTGAGCAGACGAAACCGCCGGCTTACCATTCGCAACAGAACGATCAGCACCGGGCCGGTAACGAAAAATAACAGGGTCAGCCAGCCGCTGATCCAGAACATGTAAAGCAGCAGAAACAGCGCCGTGAGTGAATCACGCAACAGCACGGTGACAGCGTTGGTGGCCGCTTCGGCCACCTGCTCCACGTCAAAGGTCAGCCGCGACAACATGCGCCCGGCCGGGTGGTTGTCGAAATAGCGTACCGGCAGCCGCAGCTGACGGTGGAACACCGCCCGGCGCAACTCCTGGACAATACGCCGGCCGATCCAGCTCATGGTGTAACGGGTGATAAAACCGGTGATCCCACGCAGCGCAAATAGCCCGATAAGCGCCAGCGGCACGAAGCGGATGGTGCGCGGGTCGCGCTCGATGAAATTGCCGTCGAGCATGGGTTTCATCAGCGCCGCCAGGCCGGTGTCGGTGGCCGCAAACAACACCATGCTCAGCACGGCGATGCCGAACAGACGCCAGTAGGGGACGGCGTAACCCAGCAGGCGTTGGTAAAGTCCGCTTGCCGAGAGCGGCGCGGTCACTCTCCCCCGCTTTCCGGCTGACTGGTGGCCAGGGACATTTTCACCAGCCCGAGCTGGGCGGTGGCGTCCATGGCGCGCACCACCGATTCATAAGGCGTTACCCGATCGGCGCGAATCACCACCGGCAGGTCGGTCTGCTTACCCAGGTATTTGCGGATAGCGCGCTTGAGCGTGTCGAGGTCCGTGTTCACCACCTGCCGCTGATCGATGAAGTAATGGCCCTCGGCGTCAATGACGATTTCCAGCAGTTCCTTGTGCTCTTCGACCGGTTCGCCGCTGGCCTGCGGCAGCTCAATCTTGATCTGCGATTCTTTCTGAAAGGTGGTCGAGACCATAAAAAAAATCAGCAGGATGAATACCACATCGATCAGCGGCGTTAGGTTGACTTCCGGCTCGTCACTGCGCGATTGACGCAGGTTCACGGCGCCTCCTCGATCACATGATCACGAGAGCGCTGGCCGTGCAGCACCTCGACCATGCGCAGCGCCTGCTGTTCCATGCGAATGACCAACATGTTGACCTTGCCGCGGAAGTAACGGTAGGCCATCAGCGAGGGAATGGCCACGACCATCCCCGCGGCGGTGGTGATCAGCGCCTGGGAAATGCCACTGGCCAGCGCCCCGGGATTGCCCACCCCCTGGGTGGTGATGGTCGAAAAGACCTGAATCATACCGATAACGGTGCCGAGCAGGCCGAGCAACGGCGAGATGGCGGCGATGGTGCCCAGCGTGTTGATATAGCGTTCCAGCTCGTGCACGACATGGCGGCCGGTGTCTTCGATGGCCTCTTTCATGATTTCCCGACTGGCATTGCGATTCATCAGGCCTGCGGCGAGAATTCGTCCCAGGGGCGATCCGGCGCGCAGCTCCTGGAGGCGTTCCAGATCGAGCTTCTTGCCCTTGGCCTGATCCCACACCTGGGCGACCAGCTGGCGGGGAATGACGCGTTTGATCCGCAATGTCCACAGGCGTTCAGCGATAATGGCGAAAGCGATAATGGAGCAGGCGATGATCGGCAGCATCAGCCAGCCGCCGGCGGTAACCAGTTCAAACACGTGTGGGCATCCTTCCTCGTGGAGATGGGTAAACGCACGCCATCATACGCGATTTGCGCGCCGATACGAAGCTGGGCGCGGCCTGTCAGTGGGACTGTTGGTACCAGAGGCGCGCCCGGCGTTGCCGCAAACCCCGCACGCGGATGGGTTGCCCGGCCTCAATGCGCACACTGACCGCGCCGGCCGCGGCCGTATCGAGGCCGCGCACGCCGGCGGCGCGGTAACGCGAGACCACCTCGGGTCTCGGGAAACCGAAGCGGTTGCGATAACCGGTGGCGTACAACACCCAGGCGGGTCTGACGGCGGCGACGAAAGCCGGGCTCGACGAAGTGGCGCTGCCGTGATGGGGCGCGATCAGGATACGCGCCGCGAGGCGCTCAGGGTAAGCGTCGACCAGGGCGGCCTCGACGTCCTTGGCGATATCGCCCGGCAACAGAATGCCACGGCCGTCCGGTGGGGTGATTTTCAACACACAGGAGGCATTATTGCCAGTGTGCGGCGCGGCGCTCGACAGATAACGAAAACTCACGCCATCCCATTGCCAGGCCGGTTGTCCCCGGCACGCCCGTGCGCCGGTCCAGTCGATCGCCGCGGGCTCCCCGGCGTCCACCCTGGCGGGGAACTGACGGTACAGCGCGCGCCCACCGCCGCTGTGATCATTATCGCTGTGACTGATAACCAGCCGATCGAGCCGCCGGTAACCGCGCTGGCGCAGCAACGGCGCCAGGATCCGGCTGCCGCTGTCAAAGCCGCCGGGAAACGCCGGACCGGCGTCGTAGACCAGCACGTGGCGTTGCGTTTGCACCATCACCGCCAGGCCCTGCCCGACATCCAACAGTGTCAGCCAGATATCGCCGGGCGCCGGCCGGGGCGCCGATGCGCTCAACGCCGGTAGCACCAACAGCGCACCTAGAGGACGCAAGCCACTGGCGGCAGGCAGCAGCCACACCAACAGACCCAGCGTAAACAGCACCAAACCGGCGACGCTCGCCGGCGGCGCCAGCCATTGTCCGGCGCTACCGACGTCCAGTACTTGCAGGAAGCGCCAGACTCCGTGCAGGCTAAGCCCGCTCAGCGACAACAGTGCGTCGGCAAACCCGGGCCACAGCGGCAACACTAACAGCGCCAGCAACAGCGGCGGCACCACCAGCAGACTGACCCACGGTACGGCGATCAAGTTGGCCAACGGCGCGCTCAGCGACGCTTGCTGGAACCAAAGCCATAGCAGCGGCGTAAGCGCGCCCACCAACCCCAGTTGCAGCCACAGCACCTGCCGCAGCCGGGCGAGGCGACCGTAGCGCCCGAGGGAGAGAAAAAGCAGCGTCGCCACGGCGCCGAACGACAGCCAGAATCCGGCACTGAGCACGGTCAGCGGGCGGTACAGGAGAATCATCCATAAGGCCACGCCCAGGACCCGCCAGGGGCGCGCCTCACCGGTTACCAGGATGGCGCCCATCCACACGCCGATCATCACCGTGGCGCGTTGCGCCGGCACCTGGAATCCCGACAGCAGGGCGTAACCGAGGGCCGCCAGCACGGCGGCCAGCGCTGCCACCCGGGGGGCCGGGAACCAGCGCGCGCCACCCAACCACCGCCACAGGCGTTCTATCACCGCAAACACCAGTGTGGCGACCAGGCCGACATGCAGGCCGGAGATCGCCATCAGATGGCTGGTGCCGGTGTGCTGCAGGAGTTGCCACTGGCGGACGCTGATAGCGGCGCGATCGCCGAGTGCCAGCGCACGTAACAAGGCACCTTGCCCGGGAGGTAGATCGAGTTGTTGCAGATGGCGGGATGCCGCCGCACGCAGCCGTCCCCAGGGCGCCGGCGCGCGGTTGTTCAGCCGCCGGTTGCCGGCCTGCCCGCGTACATAACCGGTGGCGCGGATACCTTGCGCGAACAGCCAGCGTTCATAATCAAAGCCGCCCGGGTTAGCCAGGCCGTGCGCTCTTTTCAGGCGCACCCGCAGCTGCCAGTGCTCACCGGCGTGCATCCTTGGCGCATCGCGATACCAGTTGAGCCGCGCCGGCAGTGTCATGGCTCGCCAGTGAGCGCCACGACGCCAGGACTGCACCAGAAAACGCAAGCGCAAATGTCCGGCGGGCAGGCGTTCGGGGAGCGCCATGATGCGCCCGCGCACTTCGAGGTCCTGCCCTTCCAGTTCGCTGGGCAGTTGCAGGGCGAGGCTCGCTGTAACCTGCCAGCCGGCCCAGCAAAAACCCGCCAACAGCAGCAGCGGCCAGCGCGAGAGTCGCCGACGCCAGTACCAGGCCGGCAATAGACCCAGTGCCAACATGGCCAGCACTTCCCAGTCGGGAAGTCGCTCGACCCGGAGCAGCACGCAGATACCGGCTAGAAACGCCAGTGCGGAAGGCAGCATTTCATCCCTGAACTCCGATATGACATCCTGTCATAGTTGTGAAGCCGGTCTCATTCCGACCGTCAGCTTATGGTAGTGTATAAGGCTGTCACCAACAAGGAGAGTGTCATACCATGCGCCGTTTTCTATTTCCGCTGATCAGCCTGAGCGCTGCCGTTTCCGTGGCTCAGGCCGATGTCATTGGTGTCTGGGCGGGGGCCAATTACTGGAATTACGACATCAGTGGCACGGTCCGCTACCAGAGCAACAATTCCAGCGACGATATCGACGTCAACGATGACCTTGGCTATAACGACGGTTCGACGCCGGTCATCTACGCGGCGTTGGAGCACCCGCTGCCGATGCTGCCCAATGTGCGCCTGGTCTACACGGATATCGACGAGAGTGCCAACGGCCAATTGACGCGCTCGTTCACCTTTGGCAACACCACCTTCACCGGCAGCGAAAATGTCACCAGTTCGATCGAGCTGAAGCAGACGGATGTGACGCTGTATTACAGTGTGCTCGACAACATCGCCAACCTCGACGTGGGGTTGACGGCGAGATACATCGACAGCAGATCGCGCATTACCGGACAAAGCTCGGGACGGACTGAAGAGGCCAATATTTCGGCCTGGATACCGATGGCCTACGCCGGCGTCGGTATCGATCTGCCGTTGAGCGGTCTGGCGGTTGGCGCCGACGCTTCGGCGATCGCTTACAGCGGCAGCAGTTTCTATGACTTCACCGTGCGCGCGACCTACGACACACCCTGGCGCGTCGGGGTTGACCTCGGCTACCGTAAAATCCATCTGGAGCTGGACGACATCGATAATTCCTACGCCGATCTCGATTTTTCCGGACCTTACCTGGGCGCCTATCTGCACTTTTAACCGATGGGCTGGTAAGCTAGCCGCACTATGTCCGGCTCATCGAAAAAAGTGATCTATGCGGCGCTGATCGGCAACGCTCTGGTGGCGCTGACCAAATTCGTCGCCGCTGGCATCACCGGCAGTTCCGCCATGCTCTCGGAGGGTATCCACTCGCTGGTGGATACCGGCAACCAGGTGCTGCTGCTCTACGGTCTGCGCCGGGCGCGCAGACCCGCCGACGCCCAGTTCCCCTTCGGTCACGGCAAGGAAGTCTATTTCTGGAGTTTCGTCGTTGCCATTCTGGTCTTCGCGCTCGGCGCCGGGGTGTCGATTTACGAGGGTATCCAGCACCTCCGCCATCCGGTGGTCATCGGCGATCCGCTGATCAACTACATTGTTCTCGGCGTGGCGATGGTCTTCGAAAGCGCCGCCTGGTATTTCGCCTTAAATAGAGTTTGCCAAAACCAAGGGGAAACTGGGCTACTTCGAAGCCGTGCACCGCGGCAAGGATCCCACCACCTTTGTCGTTTTGTTTGAAGATTCCGCCGCCATGCTGGGGCTGATGGTCGCGTTTGCCGGGGTCGCACTGAGTCAGATAACGGGCCTGGCCTGGTTCGATGGCCTGGCCTCGGTGATTATCGGCCTGTTGCTGGCCGTCACCGCCATCTGGCTGGCCGTCGAGACCAAGGGGTTGCTGATCGGCGAGAGCGCCAATCGCTGGATTGTCGACGGTGTGCGCGCACAGGTCGCGCGTCATATGGCGGTAGTACATGTCAACGAGGTGCTGACCATGCACATGGGGCCCGAGTATATTCTGGTGACGATCAGCGTGGATCTGCGCAATGAGCTTCCCGCCGGCGAGGTCGAACGCATAAGCGCCGAACTGGATGCGCAAATCAAGGCCAATTACGCCAATGTAAAACGAGTATTCGTCGAGGCGAGAGCGCACAATGCGGCGGCGGCGGGTTGACCCGGCGCTCACCGCCCTGGCTGTCAGCGTTGTCTTGTCCAGCCTCCTGGCTATTTCCTGCTCGCATGCGCCACCCCGAAATATTACTGATAGCTGCAGGATTTTCGAGGAAAAAGACGGCTGGTATAAAGCCGCGAACGCCAGTTACCAGAAATGGGGGGTGCCGGTGCACGTGCAATTGGCGATCATCTACCAGGAGTCGCGCTTTGTCCACGACGCCAAGCCCCCGCGTACCCGGCTGCTCTGGATCATACCCTGGACCCGTCTATCGTCGGCCTACGGTTACGGGCAGATCAAGGATTCAACCTGGAAGTGGTATTTAAAATCCACCGGGCGACGCTGGGCCGACCGCGACGACTTTGACGATGTTGCCGATTTTATCGGCTGGTACGGCAATACCTCGTATCGCCTGCTCGGGATCTCCCGCTGGGACGCCTATAGCCAATACCTGGCCTATCACGAGGGGCAAGGCGGGTACAAACGCAAAAGTTTCCTGAAAAAACCCTGGCTGCTGAAGGTGGCGAAGAAAGTCGATCTGCGGGCAAAAAACTATTACAGCCAATTGAATCGCTGCAAAGATTCGCTTGATCGGGGCGGCTGGTGGTTTTTCTGAGAGGTGGTTTTAGACCAACCGACCGTCTTCCAGGTGCAGTACCCGGTCCATGCGTGCGGCCAGCTCGATGTCGTGGGTAACGATGACAAAACTGGTATTGAGATCTTTGTTGAGCGTCAACATCAGCTGATACACCTGCTCGGCGTTGTTGCGATCGAGATTGCCGGTGGGTTCATCGGCGAGCACACAATCGGGCTCGCTGACCAACGCGCGGGCGACCGCTGCGCGTTGGCGCTCGCCGCCCGACAGTTCGCCCGGCTTATGGCGCTGCCTGGCCTCGAGCCCGACCCGTTGCAGCATCTCCAGCGCCCGCCGCCTCGCCTCGCTGACCTTTAGTCCCCTGATCACCAATGGCATGGCGACGTTTTCCAGCGCGGTGAACTCGGGCAACAGATGGTGAAACTGGTAAACGAAGCCGAGATGAGAGTTGCGCAGACGGCTGCGCCCGGCCTCGCTGAGAGAACTGAACCTGCGCCCGGCCAACTGCACTTCGCCGGCCGAGGGCTTGTCCAATCCGCCCAACAAGTGCAACAGCGTGCTCTTGCCGCTGCCGGAACTGCCGACAATGGCGATCTGTTCGCCCGGCTGAACCATCAGTTCGACGTGGCGCAGCACGCTGACATTGAGCCCGCCTTCGGTGAAAGTACGCCCCAGCGCGGTACACGACAAGACCCCGGTACTACTCATAGCGCAGCGCCTCGGCCGGCTGGGTGCGCGAGGCGCGCCAGGCCGGATACAAGGTGGCGATGAAGCTCAACAGAAAGGCCACTCCGCCGATATGCCAGACATCCGGCCAGTCCAGGCGCGAAGGCACTTCGCTGATGTAATAAATATCCGCGGGCATGAAGTGCACGCCAAACGTTCTTTCGATCGCCGGTACAATGGTTTCCACGTTCAGCGCCAGCGCCACTCCGCCGGTAATGCCGAGCGCGGTGCCCAGCATACCGATCAGCGCGCCCTGGATCATAAAAATGCGCAGAATAGTCCCGGGCGTGGCACCGAGCGTGCGCAAAATGGCGATATCAGCACGTTTGTCGGTCACCACCATCACCAGCGTCGAGACGATGTTAAAGGCGGCCACGGCGACGATCAGCGTCAGGATCACGAACATCACGCGTTTTTCCGTTTGTACGGCGCGGAAAAAATTGCCGTGCTGGCGGGTCCAGTCTTCGACTTGCAAATTACCGCCCAGTTGCCGGGCCAGTTCGCGCGAGATGCGTGGGGCCTGAAACATGTCGGCAAGTTTGAGGCGCACGCCGGTCACCGCGCTGCCCAGTTTGAACAACTTTTGCGCATCGTGCAGATTGATCAGCGCGATACCACGATCATATTCGTACATGCCGATCTCGAAAATGCCGGCCACGCGAAAGCGGCGCAGGCGCGGTAGCACCCCGGCCGGGCTGAAATTGGCCTGCGGTGTCACCATGGTGATTTGATCGCCCGGCTGGGCCCCAAGATTGAACGCCAACTCGCTGCCGAGGATAATGTTGTATTCACCGGCCACCAGATCGTTCAGACTACCGCTGCGCATATGCTCACCGACCGTGGAGACAGCCGGTTCCAGGTCGGGGCGGATACCCTTGACCAGCGCGCCGCTGACTTTGCCGCCTTTGGTGAGCATGATCTCATTCTGGACGTACGGCGCCACGCCGATCACCTCCGGATGCCCGCTGGCCAGTTGCGCCGCCCCCTGCCAGTCCTGGAGCGGCTCGCGATAACCGCTTATGCTGGCGTGGGAGGCCATGCCCAGGATCCGGGTGCGCAGTTCCTGCTCGAAGCCGTTCATCACCGAGAGCACCGTGATCAATGCCGCCACGCCCAGCGCGATACCGGCGATGGAGATCGACGATATAAACGAAATGAAATGATTTCGGCGTTTTGCGCCTGTATAGCGCAGGCCGATAGAGAGAGCCAGAGGTCGGAACATTGCGGTGCATTAAATCACAAGCGCGAGCTGCCGAAAACAAGTATTGACCCGCCCTCTTTCAACCGGATAAGGATGGATATCATGCGACGCATCGGTTTGAACACGCTACTGGGCCTGTTATGGGCTCTTTCCGCCGGCCCGACCCTCGGCGATACGCTGTTGGTGAACGCGGTCAACGCCGCGCCGAATGTGCCGCGACCGGCGCGCGGCATGACCATGGAGGCGGTACAACAACGCTTCGGCGCGCCCTCGGTACGCTCCGCCGCGGTGGGTAATCCGCCCATCACTAGCTGGGACTATGGCGACTTTGTGGTCTATTTTGAGAACCAGTACGTTATCCACTCGGTCATGGCGCACAAAAAATAACCCCCGGCAAACTCCGCAGCCGATGGTAAACCGCCTCCCGGCGGCATAGAATCCGCCGCCATGTCTATTGCTGCCACCGCGCGCCGCCTACCGGGCGAATGGGAACCTCAGGCCGGCGTCATGCTCACCTGGCCGCATCCGCAGGGCCCATGGGCGGAGGCGCTGGATACCGTCGAGCCGGTTTTCATGGCCCTTGCCACGGCCATTGCCCGGCGCGAAAACCTGCTGATCACCTGTCATGAGCGCCCTCAGGCCGAGCGTCTGCGCCAAGCGCTGCAGAGCACCGGTATCGATGCGTCCCGCCTGTTTTTTCACCTCTTGCCCTCTGATGACACCTGGGCGCGCGATCACGGCCCGCTGACCGTACTGGACAACGGGCGGCCCGTGCTGCTCGATTTCCACTTCAATGGTTGGGGCAATAAGTATCCGTCGCAGCGCGACGACGCTATCAACGCCGGGTTGGCAACCGCCGGCGCCTTCGGCGCCAGCCCGATGCAGCGCAGCGAGCTCGTTCTCGAGGGCGGCAGCCTGGACAGCGACGGTCACGGCACCGCGCTGACCACGCGCTCCTGCCTGCTGCACCCGCAGCGCAATCCCAGTCTCTCGCCAGGTGATATCGGCACACGCTTGCAGACATTGCTCGGCGTCGATCGCCTGTTGTGGCTCGAACACGGCTGCATCGAAGGCGACGACACGGATGGCCATATCGACATGCTGGCGCGTTTTGTCGATCAAAACACCCTTGTTTACCAGAGCTGTGACGAAATCGGCTACTCGTGCTACGCCTCGCTCAAAGCCATGGAAGCCGAGCTGCACGCCTTGCGGGACCGCGCCGGGCAGCCTTATCGTCTGCTGGCGCTGCCCTGGCCAGCGCCTAAGCGCGACGCCCACGGCGAGCGTATGCCCGCCAGCTACGCCAATTTTCTGCTGTTGAACAACGCCGTACTGGTGCCGGTCTACGACGATCCGGCCGACGCCATCGCCGTACAGCAACTGCGGGATTGCTTCCCCGAACGGGAGATCGTGCCGCTGGAGTGCCTGGCGCTGATCGCGCAGCACGGCAGCCTGCACTGCCTGACCATGCAGTTTCCGCTCGGCGTCGAATTCCAGCCGACAGCCCTCTAGGACGGTCGCCGTTCCCGCCGGGCCGGGAATCTTCTAGAATCCCCCGAGTTGAATCTCTCAGGTGAAAGGCCAATGACTGTACCGGTAAAGTTGAAAGTCGCGCTGATTCAGATGTCCTGCCAAAGCGACCGGACGGCGAATATGGCGCACATCAGCGATGGGTTGCGCGCGGCAGCCTCGCAGGGTGCGCAACTGGTGCTCCTGCAGGAACTGCACAACACTCGGTACTTCTGCCAGAGCGAGGATGCGGCGCTGTTCGACCTGGCCGAAGCGATCCCCGGCCCGAGTACCGCGGAGCTCTCGGCACTGGCCGCCGAGTTGCGCCTGGTGATTGTCGCCTCACTGTTCGAACGCCGCGCCGCCGGCGTGTATCACAACACCGCGGTGGTGCTCGACAGTGACGGTTCGCTGGCCGGGAAATACCGCAAAATGCACATCCCTGACGATCCCGGTTACTATGAGAAATTCTATTTCACCCCGGGCGACCTGGGCTTCCAGCCGGTGCAAACCAGCCTGGGACACCTGGGTGTGCTGGTGTGCTGGGACCAGTGGTACCCGGAAGCGGCCCGGTTGATGGCGCTGGCCGGCGCCGATCTCCTGCTCTATCCGACGGCCATCGGCTGGGACCGCGCGGACAGTGATGAAGAACAGCAACGCCAGCTGGATGCCTGGCAGACGATTCAGCGCGCCCACGCGGTGGCCAACGGACTGCCGGTATTGGTGTGCAATCGCACCGGGTGTGAGCCGGATCCGGCCGGCGGCGCCGGCATCGAGTTTTGGGGCAGCAGTTTTATCGCCGGCCCGCAGGGAGAAGTCCTCGCCCGGGCGAGCCGCGATCAAGCGCAACTGCTGCTGGCGGAACTCGACATGTCGCGCAGCGAAAAGGTGCGGCGGCTGTGGCCGTTTCTGCGCGACCGGCGCATTGACGAGTACGCCGATCTAACCCTGCGGTACCGCGACCGCTGACCATCGATCAACCACAAAGGAACCGACATGATCCTGATCCTTGCGCCGAACACCCGCACCGACAGCGATGAGTTCAGGCGACTGGAAGCCTTTCTCACCCAAATGCCCAACGTCCGCCACCGTGTGCACCAGGAGAGCGGTGAACAGCAGCTGTTGACAGAAATTTATTTGATTGGCGATACCGCCTCCTTGTCGCTGGAGCAAGTTGCCGCCCTGCCCGCGGTGGAGCGCGTAGTGCGCATCTCGGAAGAATACCGTGTGCTGGGGCGCCATCGGGACGACCAGCGCTCCACGTCCTTCGAGTACAACGGTGTCCGCTTCGGTCAGGACACGCTGCAGGTGTTTGCCGGGCTGTGTGCGGTGAACACCCGGGAGGACGTCGAACTCATGATGCAGGCGCTGCAGGCTCACGGCCAGGTTTGTACGCGCATGGGGGCCTACAAGCCGCGCACCAATCCTTATTCGTTCCAGGGCCACGGCAAAAGCTGTTTGCCCTACGTATTCGAACTGGCGGGCACCTACGGCATCAAGGTGATCGCCATGGAGATTACCCACGAAGCGCATGTCGATGAGATCCGCGAAGCGCTGGAACACACCGGTAACCCAACCGGCGTGATGTTGCAGATCGGTACGCGTAACACGCAGAATTTCGAACTGCTCAAACACATTGGCAGGCAGCGTGAATTTCCCGTGTTGCTCAAGCGTGGCTTCGGTATCACCCTCGAGGAGTCGCTTAACGCCGCCGAGTACCTCGCCAGTGAAGGTAACCGCAAGGTGGTCTTCGGCCTGCGTGGCATGAAGACCAACATGGGCGATCCGCACCGCAATTTTGTCGACTTCGCCCATGTGCCGGTGATCAAGCGACTGACGCGCATGCCGGTGTGTATCGATCCATCACATTCGGTCGGCACCCGCGAGCGCGCACCGGACGGTCTGCTGGATCTGATGCACGTCACCGCCCAGGGAATTATCGCCGGTGCCAATATGGTGCTGGTCGATTTTCACCCCCATCCCTCGCGGGCTCTGGTGGACGGTCCACAGGCCTTGACCCTGGATGAATTGCCGTTTTTCCTCGAAGACGTGCGCATCGCCCGCGAAGCGTACCAGAAGCGCGTCGCCCTGGCCGGGCAAAATATCAGTAAACTGTAGAAGATTCCGGTCGATAGCTGTATGGCGGACCTTTCGGCCACACCTATTTAGACAGGCGGCAGTTACAGGGATATGAGTCAGGCAGAGTTAAAAGTCTACGTGGAGGATCTGAAAATCGGGATGTATGTCTCGAGGCTCGATCGCCCGTGGGTGGAAACACGTTTCCTTTTTCAGGGGTTCCGCGTCAACACCCACGACGACATCCAGGAATTGCGCAACTTCTGTGAATACGTGTTCGTCGACCCGGAATCCTTCGATTCCGGCGCCTCCTCGCCCAAGGCCCCGGCGATAAAAGCGCCGCCCCCGGCGCCCACCGCGCCGGTGATTGTCCGCAGCGGCGCGGCGGACAAACCGGGGGAAGTGTTTCGTAGCCCACCGAAGGTGGAGGTCTACCCGGTCCTCACCCCTATCGACAAAGAGATGGCGACAGCACGCAAGAGCCGCGCGGCGACCCTCGAGGTGGTCACCACGCTGATCGCCGATCTCAAGGTAGGTCGGAAGATTGCGATCGACTCGGTACGCGACGGCGTGCGTGGCCTGATGGACAGCATCATCCGTAATCCGGCCGCCTTTATGTGGCTTTCGCGTCTGAAAAACAAAGACTCGTACGCCTACACCCACTCGGTCGACGCCTGTGGTCTGGCGGTGGCCTTCGGCCGGCACCTGGGCTTTTCCAAAGCCGATCTGGAAAATCTCGCCATCGGCACCCTGCTGTTCGATATCGGTAAACTGCAGCTGCCTGACAGCCTGTTGACCAAACCGGGGCGACTCACCGACAAAGAATACAAACTGATTCTGCGGCACGTGCAATTCGGCGTGGACATCGCGCGGGAAACCGAGGGCATCAGTGAAGACGTGATTGCGGTGATTGCCAATCATCATGAACGGCACGACGGTTCGGGCTACCCGCGAGGAATCCCCGGACATCAGATTCCCGTCAACGCCCGCATCGCCGCGCTGGTGGACTGTTACGACGCCATTACCAGCGACCGACCCTACAGCAAGGCCATGTCCACCTACGACGCCATACAGGCACTTTATGAGTGGCGAGACAAGGATTTTCAGGCCGACATGGTGGAACAGTTCATTCAGTGCATCGGGCTGTATCCGACCGGAACTCTGGTGGAGCTCAGTACCGGCGAAATCGGCGTGGTGACGGCGCAAAATCGGGTGCGACGACTGCGACCTCAGGTGATGCTGCTGCTCGATCCCGATAAGTACGCCTACGATATAAACACCATGCTGGACCTGATGCAGGATCCGCTGGACGCCGACGGAAAACCCGTTGAGATCCGCCGCCCACTTCCGGCCGGGGCCTACGGCATCGATATCGGCGAATATTATCTGTGATGGTTCTCCTGCCCTTTAAGTCGCTTCGGCCATGAGCACCCCGTTGCACACCCATCATGCACAGCATCAGCAGTTGCTGGACCAACTGTCCACCGAACTCGATAGCGCCTGCCAGAAACACCAGCATCTGGCGCTCGTGCTGGTCAATCTGTGTCGGTTTCGGCAGCTCAACATAGATTTCGGTCACGCCGTGGCCGATCGGGTGCTCGAAGAAATTTGTCAGCGTATTCAGAAGGCATTGCGCCCCACTGACCTGCTCTATCACCTCGGTGGGGACGAGTTCGCCGTCGTGCTCACCAACCTGCGCACACCCCAGGTGACGCAGCTGGCTATTACCAAGATTCTTGATGAAGTCGGTAAAAATATCGAAGTCGACACACAAATACTGGCAATCACCGCGGCCGCCGGCGCCGCGGTATACCCCGATCATGCCGCTGACCGCGAAGAACTGGTCAAAGCGGCCGACTCCGCCTTACTCCTCGCCAAAGGACAACAGCTCAGGTATTCGATCTACGATGCCTCGACACGGTCACACGAAATGCGTATCGCCGGTATCAAGGGCAACCTGCGCACCGCGCTGGACAACGGCGATCTGATGTTGCATTACCAGCCGCAATTGAATCTGCAGCAGGGTAAACTGTGCGGGTGCGAGGCGTTGGCGCGCTGGCACCATGCGCAAATGGGCTGGATTCAACCCGACGTGTTCATCGGCGTGGCCGAAAAAGCCGGCCTCATCGACACCCTCACCTATTGGTCGATCCACGTAGCACTGCGCGAATGGTTTCGTTTCTGCCCACCCTGTGAATCCACCTCGGTGTCGGTCAATTTATCGGCCCAGCTGTTGCATTCACCCGAACTGGTGCCGATGGTGGAACACGCCTTGAACATCTGGGGGGCGGGCCCCGGCTCGGTCGTCCTGGAGGTGACCGAAAGTGCGATGATGAAAGACCCGCAGGCGGCGCTGCACACACTCACGGCGCTGCACGAAATGGGCATCACCTTATCGATCGACGATTTCGGCACCGGCTACTCGTCACTGGCCTACCTGAAAAAACTACCTGTCTCCGAACTCAAAATCGATAAAAGCTTCATTATGCAGATGACCGAGGACCGGCAGGACCGCCGGATCGTCCAGTCGGTGATCGATCTGGCGCATACACTGGATATGGTGGTGGTGGCCGAGGGCATTGAAAACGAGCAGATATTGAACATGCTGGTGGCGATGGGTTGCGATTACGGTCAGGGATATTATATCGCCCGTCCGATGCCGGCCGCCGAGCTCAAAGGGTGGGCCGAGGCCAGCCCCTGGGAGATGCCCGAGCCCCTGCGTACCCGGTTGGCTGACGAGGCGTAACCTGTTACACGCCGTCTCCGGCGCGGGGGCCGCCTGAGGCCCCCTCAACGCGTCCGCTTCAGACTGTTGCGATCGAAGTCCCGGTCAGTGAGGCCGGTCTGGAAGCGATAGTCGGTCCAGATCAGACGGGTGCTTTTGCCGGTCTGGTGGTTCTCCATGAACATTTCATCGGCGCGCCAGAACTTGTTCAGATAGCGGCGATAGCCGCTATAGGTCAAGGTTTTAAGCAGGCTGTTCTTGCGGTCGTAGAATTCGATCTTCTGCGGGCGATAGGCCTGCTTGTCCAGCCAGACAACCTGTCGGGTGTAACCTGAATCCTTGTCCTGCGGGTAACGTTCGAGCACGAAAGTGTCCAGACCTTCATAGCTATCGTCACGCACGTACCGGTAAGTGTATTTTTCAACCTCCTGCGAGGAGAGATCTTCGTAGGCGAACTCGCTGCCCATGAAGGGGCCGGATTTGTTGCGCGACGAGATGCGCTTGACGCGCTTTAATGCCGGCAGGTAGAGCCACTGGTCGTCGGGCCCTGTTTTATGGGTAAAGCTGAGAAAATTGGTACCCTTGACATCGGCGGGTTCATCGAAGGTGGTCAGGCTCTTATCGCCGTCATCCGGTTGCTCTAAAGTGCGCACACGGATCAGGCGGTTGCTCTCATCGCCCTGGCGGTTGCGCAGAATCATCCGCATGGCGGCGCTGGAGTCGTGAAACCCTGTGTCACGACGATCGGCTTCGCGGGCAATTTGCAAGCCTTGTTCCGCCGCGCTCTGCGCCAGCAGATTAAACGGCAGACTTAACAGGATCAGCAGGCTGACGGTTTTCATAAGCATCCTTTTTATCAAGGGTCATTAACAGGGTCGGCAAGAGCAGAAAATCCGCCAACAACGCCAGCCCGATAGTGATGGCGGTGAGCAGACCCATGCCGGAATTGAGTTCGAACGGTGAGTATGTCAGCACCAGGAATCCGGCTATCAGTACCACCGAGGTCGTCCACAGCGCCGTGCCCACGGTGTGAAAGGCGAAGCGTACCGCAGCGGCCGGCGACAACCCCTCCTCGCGGCGAGCCCGCAGGTACTTGCTCAGAAAGTGCACGGTGTCGTCCACCACGATACCAAGTGTCATGCCGGCGACCACCGACAAGGCCAGCCCCACATGTCCGACCAGCAGGCCCCACAGACCGAAGGCCATCGCAGCCGGTACCAGATTCGGCACCAGGCTGATCAGACCCATGCGCAACGACCCCAGGGCGAATACCAGTATCATCGAGATCACCAGCAGGGCGACGGTGGTACCGACCAGCATGCTGCGGATATTTCTCGAACCGATATGTGAAAACATCACCGACGGACTGGCGCCGTGAGTGTGCATGTACGCCGGCGCGTGCGCGGCCAGCCACTGACGGGCGCGCGCTTCCAGCGCAATGGTGGCGTTACTGGACAGGCTGCGCAGGGATACATCCAGCTTGCTAGCCGACTTGTCGACATTGATTTGATTGTTCAGATCAAGGCCGTAGGGCAGAGACATTTCGTACAACAGCAGATACTGAGCCGCCAGCTCCCGACTGTCGGGGATCCGATACCACCGCGGATCATCGCCGTGGAGGTTTTTGTTCAGACGTTTTAGGGTATCCGATAGCGTGCTGACGTGAATAACTTCCGGCTGCTGGCGGTACCAGTTGGCGAACTCATCGAGTTTGCGCAGATAGGCGGGCTCGCTGATGCCGCCCGAGTCAGCGGCGTTCACGGAATAAGCAATGTTATACAGACCGGTGAGATTGCGGGTGGTGAAGTCGGTGTCGACCCGGAACGGCACCCGTTGGTCAAAGTAGGTGACAAATTCATCATTGAGTTCGTTGTTGGGTATAAAGACAATCAATCCAACGACCAAAAACAGCATGCCCCCCAGCACCGGGCGGCGATAGCGGATGACAAAATCGGCGATGCCGTCCATGGCCGCCATCGAGCGATTGCGCATGGCCGGCGCTCGCACGGGCAGCGCCACCATTAACGCCGGCAACAAGGCCAGGCAATAGAAAAATGCCGCCAACACGCCGATGGCCACGATGTTGCCCAGATCGCGAAATGGCGGTGCGTCACTGAAATTCATCGACATAAACCCGACCGCCGTAGTCAGACTGGTCAGGAAGATCGGTTGCAGATTGATCCGCAGCGCTTCGACCATCGCCGCACGCCGATCCGCCCGGTCTCGCAACCGCTGCAGGAAACTCACCAGCAGGTGCACGCAGTCGGCCACCGCCAGGGTCATGATCATCGTCGGCGCGCTGGCCGAGGGCGCCGAGAGCTGAATCCCCAGCCAGCCGGCGCTGCCGATGGCCGTGACAATGGACAGCGCTATCACCAGGACGGTGGCCAGCGTGCCCCAGAACGAACGCAACAGTAGTAACAGAAAAACGACAATGACGCCGAACATGACCGGCACCAGCGTACTCATATCCTTGATGGAATTTTCCGAGAACGCATTATTGAGCAGGACAATGCCGGTGAGGTGTACGTCGATGTCGTTAAAACGCTGTTGGAGTTGCGCGGCCAGGTCGCGCGAAAAGGCCACCACCTCGGGCACTTCGGCCTGGGGGTCGATACCGGGCAATTGGATAGTGACGTTGACCCCGGCCACGCGGGCGTCCGGCGCCACCAGGCGGTTGATCAACTGCGGCTCGTGTAGAGCGACTTGTTTAATCTTCTGCAACTCAGCGGCGCTATAGGCGCCGGCGTCCCTGACCAGATCCTCGACGCTTAGATCATCGCCCTGCACCCGGGTATGCTGAAAATTGGTCACCGAATCGACGCGAATCGAGTACGGGATCTGCCAGGCCTGCCGCGTCAGCCATTCGATGGCCGCCAGCGTCTGCGGGCTAAACACGTCGCCATCGGCCGGCGCCAGGACAAAGAGCACGTTGTCGGCTTTGGTGTAGGTGCTCTGCAGTTGTTCGAAGGCCAGCAGCTGCGGGTTTTCCTTGCTGAAAAATACCCGGTAATCGTTGGAAAACCCCAGGAATCGTACGCCGCTGACGGCCAATAAGGCTGTCGCGACCGCGCCGATGAGCAACAGCCATCGCCAGCGTATCAACCCTTCAGCCAGCTGACGGGTCATACAGGCCCCGGCTCAAATTTCCAGGGAGTGCAGATAATCGATAAGCCCGCGATTACATACCGCCAGACGCGCTTCGCTCTGCGCGTTTTTTGCCATGCCGATACAACCTTCGAGGGCAGCCAGGACAAAGGTGGCGGTTGCGTCGCAATCGACATCAGCGCGTATGCGCCCCTGTTGCCGGGCCCGCTCCAATGCTTGCTCGGTAACGTCGTGCCAGACCCGGAAGATATAATCGAGGCGCTGACGGAACCCTTCGTCCAGCGGCGACATCTCCTGGGCAAGATTATTTAGCGGGCAGCCGTAGCGAATCATCTCCGGGGGCTTTCTCTCCGGCAGTTGCTCGATAACGTCCATCACCCCCTGTAAGGGATCGGCGGCATTTTTCAGCGGTTGCAGCCACATCGT
>JASBSN010000119.1 GCA_030148915.1 Thiogranum sp.
CGTCGTCAGACAGGCAGCGTCGCGCGCAAGGCCTTCATGGACTGGGCCTGCTACGAAGTCTGTAGGAACGAAAATTCCTGGCAGCGTGTCGACACCACGCCCCGCCCGGTGATGGCGCATAATGCCGCCTGAACCTGCCCTAACCGGAGAGACACATGAGCAATACGCATGATGATAGCAAACGCCCCGGCCGCGCGGAGTTTCAGCAGGCGCTGCAGAGTATGGACACCTACATCGATATCACCGTCGACGACTTGATGATGCTCTCAGAGCGTGCCGAGCAGTTAGCCGGTCGCCGTGATACCGAAGCCATCGGCGTGTCGCAGGTGATGAGTCAGCCTGTGCACTGTGTACATCCGCAAACACCGTTGACGGAGGCCGCACACCTTCTGGTGAGCGAAAGGATCAGTGGGCTACCGGTCGTCGATGACCACGGGCACCTTGTCGGTATCATTACCGAGGCCGATTTCCTTCGTGCGCTTGGCGTACCTACCCATCAGCCACACCACAACCTATGGCAGACCCTGGAGTCTCTATTCAGCCATCTGGTTCACCACGGCGAACTGGAGGCGCCGAGCGACCCGGTCACCGATCACATGGTCAAACAAGTCGTGTCCGTGAGCCTCGAGCATGATCTGCATGATGTGATTGAAGTGATGAAGCGCAACAGCGTCAAGCGGGTGGTCGTTTGTGACAAGGACCGTCGGGTCCTCGGTATGGTCACGCGTTCGGACCTGGTCCGGCTTTTCTTCGACCGGTATACCGAAGCGCATCCAGTCAAAGCGAAGTCTCCGCCGAAATGAACACGCGAGCAGATCATTTCTGACCGACTTCGACCAGTGTTGACTTAAGGAACCTCTGATGACTTCGTCATACCGGCCTGAGCCAGCCAGCAGGGATTGGGGCGCCGGCTGCTAAACGATCATTCAGTCCCCTCGCCCATCCTTGCCCTATATGAAGACATGCCGCCCTATAACGGTGCTTGAATCCGCACTGTTACAGCACATGTCATCGTAAAAACACTCAAAATAACCGTTATACCCGCAACATATAACGTCATTCGCCTTTCTGGCACCACTATTGCCTAACCCCGGGTACGACTACACCTCCGCCCGCCAAGACCGCTGTCGGTGGGTGCAACCCTTTCAGTCTTTAACGAGGAAGCACTATGTCTTATTTGGTCCCTTCGGAATTCGTCACCAAAATGGTGGATGCCGGCGAATCGAAAATCTTTATGTCTACCCGAGATACCCTGATCCGCGCCTATATGGCCGGCGCTATCCTGGCGTTGGCGGCCGCATTCGCCATTACCGTGGCGGTGCAGACCGGCTCGCCGCTGGTGGGCGCGATCCTGTTTCCGGTGGGTTTTGCCATGCTGTATTTAATGGGCTTCGATCTGCTTACCGGGGTATTTGTGTTGACGCCGCTGGCTTTGATCGACAAGCGCCCGGGGGTCACCCTGAGCGGCGTGCTGAGAAACTGGGGGCTGGTGTTTACCGGCAATCTACTCGGTGCGCTGACCGTGGCGGTGATGATGGGCGTTACCTTTACGTACGGGTTTTCCAGCGAACCCAATGCGGTGGGCACCAAGATTGCGGGCATCGGTGTGGCGCGGACATTGGGCTACGAACACTACGGTGCGGCCGGCATGCTGACGCTCTTCATCCGAGGTATGTTATGCAACTGGATGGTGTCGATGGGGGTTGTCGGCGCGATGATCTCGACCAGCGTCAGCGGCAAGGTGATCGCGATGTGGATGCCGATCATGCTGTTCTTTGCCATGGGCTTCGAGCATTCCGTGGTCAATATGTTTCTGTTTCCGTCAGCCATGTTAATGGGCGGCGCTTTCTCGGTGATGGACTATATGATCTGGAACGAAATTCCGACGGTACTGGGTAACCTGATCGGCGGTATGGCCTTTACCGGCCTGACTTTATATAGCACGCACATCAGAACCGGCAGTACCCGTCCTATCGCTTAATGAGCTTATGGGGCCTGCTTCCGGCTACTCGGGATGAGGCTTATAGCAAAAATTTTTTCCAGATACGGAGACGCACAGCATGACACGCGATGAAGTCACTGAATTAATTATAACGCGCAAAGTGAGCAAAAAACTCACTTGGGCACAGCTGGCGGAGGCCACAGGCCAGAGCAAGGAATGGACCACCGCCGCCTTGCTCGGTCAAATGACATTGAGCGCGGAACAGGCCGCCAAAGTCGGCGCCCGGCTGGAACTGCCGGCCGAGGCGGTCGAGCAATTACAGGTGGTACCTTATAAAGGTTCCTTGCCCACCGCGATACCGACCGATCCGCTGATTTACCGGTTTTATGAATTGGTGAATGTCTATGGCAGCACCTTCAAGGCGCTGATTCACGAAGAGTTCGGTGATGGCATTATGAGCGCGATTGATTTTAAAATGGATCTCAAGCGCGAGGTCGACCCGAACGGTGACCGCGTGAATATTGTCATGAGCGGTAAGTTTTTACCTTACAAGTCTTATTGAGCGACTGCCATGCCCGGTCAGTTAAGAATCTCGGCCGGGCAATATTCCGACAGGGGCCGCAAAGCCGTCAATCAGGATTTTCATGGCGTCTGCATTCCCAAAGAACCGCTTCTGACCGCCAAAGGGGTTGCGGTTGCGCTCGCCGACGGTATCAGCAGCAGCGATGTCAGTCAGGTGGCCAGCGAAGCCGCGGTGGCGGGGTTTTTAGAAGACTATTTCAGCACCTCAGAGACCTGGTCGGTAAAAAAATCGGCGCAATGCGTATTGATGGCGACCAATTCGTGGCTATACTCTCAAAGCCGCCAGAGCCAGCACCGCTACGATCAGAATAAGGGCTACGTCTGCACCTTGAGCGCCGTGGTCATAAAATCGACCACCGCGCATATTATGCATGTGGGCGATTCCCGCGTGTACCGACTGCGCGGTGAGCAGCTGCAACAGCTGACCGAGGACCACCGCCACTGGATTGCCTCGGACAAAAGCTATCTCAGTCGGGCTCTGGGGGCCCGGCAGCAGCTGGAGATGGACTACGCCGCCTTCCCGGTGGAACCCGACGACGTGTTTGTACTGGCCACCGACGGCGTCTATGCCTTCGCCAGCGACGCATTTGTTATTGATGCAATCCGTACACACGATCCGGAAGCGGCCGCGAGGGCCATCGTCGATGAAGCGCTGCACCAAGGTAGCGACGACAATCTTACCGTGCAGGTCATTCGCGTCGAACAACTGCCGAGCCCCGATGCCAACGAGACCTATCGACAACTCACCGAGCTGCCATTTCCGCCGATCCTGGCGGCACGAACGGTGTTCGATGGCTACGAGATTATTCGCGAAGTGCACGCCACCAGTCGCAGTCATATTTATCTGGCGCGGGATGCCGAGAGCAATACCCGGGTGATTATCAAGGCCCCGTCCATTGATCTGCGGGCGGACCCGGCCTACCTCGAACGTTTTTTACTGGAAGAATGGATTGCACGGCGCATCAACAGCACGCACGTGCTGAAACCCTGCTTGCAAACGCGTAAGCGTCATTATTTTTACATCGTTAACGAATATATCGACGGCCAGACGTTAAAGCAGTGGATGATCGACCATCCCCAACCGGACGTGGAAACCGTGCGTGGCATCGTCGAACAGATTGCCCGGGGTCTGCAGGCGTTTCACCGCCTGGAAATGCTGCATCAGGATTTGCGTCCGGAGAATATTATGATCGATACCACCGGCACGGTGAAGATTATCGATTTCGGTGCCACCCAGGTGGCGGGTCTGATGGAAATCACCACGCCCCTCGAACGGCCCGGTATTCTGGGTACGGCGCAATACACCGCGCCGGAGTATTTTCTCGGTGAAAGCGGCACACCGCGCGCGGATATGTTTTCCCTGGCGGTAATCGCCTATCAGATGCTGTCCGGCAAGTTGCCCTACGGTGCCCAGGTGGCTAAAGCCCGAACCCGCGCGGCGCAGCGAAAATTAACCTACCGGAGCGTACTCGACGACGAGCGGGAAATCCCGGCCTGGCTCGACGAGACCCTGCGCAAGGCCTTGCATCCCAATCCGTACAAACGCTACGCTGAATTATCCGAGTTTCTGTTCGACCTGCGCCACCCCAACAAAGAATTTATCAGCAAGACGCGGTCACCGCTGATAGACCGCAACCCGGTGCTGTTCTGGAAAAGCATTGCCGGCATTCTGGCGATAATTGTTGCCATTTTAATGCTGAAGTGAGACACCGCGTCGCCCGTGCGGATCCGTGCAAATCTTGCTCTTGACGTCGACGCGGTGCATAATTTTACTGTTCATCCTCAAAAATAAGACAGGTGCATTAAACCTTCTCTGAGCGCGAACATAAATTTCCTTAAAAAAATAAAACAAAGGCGCCTTTCGGCCACCGCTAATCCCAAGTAAGCCACGGCGAACAACTGCTCCTGGCGAACTGCCAAGGCTATCGACGCGCGGAACCGGGAAGTCCTCACAACCAGGAGGAAAATGCCGGACACTCGGCCACATAAACATTCCGCACAGTTTTTTGTTGTATCGATCACCTTTTGGGCATTCGTTGTTTTGCTGACCGTCATCTGGCCCGCCGTATACCGGTTTATGGAACAGTTCATCCGGATGCGTTCCGAATACAGCCTGCCGGAACAGGGTACAAACTTTATACTGCTACTGGTCCTCGCCTGCTGCCTGTTAACCTATCGTAGCGAAGAAAATGCAGCACGAATAAAACTGAGTATCAGTTTTATTCTGTTAACCATTGTGATGTACCTTTCCGAGAGCAACTTGATTTATGATCCCTGGCGATCGATTTTCACGGCGGCATCGCTGCTGATGGTCCTCTGGCAACTGGTAAAAATTAGTCTACCGGCGACGGCCCTTATGGTAGTCGGCATCGGGGCGCTGGCCATCGGTTTATTCGGAGACGTCTGGCACGATTATCCGAGCACACTGCCCGCTTGGGCTTCATCATTCGGACGGATTGCCTATTCTGTGGAAGAACCCGCGGATTTGTGGGCGACTGCATTCTTTGCTTACTCGTTTCTGACAGTATTTCGGAACACCTTGATCAACCTTTTTCTTCACAACCTTTGGAGTCTGAGCATTCTTGTGATTTCCGTCGGGCTCATTGCCTCGGGTAACAGTTTTGCCCACTGGCAATATCAGCCCGGGCACAAAATGCAGATGCTAGCGACGGGTATGGCACTTGTCGGCTTTTCAGGGGTGGCACTGGTGCGTGAGAAATTGTGGCGCGGACGCCTGCCGTTCGGTCTAAACGACGCCAGTGTTTTCTACACTAACTTCGCCTTGCTGTTCTTGGTTTTACCGGTGGCTTACGGCGGTATGTCCGCGCTGCTGAACGCCGTCATGTGGCTTTGTTATTTTGCCCTGGCGGGGGCTTATCTCTACCGCAGCAATCCCCGGATGTTACATTCCCGCTTGCAACCGATCAGCCCCTGAAACACGCGGCGTAACTCGGCCGGGACAACCGGATGGCGGTTACCCCTACGGCTGGGATGAGGGCTGGTATCCGGACCAACCTTATGACCTACCCGATCGCGAGCCATCGGAGGAATAGCGCTGGCGAGTGTCTGTTGCTCTTGAAAGAGCTGTTGCGGGAAATAGGACATGGCATGGCTGTCAGCGGTTGATCCAACGCCCTTCAGCATCGCGGTCGCTGGCGCGTTGCTCCACCCAGCGCTCACCCTCCGCGGTGTATTCTTTTTTCCAGAAAGGGGCGCGGTTTTTTAAATAATCCATGATGAATTCGCAGGCCGCGAAGGCCGCGCTGCGATGAGCGCTGGCCACGATGACCAACACGATAGGGTCTGTAGGCTGCATCTCTCCTACCCGGTGGACGATCCTCACGGCAGCCAGTGGCCAGCGCTCACAAGCCTCATCGACAATGACGGCGAGCGCCTTCTCGGTCATCCCCGCGTAATGCTCCAGGGTCATGCGGTAGACCTTGGCACCGTCGTTGATATCGCGCATCAGCCCGACAAAGCTCACCAATGCGCCAATACCCGCGTCACTGCCCCGCACTGCATTTTGTTCGGCGGCAATATCCAACGGTTCGCTCTGTACGGTGATCGCCTTCATATGCGCCACTGCGTCAACCGCCGGTTACCGGGGGGAAAAAAGCGACTTCGTCGCCGTCGGCGAGTGCGGTCTCAGCGCCGGCCATTTCCTGATTGACCGCCACCAGTACGGTTGCCCGGCCGTCCAAGGCGCTCGCCCAGGGTTCCCCACGTTGACACAGTTGTTCCAGCAGGCCGCGGACGCTGCCCGACTTTGCGCTATACTCAAGTTTCTCGCCGCTGCTCTGCAGTTGCTCGCGCAGCCGGCCAAAATAGATGATCTGCATCATCGCAAGAACGCTGAAAACACAGAACAGTCGCCCCGTTCGCCTGCCTTCGGTCGGGTATTTTGCGAGACTAAACCCATGACTTCACCCGGACAGTCACATAACAGCAGAAACCGCCAAAAAGTGACCAGTTGTCACCCTGGGAGGCGCTTCTAGCGCATTGAACAGGTCGCCGATCCCCGCCGCCCATTAGGTCACTTCACCGTGCTTTTTCTCGAACGCCTTGAGTTTTTCCGCGCTCGCTGGGGTCTGATGTTTTGCTTTCCATTCCTGATACGGCATTCCGTAGACCCTTTCCCGGGCCGCGTCATAATCGATCTCGACACCGCGTTCCTGCGCCGCCGCCATATACCACTTGGACAGACAATTCCTGCAGAAATCAGCCAGATTCATCAAGTCGATGTTTTGCACGTCTGGTCTGGAACGCAAATGTTCTATCAACCTGCGGTATACCGCCGCCTCGATCTCATCGGTCTTGCCTCGTTCGCTCGTCATACGCAGTTTATGCTCCTTTCGGTCATCCAATCAATCGTGCGAATCGTACTTGATGTATTTGAAGCGCGCATCGTCCGGCGTGCCTTCCAGGGGCCCACCCTCACTACCGGGCTGCCACTGTATGACCTCCTCGATCTTGGTGGCCAGGGCAAAGTCCTTATCGGTGATTCCTTTGGCTGCATGGTTTTGCAGTTTCACGATAACGAAGGCATAGGAGACTGTGAGGTCAGGGTGATGGAACGCGGCCTCCGCCAGATGGCCGACCGTATTGACCACCATCAACGTCGCTTTCCAGCCGCCGGTTTTATATTTACGGCGAAGCCAACCTTCCTCAAGATACCAGAAAGGCAATTCTTCTTTTAAACGTGCGCCGATTTCTTCATCAGAGTAGGTTTCATCGGCAGTGCGTTTGCGCCAATCCATCACACACCTCCAGGCCTGGTGCCGTCGAAAATATTTTTTAAGCCGTCTTGGTCGATCACGACAGTAAAGCAGATACCGCCTTGCCTTTCCCAGTATATAGGCCAAGAGCCTAGTCTCTCAACAGGCCCTCAGCAACAGTTTTAACCCGAGGGCTGACGTGGAAAGAGCGCGGTCGCTTTTTTGCCTGGATCGATTGAACGGGCGGTTGCGGCGGCGATTCCGCCCGGCAGTGCTTTGTTGTTCCGCGGCGCTGACAATACAGCCGACGAGAGGGTCTGGGTCGGATGCCCGTTAGCGGCGGTTGCTTCGGACACTGTTGCGTGACTGGACTTGGCATTGGTATCCGCTTGCCGGGGCAGCATGGGCAAAATAGGGTTCGCCGAAAATAAGTGTTTGCGCACACTCAACCCCCGCGAAGACACGACTGCAGCAAAAGAATTTCCGGACGATCGCACAAAACAACCGGTAGGGCGGACATTTTAGCTTCTGTAGAAGTGGTTAGAATGGCTCCAGATCGGCCGTTCGGTCGGTCTGGGCACTCGATTGGGAAGGAGATCATCATGATTCGACATTACGCGCTCGCCGCCACCAAAGTCTTCGCGTTGCTGTTGTTAACACTCTCATCTGCCTTCGCAGGCGGCTGGAACACCAACAAGGACAACGTCGTCCTGGACGGTTACGATGTCGTTGCTTATCGTACGACCGACCAGGCCGTCAAAGGTAGCAGCCAGTACGCCAGTCAGTACGACGGCGTCAAGTTTTACTTTTCCAGCCCGGAAAACCTCGCGGCCTTCGAGAAAGACCCGAAGCATTATGTGCCGAAATACCACGGCTATTGCGCCTTTGCCATGGGCGCCAAGAACGCCAAGGTGCCCGCCAATGCCGACACTTTCAAACTCTACAATGGAGAGTTGCTGGTATTTTTCAACGACGAGTATGATGGCCAGAAGTTCAACACCAAAATCCCCTGGAACGATGACGAGAAAAAGCTCTATTCAAAGGCCGAGAGCAACTGGAAGACTATGAATAAGTAACTGCGCGCGATGGACATTCTCTCTGACATATTGCGAACCTTGAAGCTGCGTGGAACGGTCTACTTCCACGCCAGTTTCCAGGCCCCCTGGGGCATGAATATCCCTGCCGGCGAATTCGCCAACTTCCATATTGTCACCGAAGGCACTTGCTGGTTGGAAGCTGATAACGGCAGCCCTCCCATTGCCATGGGCAAGGGTGATATAGCGGTGTTTCCGCGCGGCAACACCCACTCCTTGATGCACGAGCGCGGCGCCTCGACCATCCGCGCCGCCGATTTGATCAGTAACCCGAAAGCGGCGGTAGGCGAATGCCCGGTGGCGTTCGGCGGCCCGGGCTCGGTAACCACCTCACTGATTTGCGGCCATTTCGAATATGATCGGGACTGCCCGCACCCGCTGTTCGATACCCTGAATGCCTGTATATACGTGCGCGCCGATGGCGGGCACGATACCGCCTGGATCACCACGGCGTCCGAGCTGGCGGCGAATATTTCCACGGCGGGAGATAATCCCGGCACGGAAGCGGTGATCGATCGACTCGCAGAGGCGCTGTTCATCCAGGCTCTGGCGGCACATATCGACTCGCTGGAAGACCCGGACGGCTTCCTGGTCGCCCTGCAGGACCGGCACATTGGCAAAGCCTTGCAGCTGATGCACAAGGATATCGCGCACGACTGGACCATTGCCGAACTGGCCAAGGCGGCGCTCATGTCCCGCTCCGTATTTACCGACAAATTCCGCGCCATGGTCGGCGAACCACCGATGGTCTACCTGGCACGCTGGCGTATGCTAAAGGCACGCGAACTCCTCATCGATACGGACCTGACCATCGGCCGCATTTCCTCGAATGTGGGATACCACTCCGAGTTCGCTTTCGCCAAGGCCTTCAAGAAACTGATCGGCATCACACCGGGCGCGGCGCGGCGGACTACCACCGGCTAGAAACCAGTGCGTGGGGCCCTAATGGTTTAGCTTGCCCACCTATAA
>JASBSN010000105.1 GCA_030148915.1 Thiogranum sp.
CATTCCGGACATACCCAGTTGAGCGGAATATCGTCCCAGCGGGTACCGGCGGCGATGCCTTCCTCCGGCAGACCATCGGCTTCGCGATAGATAAAACCGCAGATAACGCACATGTAAGTCTTGTAGTCGTTCATGCTGTTCCCTTGTTCCGAACCCCTATTGTAGCCGCGCGACAGCACTCGCAACAGCGCCGCGCAGTGCTACAATGCCCGGCCATAGCAACGGGTGAAAAAGACATGACACCAAACCAGGCCAGACCGCGCCCCACTTGCCACCGCAGGCAGCGGCAGCACGCGCCGTGAGTACCGGCAACGCCGCGGTACCGGTGGTCATGGTGTTTTCGGGCAACGACCCGAGCGGCGGCGCCGGTATCCAGGCCGACATCGAGGCTCTCATCAGCCACGGCTGTCACGCCGCGCCGGTGATCACGGCGCTGACCATCCAGGATACCCAGGATGTCATCGGTTATACGCCGCTCGACGGCAGCCTCATCGTCGAGCAGGCGCGCGCCGTGCTCGAGGATATGCCGATCAGCGCTTTCAAGCTCGGCCTGCTCGCCAGCAGTGAAGCGGTCGAGGCAGTGCACTCGATTCTGCACGACTACCCCGATATTCCCGTGGTTATGGACCCGGTGCTGGCCAGCGGCAGCGGCAATGTGATCACCGACGAAGACGCCATCGATGCCATGACCACGTTGCTTTTGGCGCAGACGACCGTGCTCACACCCAACAGTCTGGAAGCAAGGCTGCTGGCCCCGGAGGCCGATTCGCTCGACGCCTGCGCCATGGCACTGCTGGAGCGCGGCACCGAGTTTGTGCTGATTACCGGCACCCACGAAAATACGCCCGATGTAATCAACACCCTGTACGCCAACAACCGCGTCATGGAGAGCTTTACCTGGGACCGCCTGGAAGGTGGCTTCCACGGCTCGGGCTGTACCCTCGCGGCGAGCATCGCCGGCCTGCTGGCGCAGGGCCTGGAGCCTTTCAGCGCCATCCATGAAGCACAGGAATACACCTGGCAGGCGCTGTCCGAGGGCTACCGGATCGGCATGGGGCAGCGCATACCCAATCGCCTCTTCTGGGCGCGTGAAGACGACAGCTGAGCCCGCCGCGCGCATGGCCGCCACGGATCTGCGCCTGCACGGCCTGTACGCCATTACCGATGCCGGCCTGCAGCCGCCGCGGGCGCTCCGCGAGCGCGTCGCCCTGGCCATAGACGGCGGCGCGCGGCTAATTCAGTACCGGGATAAATCGGACGCGGCGCCAGTCCGCCTGCGCCAGGCCCGGGCGTTGGCCGAACTGTGCCATGACCGGGGCGTGCGCCTGATTATCAACGACGATGTCGCCCTGGCCGCGGCCTGTGGCGCCGACGGCGTGCACCTCGGCCGGGACGACGCCACGCCGGCCGCCGCCCGGGGCCAACTCGGCGACGCGGCCGTCATCGGCGTTTCCTGTTACAACAGCCTGGATCTGGCGCAACAGGCCGTAGAGCAGGGCGCCGACTATCTGGCTTTCGGCCGCTTTTTTGCCTCGCGGACAAAACCCGAGGCGGTCTGCGCCGCGCCAGCGCTGATCGGCGCGGCCAAACGCCGCTGGTCCGTGCCGCTTGCGGTCATCGGCGGCATAACCCCCTATAATGCCGCCCCCTTGGTCGCCGCCGGCGCCGATATGCTGGCGGTAGTGCGCGGGGTGTTCGCCGCCCCCCACGTGGCGGACGCCGCGGCCGCCTACGCCGCCTTGTTCGCGTCGACCGGCGATCAGGAGCCGGGCGACGACCCGCGCACCGGAGCGCTCACCGAGCGCGGCCATACTCACCGATAACAGCATTTAATCCAGGAAGGCAGCACAATGTCCCAGTCGGAACAGCTTTTTGCACAGGCCCGCCAACATATTCCCGGCGGCGTCAATTCACCGGTACGGGCGTTCAAGGGCGTCGGCGGCACGCCGGTATTTTTCAGCCGTGGCGAAGGAGCTTACCTCTACGACGCCGACGATCGACGCTACGTCGACTATGTGGGTTCCTGGGGCCCGATGATCGGCGGCCATTGCCACCCGCAGGTGGTGCGCGCGGTGCAACAGGCGGCCGCCAACGGCCTGGGCTTCGGCGCGCCGACGGCCGTCGAAACGCACATGGCCGACACCCTGTGCCGGCTGGTGCCCTCGCTGGAGCTGGTGCGCATGGTCAACTCCGGCACCGAAGCGACGATGAGCGCAATACGTCTGGCGCGCGGTTTCACCGGGCGCGACGATATCGTTAAATTCGAGGGGTGTTATCACGGCCACTCCGACTCGCTGCTGGTCAAGGCCGGTTCGGGCGCGCTCACCCTGGGGGTGCCGACCTCACCGGGCGTGCCGGCGGACCTGGCCCGGCATACGCTGACGCTGGAATACAATAACGCCGCACAGGTGCAGGCGCTGTTCGAGAAAATGGGCGACAGCATCGCTGCGATCATTGTCGAACCGGTAGCCGGCAACATGAACTGCGTACCGCCCGCGGAGGGCTTTCTGCAAACGCTGCGCGAGGTCTGCGATCGCAGCGGCGCCGTACTGATATTCGACGAAGTGATGACCGGCTTTCGCTTCGCCACCGGCTGCGCCCAAGCCTACTATGAAGTCCTGCCGGACCTGACCACCCTGGGCAAAGTGGTCGGCGGCGGCCTGCCGGTCGGTGCCTTTGGCGGGAAGCGCGAGATCATGGAACAGATTGCCCCGCTCGGGCCCGTCTACCAGGCCGGCACTCTGTCGGGCAACCCGATTGCCATGGCCGCCGGGCTGGCCACCCTCGAGTTGGTTCAGCAGCCGGATTTTCACCGGCAACTGACGGACACCACGGCCACGCTGCTGGACGGGCTGCGCCGGCGCGCCGCCGCGGCGGGGATCGGCTTCACCACCAATCAGGTGGGCAGCATGTTCGGGCTGTTTTTTACCGATGCTCCCAGCGTGGAAAACTTTGCCGCGGTCTGCGCCTGTGACCAGGAGCGCTTCCGGCGCTTTTTCCATGCCATGCTCGAGGCCGGTGTCTACCTGGCGCCATCGGCTTTTGAAGCCGGCTTTGTCTCTTCGGCGCACGACGCGCGGGCCATCGAGATCACTCTGGAGGCGGCCGAACAGGCGTTCGCGGCACTGTGAAAGGCACACCGCACCCGCCACACGGCAGAGCCTCACTCACGCCCGGCTGAACCCCACCGGCGCTACCCAGATGGAAGCCTTACTCACCGACCTGATGACCTGGGTGCACGCCCACCCCCACTGGGCGGGCCTGTTCGTGTTGGTGGTCTCGGCATTAGAATCGCTCCTGGTGGTCGGCCTGTTCGTGCCGGGCAGCGTGGTCATGTTCGGCCTCGGCGCAATGATCGCCGCCGGCAGCATGGATCTGCTGCCGACATTGATCTGGGCGACGCTCGGCGCAGTGCTTGGGGACGGCAGCAGTTATTTCATCGGCCGCCACTATCATCAACGCCTGCGCGTGATCTGGCCGTTCCGCAAGTACCCGCAAATGATCGCGCGCGGCGTCGATTTTTTTCACAAACACGGCGGCAAAAGCATCTTCCTGGCGCGTTTCGTCGGCCCGGTGCGCCCGCTGCTGCCGGCGGTTGCCGGCATGCTGGATATGCCGGCGCGGCGTTTCTTCCTCTTCAACACCAGCTCCGCGTTGCTCTGGTCGCCCGCCTATATCATGCCGGGCGTACTGTTTGGCGCCTCTCTCGGGGTGGTGGCGGAAATCGCCGGCCATCTGGCGTTGCTGCTCGCGCTGTTGGTCGCCCTGTTGTGGTTCTCCTGGTGGCTGATGCGGCGCCTGACGCGCAGCCTGCAGCCGCACGCCCAGGCGCTGCAGCTGCTTATCCTCGACCGCGCGCGCGCCCACCGTTGGCTGTACCCCCTGGCGGCCTCGCTGCTCGATCCGCAGCATCCCGAAGCGCGCGGCATGACCGTGCTGACCCTGCTGCTACTGGTAGCCAGCTGGTCGCTGTTGGTTCTCCTACCCGGCCACTCGGCGCCGGGCAGTTGGCTGGGCAACCTCGATCTGTATATCTACTACCAGCTGCAAAGCCTGCGAGCGCCGCTCGGCGACCGGCTGCTGGTGTTTGTCTCGGGGCTCGGCAGCGCCTGGGTGCTGTATGGGTTTACGGCGCTGATGAGCCTCTGGCTGCTATGGCGCCGGCACTGGCGCGTCACCCTGCACTGGTGGATCACCGTCGGCGCGGTGGGCGCGCTGAGCGCTTTATTGAGGCACTTTACGCAGATCCCCAGGCCACCGGCGCCGCTGGACACGTCCGTGTTGAGCTACTCGTTTCCGAGCGATCATGCCAGCGTCTCGCTGGCCGTGTTCGGTTTCCTCGCCGTGGCCATTGCCCGCGAACTGCGCAGCAACTGGCACTGGATACCTTATTCGAGCGCTGTGTTTCTGGTCGTGGCGATCAGTTTTTCGCGCCTGTACCTGGGTGTGCAGTGGTTTTCGGATATCCTCGGCGGCTGGAGTCTCGGCCTGGTGTGGGTGGCGCTGCTGGGCATCGCCTACCGCCAACACCCGGCCGAACGCATCCCCGCGCGGGAGTTCGCGCCGATAGGATTGGCAGCGCTGATCCTGACCGCGGGGTTGTATACCCATCAGCGGTTTGAAGCGCAAGTGGCCTTCTACAAGCCACGGCCGAGCGCCGAGATCCTGATGACGCGCGACGCCTGGCTGGCCCACGACTGGCGTATCCTGCCGGTCTATCGCGATGACTTCATCGGGCGCCATAACCACCCGCTGGACATCCAGTGGCTGGGCTCGCGCCAAGGCATCGAAACGACACTGCAAGGACGCGGCTGGCACCCGCCGCAGAGGGTCAGCAGCCTGAGTCTGTTCGATTTATTCAACAGTGATGTCGGTCTGGATCAGCTGCCGGTGCTGCCCCAGGTGCACCGCGGGGAAAACCAGCAGATCCTGCTGGTGCGGCCCAGTGGCAAGCCCGGACATCTGCTGACATTGCGGCTCTGGCGCACCGAGTACCGGCTCTCGGGTAGCAATAAGTCGCTGTGGGTGGGCAGCATCAGCTACCTGTATGTCGACGAGCGCTTCCGGGTGATCCACTTTCTGCGCACCGATGCCGATTATCGCGACGCCTTGCGCGACTTCGCCCCCGCGGTGGCCGGCCTGAACGTCCACCGTGTGCAGCGCCATGCCGATCAACTGCAGCCTTCGGCCTCGCGCTGGTCGGGTGGCGTCTGGCTTATCGATGGTGACTGAGCTCCTCGGCCAGCAACTCGCCATAGATGACTTCCAGGCGCTCCAGCGGCGCATCCATTTCCAACAGGCGCTGCTTGTCGGTCAGCGCAAAGGGCACCAACTCGGCCAGCCGACCAGCGACCCAGGCGCTGCTGTCATAATCCGCCGTCATGGCGCTGTAGGGCGCACCGGCGCGCCGAATCAGCCGCGCCAGGAATTGCGCCATAGGCCGGTGTTGGAGCGGTAAGGGCGCGTCGCCACTGTCGTCCAGCCAGGCGACATTGGCGCGCAACAACTGGTTTGGCTGCACGCGGCTGTGCACCATCCGAAAGCGGCGCAGACCCCGCGCGACAATCGCCAGCTGGCCGTCCTCGGTGCGATCGAAATCATCGATCAGCGCCAGCGTCCCCACCGCCGCGCAGCCCGCGGCCCGGCCGACTTCGTGCCCGGAGGTGATCGCGCAGACGCCAAATCCCTTCTGCTCACGCAGACATTCGCCGACCATATCGAGATAGCGCGACTCGAAAATCCGCAGCGGCAGTACACCGCCCGGAAACAACACCGTGTGCAAGGGGAAAAGAGCGATTTCGTCGCCGTCCAACACCGGACGCCCTCGCCTCAGTCTACGCCCCAACGGGGCGAGAGGTCGTTGTCGATGCCCAGCTGATCGAGGATACGCGAGACGACGAAATCGACCAGATCGTCGATCGACTCCGGACGCTGATAAAAACCCGGGTTGGGCGGCAGAATAACCACCCCGAGGCGCGCCAGTTTGAGCATATTTTCCAGATGCAGCGCCGAAAAGGGCGTTTCCCGCGGCACCAGCAACAATTTGCGGCCCTCTTTAATGACCACATCGGCGGCCCGCTCGATCAGATTCTGACTGGTGCCGGCGGCGATCCCGGCCAGGGTGCCGGTGGTACAGGGGCACACCACCATGGCCCGTGGCGCACTCGAGCCGCTGGCGACAGGGGCCGTCCACTCCTCGCGCCCGAACACGCGCAGCAAGCCAGCCTCGGCGCCATAAGCCTCGGTCAGGGCCCGCTGAATCCCGGCCGGCTGACCGGGCAGCTTCAGACCGGTCTCCATATCGATAACGATCTGCCCGGGCACCGATACCATGAGGTCAACCCGTTCACCCTGCTGCAACAGCACCTGCAACAGACGTAGGGCATAGGCGGCCCCGGAAGCACCGGTGATGGCCAGCGCCAGCGGC
>JASBSN010000133.1 GCA_030148915.1 Thiogranum sp.
ATGTTGGTGGCAGAGATTCTTAATACCGCGATCGAGTCCTTGTGCGACTACGTTCAGCCGCGCTACGACCCTCGCATCGGGAAAATCAAAGACATGGCTGCTGGTGCCACGTTTATAGCCATTGTCATTTGGTATGTTGTCCTCGGTATTGTCTTGTATGAACTGCTTGTCGGGACCGAATTGTTTTCGACCATCATTCGCTAGTGAAGTAGGTACCTGACTGATGCTGGGCGCGGTTGCACTTGGTCTCGTCGGACTACTGATCTGGGCCGGGATGGCGGTTCTGTCCTGGCTATGGGCCGAGGCGCCGGCCTTGACCGAGGCGGGAAAACGCCTGGCCGGCGAGCCCATCACCCAGGTCGAGCAGCTAGCGTCAAGTTTAAAGGAGCAGGTGGAGCAGTGGACGCCGGGCGTGAAAGAGCAGGTCGATCGATGGAAGCCGCAGCCGGCTCGCGAATCGTAAATACATCGGGCAAGCGTAGCGTTTGTGTGTGCTTTAACCTCATTAAAAATACGCATAGGATAGAGTTATGAGTAAAAAACTGGCCCTTGACTTGGCTTTGGTGCTGCCCGCCGTTCCGGACGAACGGGATGCCTGTGTGCAGCGGCTCACCGAGTTGCTGGAAGCCCAGGGGCTGGAGAAGGCGCACCTGGTGCGCGAGGACGATACCGCACGTCTGTGCCTGCACTATGATCCCGCGCAGTTCAGTGTAACGCAGGTTCGGTCTCTGGTGCAGACATCCGGCGCCCGGATTGCCAGGCGCTATCAGCACGAAAGCCTGCGCATTGACGGCATGGATTGCCCCGCCTGCGCGACGGTGATCGAACATGCATTGGGGCGCATGGACGGCGTACTGGAAGCGGCGGTCAGTTATGGCGCGGAACGGCTGCGACTTGAGTTCGATACCGAAAAAACGTCGCTCGACGCCGTGGTACAGCGCATTCGGGCATTGGGCTATGGTGTTATCGAAGACGAGCATGCGCACGGCGGGTGGACCGAATATCGGGAACTGCTGTTGAGCCTGGGTGCCGGGCTGCTATTGCTGGCCGGCTGGCTGCTGGGGTTCACCGGTGTGCCGGCCACAGTCTCCCTGGGTCTGTTCGTCGGCGCCTACGCCACCGGTGGCTTTTTCGCCCTGCGCGATGCCTGGCAGAGCTTGCGCCAGGGCCGGTTCGATATCGACACCCTGATGATCGTCGCCGCCGCCGGCGCCGCCGCGCTCGGCGCCTGGGCCGAAGGCGCACTGTTGTTATTCCTGTTCAGCCTTGGCCATGCGCTGGAACATCTGGCCATGGGCCGCGCCCGCCGGGCCATTGAGGCGCTGGCCGATCTGGCGCCGCGGACGGCGCTGGTGCAGCGCGAAGGTCGCGAGGTGGAAGTGCCGGTGGAGGACTTGCAGCGGGACGACCGGATCATCGTCAAGCCCGGCCAGCGCATCCCCGCCGATGGCGAAGTGGTGTCCGGCACTGCCGCCGTCGACCAGGCGCCCATCACCGGTGAATCCATGCCCGTGGACAAGCAGGCGGGTGACCCGGTGTTCGCGGGCACCGTCAACGGTGAAGCGACGCTGGAAATCCGCGTCACCCGCCTGGCGCGCGAAAGCACCCTGAGCCGCATGGTCAAGATGGTCGCCGAGGCCGGTGCCCAGCGTTCTCCTACCCAGCGTTTTACCGAGCGCTTCGAACGCATCTTCGTGCCGGTGGTGCTGGTCGGCGCGGTCTTGCTCATCGCCGTGCCGCCGCTGTTCGGCTTCCCATTCGCCGAGTCCTTTTATCGCGCCATGGCGGTGCTGGTGGCCGCTTCGCCTTGCGCGCTGGCCATCGCCACGCCGGCGGCGGTACTGTCGGGGGTGGCGCGCGCGGCGCGCGGCGGGGTGTTGGTCAAGGGAGGTGCCCACCTGGAAAATCTCGGGACGTTGCGCGCCATCGCCTTCGACAAGACCGGCACCATCACCCGTGGTGAACCGGTGGTGACTGACATAGCGACTTTCGGCGTCGATGAAGATGAATTGCTCGCCACCGCCGCCGCTGTGGAAAGCCGCAGCGGCCATCCGTTAGCGCAGGCGATTGTCGAGGCGGCTCGCCAGCGCGGGCTTGACTGGCAACAGGCCGGTGAGCTGGAGTCGGTGACCGGCAAGGGCGTGCGGGCGCCGCTCGGCGACGAGACGGTCACCATCGGTAATCTCAAGCTGTTCCGCGACGAGACAGTTTCCACCGAGGTGCGTACTGCCGTCACCCGCCTGGAGGCCGAGGGCAAAACTACTATGGTGGTGCAGGCCGGCGACCGCTTCCTCGGCGTGCTGGCGCTAGCCGACACCCCACGTGACGGGGCGGGCGATGTGCTCAGGCGCCTCCACAGTCTGGGTATCCGCAAGACCATTATGCTCACCGGTGACAACGAACGGGTCGGGCAGGCCATAGGCAACGCTGTTGGCCTGGACGAAGTGCGTGCGGGTTTATTGCCGGAGGACAAGGTTGCCGCCGTGGATGAGTTGCTGCGCCAGCATGGTCAGGTGGCCATGGTGGGCGATGGGGTCAACGATGCGCCTGCTTTGGCCCGTGCAACGGTAGGCATCGCCATGGGTGGCGCCGGCACCGACGTGGCGCTGGAGACGGCGGATGTGGCCTTGATGGCTGACGACCTGTCAAAGTTGTCCTTTGCCGTGGCCCTGTCCCGCGCCGCCCGGCGCATCATCCGTCAGAATCTGTGGCTGTCGCTGGGTGTGGTCGCGGTGCTCATCCCCGCCACCTTGACGGGGCTTGCCGGCATCGGTCCGGCGGTGATTATTCACGAGGGTTCGACGCTGGTGGTGGT
>JASBSN010000009.1 GCA_030148915.1 Thiogranum sp.
GAGGTCCAGCCGTGGAGTCTCTCGATGGCTTAGGGTGCCGTTAGCGGCACATGCACCATCGAGAGACTCCACGGCTGGACCTCGGCCCGGAAGCACTGGCGTTGGAAGTACCGCCTTGGAAGTACTGCCTTGGAAGTACCGTACTGGAACCGCTAAGGCAGTGTCGGCTTTCCGCCAGACTTGGGCCTTGGTGCAGGCGGGGTTTACCCGGTGCAAAGTTTTTGGCTTAGGGTGCCGCGAGCGGCACATGCACCAAAAACTTTGCACCGGGTAAACCCCGCTTTGGGTGTGCTGAAGCGAGGGGGTGTTTGGTTTATTTCCGCGACGCCCTCCGGGCGTCGAGTAAGGGCTGCCATCAGTGGCGGAAGTCTGGAATGTGATAGCATCTGCGTTACCAATACGGCGGGAGAAAGCGTGAAATTTTGCAGTTCCTGTGGCAGCGAAGTCAGCCTGCGCATCCCCGAGGGCGATAATCGCGAACGTTTTGTCTGCCTGAGTTGCCAAACGATTCATTATCAGAACCCGAAAATCGTCGCCGGCAGTATTCCGGAGTGGGAGGGGCGTGTTCTGCTCTGTCGGCGCGCCATTGAACCGCGCTACGGGCTGTGGACGTTACCGGCCGGATTTATGGAAAATAACGAAACCACCGAGCAGGCGGCGATGCGCGAAACCTGGGAGGAAGCCGGCGCGCGGATTCAGATTACCAGCCTGTATGGCATCTTCAGCATTCCACACATCAGTCAGGTGTATATGCTGTATCGCGCCGACCTGCTGGAGGGAACCTACCAGGCCGGTGAGGAAAGTCTGGAATGCGAATTGTTCGACGCCCGCACGCTGCCTTGGGAACAGCTCGCTTTCCCGGTCGTCAGGGAAACTCTGCAACGCTATTTTGCGCATCAGGAAGAAAACAACGGCTTCCCCTTACAGCGCGGAGAAATCGCCGCGCATCCACGACGCGGGCCAGGCTGAACCGTGTCAGGCCACCGCCCGGTTGTTCAGCGCCCCAATCTCGCCGGCTGGTGTGACAAACAACCAATCCCGCAGTCGGCGCCGCTGGGCTACGCTGACGGCATCGAACATCAATCCCGCGCCGGTTCGGTCAAAGTGCGCCACTGCCGCCGGCAGGCGCATGCTCGGCACACCCGGGCGAGCGATTATTTCTACTTCGAGATACTCGTTTCGGCGCCAATCGCGCTCGGCGGTCTCGACAAACAATCCCCCCAGCCCCAGATTGCGGCACACGCCACTCTGCACAGGCAGGCCATGTTTATACAAAAGCAGCTGGAAACCCAGCGGTTTACGAACACTGCATCGGTGTTCCATCGCACTCACTCCTTGGCGGTGCGTGACTGCACCGCTGGATATACCGGGAGGCTATATCGCCAAGGTATAAAAATACTTTAGTCGATATCGCCGCGGAAACGCTGAGCTGGATCAAACTTGTGTCGATTTACTCTCGCGCAACACGCTTACCTGTCCGTCTGCCGACCAATACGCCAAAGGAGACCGCATGAGCTCACTGCAAAAAGGTGTTTTTCTCGATGTTGAAAGCATCCACCCAGAAGATCTCGATCTCAGCGGGTTGCGCACCTGTCTGCCCCAGTGGACCTTCCACGACACAACCTCCGCCGATGAACTGCCTGGGCGCCTGGCACACGCCCAGGTGGTGGTCACCAATAAAGTCTCCTTGAACGCCGAGCAGCTGCGCGCGGCGGAGCACCTGGAGCTGATCTGCCTGGCCGCCACCGGCGCTGACCGGATCGATGTAGCGAGCGCAGAGCAGCGCGGCGTCGTTGTCAGTAACGCCCGCGATTACGCTACGGCTTCGGTGGCCGAAGCCGTGTTCGCCATGCTGCTGACGCTGTTGCGCCAACTGGACAGCTACCGCCGCCAGGTCGCCGAGGGGCGCTGGTGCGAAAGTCCGCACTTCTGCCTCTTCGATGCGCCCATCGAGGAGCTCAACAACAAAGTACTGGGCATTATCGGCTTTGGTGTTCTCGGGCGCGCGGTGGCTCAGCGCGCCGAAGCGTTCGGCATGCGCGTGCTGGTCGCGCAACGTCTTTATGGCGCCACTGCCGAAGGCCGCGTGTCGCTGGAAGAATTGCTGGCCACAGCGGACGTTATCAGCCTGCATTGTCCGTTATCGGCCGCCACCCGCAGGCTGATCGGCAGACGGGAGTTGCGGGCAATGAAACCTACCGCCCTGCTCATTAATACCGCGCGCGGCGGCGTTGTCGACGAACAGGCGCTGGCCACGGCCCTGGAACAAGGCTGGATCGCCGGGGCCGGCATTGATGTGCTCGGCGAGGAACCGCCACCGGCCGATAGCCCGCTGCTCAACTGCAGCTCACCGCGGCTGATCCTGACACCGCACGTCGCCTGGGCCAGTCGCAGCGCACGTCAGCGATTGGTGGACGAGATCGTCGCCAATATACGCGCCTTTCAGTGCGGCAAAGCGCGAAACCGCGTCTCGGTCGCGTGATCGCGTGTTAATGGCGCGGTCTGCGCATGCGCCAGACACCCCGCGGCTTGGCCAGATTCACTTTGAGATTGCGGCCTTCGAATTCCAGACCGTCTGTAGCGGTGATAGCTTCGTCGACACTATCGTCGTCCATTTCGACAAACGCGAAGCCCCGCGGTTGTCCGGTGTAGCGATCGCTGATCAACTTGACCGACACTACGTCCCCGTGACGGGCAAACAACTCGCGCAATTGGTCGGGCGTGGTTTCGAAAGAGATATTGCCCACATAAATCGATTTCATTGTTATTACCAACCTCCTGGTCGGTGTTCGACACTGAACAGACTCGTCCTCACGACCCAGACGGGAAAAAGTATAGACCAGGAATTTCAACAGTGAAGGAAAGCCGCCGAGGTCTGTTCAGCTCGGGCTGATCCCCGTTATACTAAAGCGCGACTTACGGAGTGGTGCCAATGGAAAGTGGTTTTGACAGCAGTTGGACCTGGGCCGTCGGCCTGATCAGCTTTGTGCTCGGGCTGGCGATCGGCGCGGCAGTTGGGTTTGTCTCGCGCAAACGCGGCGGTCGCGTGCACGCGCTGGAACAGGAACTCTCCACGCTCAGGCAACAATTCGACGATTACCGCCAGGAGGTTTCCCACCATTTCCGCACCACCTCCGAGCTGGTGCAGAAGATGTCGAACAGCTATCGCGAGGTCTATACGCATCTGGCCAGTGGTTCAGAGGCGCTATGTCAGACAAAGCTGGATACCCCGGGGCTGGAATTCGCCACTCCCCCTGCCCCGGATGCTGACCCGCCCGAACTCGCGCAACAACCGATCGAGCCACCGTCTTCCGAGGGCGAAGACGCCGAGGCGGCGGATCCGTCCGGCGACAGCTGCATCGGTGATGCGCCGCACGTGCCGGAACTCGATATTCACGATCCACCGAATCCTGCCCGTAAGCCCTGAGCGCCCGGCGTCAGCATCTTTTTATCCTTTATTTAGAGGATTCAGGTATAATTCCCGCTCTTTTACCTGCGGGAATCCGTTGTGATCGAACGTCTGCGCAATATCGCCATAATCGCCCACGTTGACCATGGGAAAACCACCCTGGTCGACCAACTGCTGTCCCAGTCCGGCACCCTCGGCCAACGCGGCGCGGCGCCCGAACGCATCATGGATTCCAATGACCTGGAACGCGAGCGCGGTATTACTATTTTGTCAAAAAATACCGCGATCAAGTGGCAGGACTACCGGATCAATATCGTCGACACCCCCGGGCACGCCGATTTCGGTGGCGAGGTCGAGCGCGTGCTGTCGATGGTCGATTCCGTACTGTTGCTGGTGGACGCCGTCGAAGGCCCCATGCCACAGACCCGCTTCGTCACCCAGAAGGCGCTGGCGCGCGGACTGCGTCCGATTGTCGTGATCAACAAAATCGACCGCCCCGGCGCGCGCGCCCACTGGGTGCTGGACCAGACCTTTGAGCTCTTCGACCGCCTCGGCGCCACCGATGCGCAGCTCGATTTTCCGGTGGTTTACGCCTCCGGGCTGCAAGGCTTCGCGAGCACGGATTTCGAGGCTCGCGAGGGCGACATGACGCCGCTGTTTGAGATGATTGTCGACAAGGCGCCGGCGCCAGAGGTCGATCTCGAGGGCAGCTTCCAGATGCAGGTCAGCTCACTCGACTACAACAGCTATGTCGGCGTGATCGGTATCGGACGCATCAGCCGCGGCCGGGTGAAAAGCAATTCCGCGGTCACTATCATCGATCGCCACGCCCGACAGCGCAACGGTCGCGTGTTGCAACTGTTCGACTTCTTCGGCCTCGAACGGGTGGAAACCGCCGAAGCGCAGGCCGGCGATATTATCGCTTTTACCGGCATCGACGGACTGGGGATCTCAGATACCCTGTGTCAGCCAGGTAAAGTCGAAGCACTGCCGCCACTGAGCGTCGACGAGCCGACCGTGAGCATGACCTTCCAGGTCAACAACTCACCGTTCGCCGGCCGCGAGGGAAAATTTGTCACGACCCGCCAGATCCGTGAACGCCTGGATCGCGAATTGGTGCATAACGTCGCTTTGCGCGTGTCCAATACCGACGATCCCGACAAGTTCAGAGTGTCCGGTCGCGGCGAACTGCACCTGTCCATATTGATTGAAAACATGCGCCGCGAGGGTTATGAACTGGGCGTCTCGCGCCCGGAAGTCATCTACCGCGAAGTCGACGGAGCGCTGCAGGAGCCCTTTGAACAGCTCACCGTGGACGTGGAAGACGTGCATCAGGGCGCGGTCATGGAGAAACTGGGAGAGCGCGGCGGCGACCTGCAGAACATGATCCCGGACGGTAACGGCCGCGTGCGCATGGACTTTCTCATTCCGTCGCGGGGTCTGATCGGTTTTCGCACCGAATTTCTCACCGCCACCCAAGGCAGCGGCTTACTGTATAACGTATTCGACCACTATGCCCCGGTGCGCAAGGGCAGTTTCGGCAAACGCATCAACGGCGTGCTGATCGCCAACGGCGCCGGCAAGGCGCTCGGCTACGCGCTGTTCAATCTGCAAGACCGTGGCCGGCTGTTCATCGAACCGGGCCAGGCGGTTTATGAAGGGATGGTGATAGGCATCCACTCGCGCGGCAACGACCTGGTGGTGAACCCCCTCAAAGCCAAGCAGCTGACCAATGTCCGCGCCGCGGGCACGGATGAGAACATTCTCCTGACGCCGCCCATTCGCATGTCTCTGGAACAGGCGCTGGAGTTTATCGACGATGACGAGCTGGTCGAAGTGACCCCCCAGAACATCAGATTGCGCAAGAAGCTGTTACTGGAACACGAACGTAAACGGGCCGCTCGCGCCAGCTAGGCCTCTAGATAACGGCATAACGCAGAGCTCCCCTGCCAGCGCCGCCATCCGGCGCTGCAGGTCGCCGGCGCTTGCTGCCTCACGATTATGAGTACCGCTTCACGGTTGTCTGAGGCCGCCCGGGTGTAGTCTTGGTTACCCTAGAGTGGAAATTCAGACTGTGAGCCGCCGACGAAGCCATATCCCTGTAACGCTGATCGCGCTGATGTCAATCTGGTTGCCGACGGAGCGCGCCCACGGCGCCCCGCCCGCCGCGCCCGCGCCGGGCCATGACACTGTGGAATACGACCGGGTTAATGCGCGGGTACCGCGCGACGGAAACCGCATTGCGCCGGCGGCACTGGCGGCCGTGAAAATCGCCCTCCACAGGGCGAAGAAACAGGCCGCCGAGGCCCTCTGCCAGGGTAACTGGCTGCCCGCCGGCGAGTTGGTCGAACAACTCGGGCCGACAGCGCTCAAACCCGGTAGTGGCGAGGACATCTGGGCTTATCAGTCGTTACGACGCGCCCAGCCGCTGGTCTGCGAGCGGGTTTCGCGGCGAGAATTCTTGCAGGAAATGAACCGCAATCTGCCCGCCTGGATCGCCATTACGCCAGCCGGTACGGCAAGCGCTCCTATCGACACCGCCAGCACTACGCCGGCGCCGCACCGCTTGGCGAAACGCTAGTCCTTTTCCACCAGGTCGCGCAAGGTCAGCGCATCGAGCCGCTTTTCAACCGCCTCCTGCACCTGGTTCATAACCTCTTCCACTTTGAGCTCGTGCGGCAGAACCTTGACCGTCAGCAGGCGGTGCTCATCCGCCTTGCGCACCACCCGGTAAAGTTCCACCAGGGTGATGGTGGCGACGTCCCGGCGCGGCAGGTAAGTCGGCGGCTCATCGCCGGTCTCGGCGAGAAAACCCGCGTTCAGCAGGACGCGCAATACGTTGTGTATAGGCTGCATGGGCAGCCCCAGATGATGTACCAGCGACTGAGCAGTCAGCGGCTCGCGCTGGTGCAGGTGATGCTCGGCCACCATATACATAATCTGCAGCGCCAGGCGCTCGCGCAGGCGGTTACTCAATCTAAGCTGTATCGGGTAGCGGGTCAGATATTGCGGATATTGGACATAGAATGCCACCTGCGCACCGAGCAACAGCACCAGCCAGTTCAAATAGATCCAAATCAGCAGCAAAATGACAATCGCAAACCCGGAATAGATGGCGGCATACTTGGAAGAGGTGACAATGAAGGCGGCAAACGCCCAGCCGCTTGACTGCCAAAGAACTCCGGCGACCACGCCACCACTGATCGCGGCGGTGAGCTTTACCCGAGTGTTGGGCATAAACAGGTAGATGAAGGTGAAAGCGGCAATCACCAGGAGGTAGGGAACCAGTTTGCTCAAGGCCAGTACCAGCGCCCCCAGTGGTTCCGCACTGAGCAACTGCTGCACCAGCGCGTTGTTCATCGCCGTGGCGGTAACACCGAGCGCGGTGAACACCAGAACCGGTCCGATCAGGATCACGCTGAGATAACTGCTAAAGCGCTGCGCAAGACCGCGCAAACGCTCTACCTGCCATATATAATTAAATGAAGACTCGACTTTTTGTATAAGAGAAACAACAGTATAGAGAAGAAACAAAAGTCCGAGCGAGCCCAGCACACCCACTTTGATATTCTCGACAAAACCGATAATGCTGTTACTCAGTTCGATACCTTTGGGCCCCAACGGCGCAAGAAAACTCAGCAGCACCGGTTCGATCTGGTTGTGCACACCGAAGCCTTTAAGCACCGAAAAACTCACCGCGAGCAACGGCACAATAGACAGCAAGGTGGTGTAGACCAAACTCATCGCGCGCAGATTGAGCTGACCGTTTAACAGCTGACGCAGCAATACCACGACCAGTCGTACAGCAACAATCAACGCGCGCGGCCAACCGCGCAGGTTGCGCAAATCATCGCGCCACAGCCTCGCCGTGAGGTCTTCAATCCGTTGCAAAGCCTGATGAGTCATAACATCTTCAACCTGTAAAATGTTGCGCATTTACAACGCGACGCCTGAAAAATCACGCGCTGCCGATTATTTTTCATTTTTTTTTAAAAAAAATTTTGGCCCGCAAAACCCCTTCCAAGCGCCACCCAAGCGGTTCGATCGTTCGCTGCCAAAGCGCCGCGCAAAAACGTCCGCTATCGACGAAACCCTATTATTTACTTACCAGATGCGCATAGGCTGTTTTTTTCCTCGCACTTCCAAGCGCTTAAACTAACATCTCTGTACGCACCGAGTCTTTACTAGTTACGCGCCAATCATAGTGCCAAACATTACCTAGGTGTTGTAATTTGTTCTTTTTTCATTAAAGTTTTAATTGCAAGCGCCGTAATGTTACGCGAACCATATATCCTCAAGGAGGTTATCCTCATGGCAGCACGCAAGAAGACCGTTAAACGCAAGGCCACCGCCAAGAAGAAGGCCGTGTCCAAAAGGAAGGTAGCCACCAAGAAAAAGGTAGCTACGAAGAAGAAAGCCGCGAAGAAACGTCCGGCCAAAAAGAAGGCCGCTAAAAAGAAGGTAGCCAAGAAAAAGGCCGCCAAGAAACGTCCGGCCAAAAAGAAGGCCGCTAAAAAGAAGGCAGCCAAGAAAAAGGCCGCCAAGAAACGTCCGGCCAAAAAGAAGGCCGCTAAAAAGAAAGTAGCCAAACGGAAAGTCTCCAAGAAGCGTTCGACTAAGAAGAAAGCCAGACGCTAAAAGGTGCTTCCCTCAAAAGGCCTGCTTATGCAGGCCTTTTTTTTGCCCTTCCTACACTATTTCGTTGTTTTTATTTATTTTATTCCACGCCGCGGGCGGCAGCACGCGAACGTTTTCCGGCCGGCCTGTGCCGCGACCCGGACATCACCGTGGGTAAGCGCAGCGGTACTGCTGAGGTGTCGCGAATCGATGTGACAGTTCGCTAACAGACTGACGAATCGAGATATTGTTAAAGAACAGAGGTTGACTGCCGACACCCCGCGAGTAGAGCCAAGCCGCTGCGGGACGGATTGACGATGGAAAACCTGGATAGCAAACCTCTCTTATTGGTCGTAGACGATTCACGTCTGATGCGGCTCGCCGCACGCAAGATTCTGAGAGATGACTTCGAGATTCTCGAAGCCGGCGACGGCGAACAGGCTTGGGACAGCCTGCAGGCCGAAGCCGGTATCCACCTGGTCATGTCGGATCTCTCCATGCCCAATCTCGACGGTCTGGGTCTACTGAAACGCATTCGCGAATCGGAGCACGGCCGCATCAAGGATCTGCCGGTGATCATCGTCACCGGCGCCGAGGACGACGATGGCAGCCGCCAAACCGCTTTGTCGGCCGGCGCCAGCGACTTCATCACCAAACCGTTCGAGTCCGTGCAGCTGTTGGCCCGCACCAAGGCGCAGGCGAAACAGCAACACACCCAGCAGGCGCTGCTAAACAGCGAAGCCAGTAAGGCGCAACTGGAGCAGCATAACCAGATCGACCTGCTCACCGGACTGGTCAACGCGCGGGGCTTCGACAACGCCGTCGAGGAAAGTCTTTCCTTCGCCCGACGTCATGACACCGAGCTCGCCCTGCTGATGCTCCACGTGGAAAAATACAAGACCCTATTTTTGCGTCACGGCAAACAAGTGGCCGAAAACCTGCTGCTGAGTCTGGCCCGCATGCTCGGCGAGGGGCGCCGGCGCGAGGATATCGTGGCGCGCCTGGACATCGACACCTTTGCAGTACTACTGCCCTCGGCAAGCGCCGAGGGGGCCCGGCGAATCGCCGCGCAGGTGCTCGGTAATCTGCATGCTCAGGGGTTCAGCGCCGAGTCGACTCCGCCGGTCAGTGTCACTATCGGTGTGTCCAAAGCGGCGATCACGTCGGCAACTACCGCTGCGCAATTGTTGGCGGCGGCGCGAGAAAGCCTGCGTCCGAGCCAAGACCTGGTCGCCCCCGGCGCGCCACCGGCCACCCCGGCGCCAGCGGTCCGCGCGCCCATGCCGCCACCGGCCGAACCGCCTGTCGCCAGTGCCGTCGAACTCCAGCAGGCAGTACAAGCCCTGGCCGATAACCGCCAACCAGCCACCGACAGCGACGCTCTGGTACGCGCCATGCTGCCGTTGTTACACCGTTGGAATCAAACCCACGGCGGGTGCTGCAGCGCGCTGCTAGGGGAGCTCGAGCGCCGGCTAAGCGCCGGCAAAAGAGCCGTCAAGCCGATTCCGGTCGACGCCGGTTAAGCCGGCCTGCGGTATCCCCGCGGCCTGATAGCCACCCGGCAGACAACCCGCGTGCAGCGTACCCCATCGCGACGGTAAAGCCCGTACTCGAATTCCGGGGTGCTGCGTTGCCGGCGCTGCAGATCGTGGCGTATCCGCTCTTTAACGCGTGGATCGAAGACGAAACGCAACTCCAGGTCCGTGTCGCCCGGATGCTCGAATTCGAGCGACAAAGAGCGGGTCCAGACACTGTACCCGGGGAACTGCTTGGCGCAAGCGATAGCCGCGATGGGATCGGCAATCGCGGCCTGATAGCCGCCGAACATGGTGTCGCCGAGATTGCGCGAAAACACGGTTAGCGGCAGACGCAGGCGCACCTGATTCCAGTGTTCCTCGAGCGCAATGACTTTCACCCCCATCATCCGGAACGGCGGGTACCACTCGATGCGCTTACGCGCCGGGAGAAAGCGCGCGCGGCGCAGAAATCTGAGAGCATTCAAGGCCATTGTAGATCGACCGCCTGGGTGTGAGGTAACATTGTAACGCGCCGGAGCAAGCCATTTGCAATCCCGGCCATCAAGTTGCACTCAGGGATACCCGCCATGCCATCGTTTGACACCGTGTCCGAAGTCGATTTACAGGAAGTGATCAATGCCGTCGACCAAACCAACCGCGAACTCGGCACTCGCTATGATTTCAAGGGCTCGTGCGCGAAAGTCGAGCAGAGCGAACAAACGCTGACGGCCCGCGCCGACAGTGAATTTCAACTCGGCCAACTCAGAGATATCCTGCACACCAAACTGGCCAAGCGGGGCATCGATTTACGCTCCCTGCAAGCGGGAAAAATCGAACCAGGCAACAACCAGGTCCGTCAGACCCTGACCGTGCAGCAGGGGCTGTCCCAGGATCTGGCGCGAAAAATCGTCAAGCTTGTCAAGGACGCAAAACTTAAGGTGCAAGTGAGCATCCAGGGCGAAAAGGTGCGCGTGGTAGGCAAGAAGCGCGACGATCTGCAGGAAGTGATCGGTCTGTTGCGAAACGTCCAGCTTGATCTACCTCTGCAGTACATCAATTTTCGCGATTAAGTCAGTATTTTGGCGTCCCACGCCGACAATCGCGCGTATCTGCGGCTGCGCCATGCAAAATGCGGCCTAAACCGCTAGAATACGCGCCTCTGAAATCAGCCTGACCGGACCAAAGCTTTTATTATGACCTCAGTACCTGCCTCGCAGCGGCACACACAAAAACAGTACTCTTACGAAGAGCTCCTGCAATGCGGCCACGGCGAGCTGTTCGGCCCGGGCAACGCGCGTCTGCCGCTGCCGCCGATGCTGATGCTCGACCGCATTGTGCATATCAGTGATACTGGCGGCACGCACGGCAAAGGGCAGATTATCGCCGAGCTCGATATCCGCCCGGATCTGTGGTTTTTCGATTGCCACTTCGAATCGGATCCCGTCATGCCGGGCTGTCTGGGACTTGACGCCATGTGGCAATTGATCGGCTTTCACCTCGGTTGGCTTGGCGGACCCGGGCGCGGACGCGCCCTGGGCGCCGGAGAGGTGAAGTTCAGCGGACAGGTGACGCCGGACAACAAGCTGGTGACCTACCGTATCGATCTGCGGCGCGTCATCCAGCGCAAACTGCACATGGGCATCGGTGATGCGATCATGGAAACCGACGGCAGGGAAATTTATCACGCCAAGAGCCTGCGGGTGGGCCTGTTTACCTCAACTGAAGCATTTTAGGATTGTATCGTATGCGGCGCGTCGTCATCACCGGCCTGGGCATCACCTCCAGTATCGGCACCAACCAGCAGCAGGTTTTGGAATCCCTGCAGCAAGGCAGATCCGGTATTGTCTTTGCCCCTGAGTATAAAGAACTGGGATTCCGCAGCCATATTCACGGCGCCGTCGAACTCGATCTCGACAGCCTGATCGAGCGCAAGCTGCGGCGCTTCATGGGCGACAGCGCGGCCTACAACTACATTGCCATGCTGGAAGCCATCGCCGATGCCGGCCTCGAGGATGCGCAGATATCCCATCCGCGCACCGGTCTGATCGCCGGCTCCGGCGGCACCTCCACCGAGAACGTGACGCTGGCGGTCGACCTGCTGCGCCAGAAAGGCGCTAAAAAGGTGGGCCCGTTCATGGTCCCGCGGACTATGGGCAGCACCAACTCCGCCTGTCTGTCGACCGCGTTCAAGATCAAGGGCGTCAACTACTCCATCAGCTCCGCCTGCTCTACCAGCGCACACTGCATCGGCAACGCCTGTGAACTGATCCAGATGGGCAAACAAGACATCGTTTTCGCCGGCGGCGGCGAGGAGTTGCACTGGAGCCTGACGCTGCTGTTTGACGCCATGGGCGCCTTGTCTTCCAAATATAACGACGCCCCGCAAACCGCCTCCCGCGCCTACGACGCCACCCGCGACGGTTTTGTCATCGCCGGCGGCGGCGGCATGCTGGTGGTCGAGGAACTGGAGCACGCTCTGGCGCGCGGTGCAAACATCTACGCGGAACTGGTCGGCTACGGCGCCACTTCCGACGGCTACGATATGGTGCAGCCGTCCGGCGAGGGTGCCGTGCGCTGCATGCAGCAGGCCATGGCGGGGGTCGAGGGCGACATCGACTACATCAACGCCCACGGCACCAGCACCCCGGTCGGGGATCTGCGAGAACTGGAAGCCGTTCGCGAAGTCTTCGGCGAGCAGATTCCGCCGGTCAGTTCGACCAAATCGCTGACCGGTCACTCCCTGGGGGCGGCCGGTGTGCAGGAAGCGGTCTACTCGCTGCTGATGCTCAAGCACGACTTCATCTGCGCCTCGGCCAATATCCAGCAGCTCGACCCGGCCGCCGAGGGGTTTCCGGTTCAGCGGACACTAAAAGAGAACGCCGGTCTGCGTACGGTGATGTCCAACAGCTTCGGTTTCGGCGGCACCAACGCCACGCTGATCTTCCAGCGCTACCAACCCTGAGCCGACCTCAGCCGCCGAGTTCTCGCCACAGGCGATCCAACCGTTGCGCGGAGACTTTTTCCGCGGTGCCCAGCGATTGCGCAAACAGCGATACGCGCAGCTCCTCGATCAGCCAGCGCAAGCGAACCAACTGCCCACTGCTCGTGCCCCGCGCCAGCGCCTGGCTGTAGCGCTCCGAGTGCAGCGCGACCAATCGCGCCTGTTCCCGGTCCCGCGCCAGGTTGCTCCCGGCCTGTTCCAAGCGCCGTAGCGCCCCCTGCAGGTAGCGCGCAAGGTGCGGCAGCCAAGCCGACGGCGTGGCGCTGAGAAAACCCGCGTAGACCAACTGTTGCACCTGCGTCTGCACTTCGCCCGCTACCGCCAGCAACGCCGGCGCCAGCGGCTCTTTGAGCTTTCGCCTGACCTGTTGATAGGCCTGCAGCGCCTGATAGCTGTGCGCGCCAATGGCCACGGCATCACTGAGCAGTCGCCGACGCCCGCTTGCCAGCCGCCGCTGGAAGCTCTGCGCGTCGGTGATCGCCTGGTCGCCCTCGGGCAGAAAGGCGGCCTGCAGAGCGGCGCGCTCCAGGTCCGCCAACAACACCCCGGCGGCGCCGGTGGTGCTGAACCACAAGGTCTGCTTATCAAAATCCGCTACCGCCCGGCGAATGTCCCGCACGATAGGGCCCGAGTGCTTGCGAAACAGCGCCAACAGCCCGTCCCGATGCGCCGCCGCAGCCTCGCCGGGGCGGTCGAACAGGCACAGGTCGATACGCTGTTCACGCTGCGTCAAGGCCGGGTAGCCGCGCAGGCGTACGCCCTCTTGCACAAATTCTATGTGCGCGGGCAACTCACCGAAATCCCAATCCTGCACATCGATACGTTCGTAGACGGCGGTCGATCGCCCGGCAAAGCCCTGCTGCGCCCGGTCGCCGAACTGTTGCTGTAAAGCCGCCAGGTCGCGGCCCTGCGCCAAGGCTCGCCCCTTGGCGTCGAGCACCTCGTACACCGCGTGCAGGTGCGCCGGCACCTGCTCTACTCGCCAGGCGCTCACCGGCACCTCGATGCCGCTGATGCGCTGCAGCTGCGCGGCGAGGAAATCACTCAGGCTGCCGCTCGCTTGCTCGGCGGCCTGGAGACAAGCTTCGGCAAAATCCGGGGCCGGGACAAAGTGACGTCGCAGCACCTTGGGCAGCGACTTGATCAGCGCCACACACTTCGCCTTTCGCAGCCCCGGCACCAGCCAGTCGAAATCGGCCGGCTGCAGTTGGTTGAGTGCTACCAGCGGTACCTGTACACGCAACCCATCGCGCTCTTTGCCGGGTTCAAAGTGATAGCGCAGCGCCAACTGCAAACCGCGCACGGTCAGGCTATCCGGAAACTGTTCTGCATTAATAGCGGTGGCGTCGTGCTGCATCACCACCTCGGGCTGCAAAAAGAGCAACTCCGGCTGTTGTTTGCCCGCTTGCTTCCACCAGCGCCGAAAACTGCTCAGATCGACGACCGCATCAATTACCCGCTGATCGAAGAAATCATCCAGCTGCTGTTCATCGACAATCAGATCGCGCCGGCGCGACTTTGCTTCGAGATGCTGTAACTCGTCGAGCAGCGCGCGATTGTGTTCGACAAAAGGCTCGCGCAGCTGCCACTCACCGTACACCAGAGCATGGCGAATAAACAGCTCGCGGGCTACCCGCGGGTCGATTTTTGCGTAGTCGACTTTACGCCGCTGCACCAGCGGCAGGCCATACAGGCTGAGGTTTTCAAAAGCCACCACCGCGGCGCGGCGCTTCTCCCAGTGCGGCTCGATATAACTGCGTTTCAGCAGATGCGCGGCCAACGGCTCCAGCCACTCGGGTTCTATCGCCGCGACGCTGCGCAAGTAACGCTTGCCGGTTTCAACCAGTTCGGCCGCGACCAGCCAGCGCGGGCGTTTCTTACCCAACGCCGAACCGGGAAAAAGATTGAACTTCAGGTTTCGCGCGCCCAAATATTCGTCGGCGCCGGTGTGCATGGCTACATTGCCCAGCAAACCGCTGAGCAATGCCGTGTGAATGGCCTGATAGTCGGCCGCTTCGGCATTACCGGACAGCCCCAGGGCGTGCACCCGCGCCTGCAGCTGCCGGTGGATATCCAGCCATTCGCGCATGCGTAATGAGGAGATAAAATGCTCCCGACACCACTTGCGCAGCTTGTTCTGTGACAGGTGGCGGGACTGCTCGGCGTAAGCCTTCCACAGCTTCAGGTAACTGCTAAAATCCGAGCGCGGATCGACAAACAGCGCATGCTTTTGGTCCGCCGCCTGCCGGTGCTCCAGCGGGCGATCGCGGGGATCGGACGACTCCAGCACCGAGACAATAATCAGCATCTCGCTGAGACAGCGGTTGTCGTGCGCGGCCAGCAGCATACGCGCCAGGCGGGGGTCGACCGGCAGTCGCGCAATGCGGCTGCCAAGCGGGGTCAGGCGGTTACGCGCGTCGACCGCGCCCAGTTCCTGCAACAATTTGTAGCCGTCGCGAATGAAGCGCGGGTCCGGCGGCTCGACAAACGGAAAGTCCTCAATGTCGCCCAGACCCTGATGGATCATCTGCAGGATAACCGCAGCCAGATTGGTGCGACGAATTTCAGCGGTGGTGAATTCATCGCGTGCCAGATAGTCCGCTTCGCTGTACAGACGGATGCAAATGCCGGCGGCGACCCGACCGCAACGGCCCGCGCGCTGATTGGCCGAGGCCTGGGAGACCGCTTCGATAGGCAATCGTTGCACCTTGGTACGGTAGTTGTAGCGGCTGATTCGCGCCGCTCCGGTATCGACCACGTAGCGGATACCGGGTACTGTCAGGGACGTTTCAGCGACGTTAGTCGCCAGCACAATGCGTCGGCCGGCATGAGCCGCGAACACCTCGTTTTGCTGGGCCGCAGACAGACGCGCATAGAGCGGCAGAATACTGGTGTGCGGCGGATGGTGCTTGCGTAGCAGCTCGGCGCTTTCGCGTATCGCCCGTTCGCCGGGAAGAAATACCAGGATATCGCCGGGGCCCTCGGCGGCGAGCTCGTCAATTGCCGCCAGCAGCGGCTGGCCGCTGGCGCCTGCCGCTTGCTCTTCGTCCTCGGCCTGCACCGGCCGGTAGCGAATCTCCACCGGGTACGTACGCCCTGACACTTCAATCACCGGAGCCCCGTTGAAGTGCTTCGAAAAGCGCTGCGGATCGATGGTCGCGGAAGTTATAATCAGTTTCAGATCGGGCCGGCGCGGTAGCAGACGGTGCAGATAGCCCAGCAGAAAGTCAATGTTCAGGCTGCGCTCGTGCGCTTCATCGATTATCAGGGTGTCGTATTCACGCAGTTCTGAATCTGACTGGATTTCGGCCAACAACATGCCGTCGGTGAGAACCTTCACGTAGGTGCTGTCGCGCACCCGGTCCTGGAAGCGGATTTTGTAACCGACCTGCTCACCGAGGCGACCGTGCAACTCCTCGGCGATGCGCGCCGCCAGACTGCGCGCGGCCAGTCGTCGCGGTTGCGTGTGGGCGATCTTACCGCGGCTGCCGCGCCCCAACTGCAGGCACAGCTTGGGCAACTGGGTGGTTTTTCCCGAGCCGGTCTCGCCACACACCACCACCACCTGGTGTGCATCCAGCGCCGCCAGAATGTCATCGCGGCGCGCCACTACCGGCAGCGCCAAGGGAAAATCCGGCACCGGTAGCCCCTCACGACGCTGGGCAACATGGTGCGCCGAACTGTGCACCTCGCCTTGCAGGCGCCCCAGCGCCCGGTCGATGGGCTGACCGCGGGCACAACGCGCCTGCAACTTATGTATCTGCCTGCGCAAAGCGGGAATATCCCGTGCCAGACAATCGTCCAGTGACTGTGTCAATTGCTGCAGCAGCCGCGCATCGACAGCGGTAGAGCCGTGTGTCATGGTAAATTCGGTCGAACTCCGGCGCAAAGCGCTTATTCTACACCGCCATGGCTTGGCGGCGGGAACCAGCCAAGCTCTGTATAAGTCGTATAATTACAACCACAGCCACAGAATATCACCTGACAGAGGACAACCGATGAGCATAGAAATCCAACGCCGACGCCTCCTGCAATGGCTCGGCGCCACAAGCGGGCTGGCCCTGTTTACGCCCGGCGCCAAGGCCCAATCCGGAGACGTTGAACTGTTCGGTGAACCCGCCCACAAACTGGTCTACCAGTTCAACAAAGCCGACGTCGATTACATGGAGCACGTGCTGTTCTCCGTCGGCGCTCTGCTGCGCAAGTACTCAGACAATATCCACCTGGTGGTGACCGCGATCGGCCCCGGCCTGCACATCCTCGGCAAACAACCGGGTCGCCCGATCCCGAAGATCGTCCGCCAGCGCGTCTCCAGTCTGGCCGCCTACGGCGTCAGTTTTCACGCCTGCGGTAATACCATGAAGGCGCTTGGCTGGGACAAATCCGACCTGCTGGAGTTCGCCGAAATCGTTGACATTGGTGCCGATGATCTGATGACGCTCCAGGAACAGGGTTACAGCTATATCAGCTGGTAGGCTCTGCTATAATAGCGCCCGTATAATGGCGCACGTCCGGCACAAGAAGACACTAAAGTGCTTGCCGGAAGCGTTGCAGATGCTGTTCACGCGCAGCGACCGTACACACCAAAGACGAGAGTGAGGACTATGAAAGTAAATTATATAGCTTGCCTGGCGCTGTTGGCCGCCGGCGGCCTGTCGGCGGGCGCTTGGGCCGCCGGGGACGCAGCCGCCGGCAAGACCAAAGCCTTTACCTGCATGGGCTGTCACGGCATTCCCGATTACAACAATGTCTATCCAACCTACCACGTGCCAAAGCTGGGCGGGCAGCACGCCGCCTATATTGTCACCGCCTTGCAGGAATACGCCAAAGCTCAGCGCAAACACGGCACCATGCAGGCCCAGGCAAGCACGCTCAGCGAACAGGACATGCAGGATATCGCCGCCTACTTCGAACAAGGTGGTAACTAGGCATGAGAGAGAAACTCAAGATGAAAACACTCAATAAATGGCTCATGCTGTCGGTGATTTCCGCATTCAGTCTGTCGGTGCAAGCCGCAGGCGACGCCAGCGCCGGCAAGAAGATCGCCGGTGAGACCTGTCAGGCCTGTCACGGTGCAGACGGCAACAGCAGTAATGCACAGTATCCTCGTCTCGCCGGGCAACACGCCGACTACCTGGTTCACGCCCTGCAGGCGTACAAGAACGGCGCACGCAAAAACCCCATCATGTCCGGTTTCGCCGCCAGTCTGTCGGAACAAGACATAAAAAATGTCGCGGCCTGGTTTGCCACGCAACAGGGCCTCACCTCACCGGTGTTGCCCAATACCGTCGGACGCTGAAGATCCGGCAGGGCAGTGCTTGTGGCCCTGGCTGGCGGCCAGGGTCACAAGTCCCCTTTCAGAGAGGGCAAAAGTGACAAAAACGCCTTTTCTTGTCACTTTTTCCTTGACATTACCTAAAAGCCTGCGACACTTGAGCTAATCACCCAGCAGGGGACGGGCGTGATACAAGCTTGGTTCACTCGCCAGCAGGCCAGCAAACTCACCGGGCTCAGCAGCCGTCAGCTCGATTATTGGCGCAAAACCGGCCTGATTCGCTCCCAGCGCACTACCCCTGGCGGTCACGCCCGCTACACCTTTGTCGACCTGGTGGTATTGCGTGCCGCCAGACGCCTGTTGGACGCGGGCCTCTCCTTGCAACGCATACGCAAGTGCCTGGACTCCCTTAGCCGTTTTCTCCCTGCCGCGGACCGTCCGCTGGCGGAATTGTCGCTGGTGGTCACCGGAGAGGTGGTGCTGGTTTTTCACGGCGACAGCGCCTTTGACGCGCTTACCGGCCAGGAATGGGTTTTTCCGATCGCCGAACTGGCCGCGGAAGTCGAAAACATGCAGCAGCACCAACCGCAACAATGCGAGCTGTTTTCCACCGGCATGCACAAACGAGGAACCGTGACCTGATTTAATCACCGCACTACAGGCGAGACGATGACGCGCGTTGGCCCGGCCGGTTTGCTGCCACCGACCTGAGCGCCCTTAACAGATGACCGACTGCCGCTTGAACAGCGGCACCCGTTTTCACCCCATAACGAGCCGCGAGGAAATGAGCATGAGCCTGAGCCGCGAAAAAGCCCTCCGACAGATGGTGGTACTGACCTTCAACGACATCGACTGCAGCCGTCTGCAACTGGCGGGCGATTTCAACGACTGGATTCCGGATCAGGACGTCGAGACACGGAAACTCAACGGCCGCTGGCAGAAAGTATTTACCGCCGAGCCCGGCATCTATGAATATCGGCTGCTGATCGACGGCAAATGGCATGCCGACCCGACCAATCCCTGTGAAATACCCAACGACCTGGGCGGCATCAACTCGCTGTTACAAGTTCCGGTGCCCCTGTGATGACCAGCCAGCTCAATCCAGCCTGGCAGCGGCGGCCGCTTCCCTCCGATCACCCGGCGAAACTCAGCCCTCCTCTCCCGAACAGCGCACCGCCCCCGGGACCGGCCGTTGATAGCCGCCGGGTGATTCCTTTTTTGCTCCACGACAGCAAACAGGAGTGGGTGATACGGGAACTCTGTGAGGTACTCACGCAGCGCCGACAGCACTGCCACTGGCAGTCCTTGGCGGCGGCGCAGAGGATAGACGTGCACAGCACGACGGCGGGGCACGCTAAAGCCTTGTGCCTGCTGGCGACCACGGTGCCGGCGACCTTCAGCCGGCAGCGCTTTGACCACGTGGTGCTGCTGGTGCCCGCGAGTCTGGCCGGCGTGAAGGCGGCCTACCTCGATATCAAACAGTTGGCGGCGGCGCATCCGGTGGATATCGGCGTTGTCATGATCGGACCGCGCGACCAACACGCGGCCTGGCGCTACTTCCGCAAGCTGGCGGTGGGGGCGCTGCGTTTTCTGGACATACCGCTGTTGAATCTCGGCTTTTTGCCACAACAGGTGATTCAGGGCCAGAACCAGCCCGGGCCTCACCGGCAGAATTTTCTCAGCCGTATCTGCGAACGTCTGCTGCGCAGCGGCTTCTACAGCTATGTCAGCACGGTGGGCGACACGGGACGACAGGCACTATGAATCTTCATATACAGGCGGTGGATCACTGTGACAGCGAGCAATTGCGCGCCCTGCTGATCGACGCGGCCGATCAACTGGCCGGCGACGGCTGTCGTCTGCTCGAATCCAAACTGCCCTGGGATGGCCACCCTATTTTACTCGCCGATGCCGATGCGCGCCCGGTGCTGATCAGCTTTGACCTGCATGACAGTCAAGCCGCACTGGTGAGCGGCCTGCATGCGAGCGATCAGTTGAGCGTGGCGCTGCCCTGGGTCAACCAGGTTTATCCCGCCCTGGACCAACAGCAGAAGAAACCGCGCCTGATGGTGATTACCGCCGAACCGCCTCCGGGTTACCAGGCGGTGTTGCGCGGCGACCAGATGCTGCGTCTGTTTACCGCCAAAGTATTGCGCGTCAACGAGAACATGGGGCTGCTCCTCGAAGCGCTGGATCGCGAGACGGTGGCAAACCCGGCTGACGCCATCGCCTCCGGACCCAGACCCCTGGCGCACGCCGTGGCGAGCCCGACGACAGTCGACGAGACCAACGAAGCTCAGCTAAGCGAGCAAGAAGCCGCTTACTTTCAACAACTTTAGAAAAAGCCCCAGAAGCCGAGCGCCCACCCCTACGCGCCCGGGCGTTAGCCGCTAGCGGACCTGTGGGGCTCTTCGAGCAAGGCTGGCCCCCGAGCCGCCCCGCATGGGAAGCCGGCGTGGCCGCTCGAGCCTTGCTTTAAGTCGTGGTGGCGTACATAGACGCGACAAACGCAACCCAGAGGATCGATACGACAAATAGAGCGGCAATCCGGCGCTGAAACTGCTGAACTTGGGTCATCACTGCCTCCTTGTATTATATATTGACTAAATCCGGGCCAGAGTGTCGGGTATACCCGGACACTTTTCCGGCCGAACCCCACCAAAACCCAACAAATATCGTTCTAACCCAGGAAAAACGTCCATGCAAACAATGATTACGATCGAGGTCAATTTGTGTCTGGTTTTGGCGACATTGCGACTAAAAAATGTCCAAACCGGCTCCCACGGCTGACCGGCGCCCTACAGCCGGCCTATCCACCGCGCAGCAAGCCCGAGGCGGCATCCGCGGGATCGAGCACCCCTTGGTGAAGCCTGTCAACCGTCTCGGCACGCTCTTATCAGGAAAATTTCTGCCGGCTCGGCTACACTAGCGACAAACAGCCAGGAGCCTCGTCAATGCCAAACCCGGAAGAAAACATGCCCAAGTGGGACGTCGCCCTGGCCTCGCTGGCCAGCGAGACATTCAGGCTAAAGGGCCAAGCATTGGACCTGGAGGACTTTCACCGGATGGCCAAGCAACACGCCATCCGCCTCGACGACATCATGGAAACCCTGTTTCGATTGGTCATCGACGGCCAATGGACCTACACCGACAGCAACGGCCAGCCGCAAACGCTCACGCAGGAGACGCTGGATAAACTGTACGTCAAGCGCCGGCTCTCCGAAGAGGATTTGAACGTTTTTGACGGTGGCTGGCGACCGGCCTAAACGCCAGCCGCGTCTGACGGCAAAAAAGTCCTCGATAGCCTCCCCCCCTCGCCGCGGTAACTCCCCAGCCGGCTTGGGCGACAGGTGAAGGCCCGGAGCCGCCCTCAGGCAAGCCCTGGAAACAGCCCCTTGAGACCGTTGGCGATAAATTCGACGGCAATCGCCGCCAGTATCAGCCCCATAATGCGCGTGAAAATATTGATCCCGGTGGCACTGATACGCCGAGCTATCCAGGGTGACAGGCGCAGCACCAGCCAAACCAGCAGGCTCAAGGCTGAAATCCCCAGAATGAGAACCATATAATGGCCGACGCCAGCGCCCTTGTGCGCCGATAATATCACCGTGCCAATAGCGCCCGGGCCGGCTAACAGCGGCATGGCCAACGGCACGATGGCGACCGACTCCTTCTCGATCGATTCATCGGCTTCTTCGTCCGTCTGTCGGATCAGGCTGGTTTTGGCGTGCAACATGGCGATGGCCATCAACAAAATGAGAATACCGGCGCCGACCCTGAACGAGTCAATGGTGATAGCGAAGAATTCCAATATCAGCTCACCGAAAAACAGCGTCACCAGCAAGATAACGCTTACGCCGAAAGCCACCATCTTGATCGTCTGGCGACGCTCACGGTCACTCTCATCAGCCGTCATGCTGATAAATAAAGGTATCACCCCCAGGGGATTTACGATTGCCAGGAGTCCGATAAATATTTTGATGTATTCGGCATAATTCAGCATAGTCACGCGGCGCCCCTTCCCTCATTACAGAGCGCTGCATTAACCTCCATGCGCGCCGGCTTTTTCCTGCCGCGTCGGCAACGAGAACTTGATAGCCGCCCCCCCGTGAGAACTGTTCTCGGCCCATATTTTGCCGCGGTGAGCTTCCATGATACTGCGGCAGATCGCCAATCCCAGGCCGCTGCTCGCCTCACCATCAGTCGGGCGGGCCGACCCTTTAGTGAAGGGTTGGAATATTTGCGTCAATTCGCCTTCCGGGACGCCCGGCCCTTGATCGGCCACCTCCACCACGACTCCATCGTCGGAGTAAACGAGACGCACCTGCACTTGTGTGTCGGTGGGCGAAAACTTCAGTGCGTTGCTAAGCAGGTTGTCCATAACCTGCTGTAACCGCGCCGCGTCGAAAGACACCATGGGAACATCTGTTTCGCTACTGAAAGCGATGTCGATGCGCTTGGCATTCGCCATGGGTCGAATCAGCTCAATGCGCCCGCACACCAGCTCATGCAGATTCCCCGGCTGCAGGTGCAAACCTGGCGGCCCCGGATTAAAACGCGAAACATCCAGGATATTGTTGATCAGGCGCCCCATATCACGGGCCGTCTCGATCACTTTATGCAACGCCGATAACTCGTTTGGCCTCAGTCGCTCCTCGGCCTGGCGGGACAGCCCCGAGGCCAACAGCGTGATCACATGGAGAGGATTGCGTAGATCGTGCGCCGCCATATCCATAATGCGGTCCTTTTCGGCATCGAGCCTGCGCAGTTTAGCGTTCTGACTGGCAAATTCACGCTGCAGCCGCGCGAAGTCATTGTACATGCGCATGAAGTCAGCGTAGATATCGGCTTCCTCTGCGACAGTGGAAGACTCGTCACAGACACCGAGTATTTCGAGGCAGCCTGCGGAGCATTCGGGTCTGCTGACGGCCAGTTCGCGGCACAGCGTGCGTAACGCACTGGCGGAGTGTGCGGCTAAAACCATCGTTTCGATGCCGTTCTCCAGGCCCCCGACACTCAACGCACGGGCCTTACCGGCAAGCGAAAAGCACAGCTCCCAGTCGACCGCGGCGCCACCTTTTTTCAACTGCGAGAGAAATTGCAGCCCCTTGCTCTGGCTTGACTCATCGAGAAAGCGAATAAACGGCACGTCACCATGGTGTACTTGCGCCAGGCCGAAATCATCGCGCAGCCAATGCTGCAACGCACCCTCCCTGTCACAGATGAACGCCAGACCCTGAACCGCGGCGTCCTCCACGCTCAACCCTCGACGAGCCGGTTGCACAATTCGATAGCGGCGCGTGCATCCGGCGCGGAGCCATCGGCGTTGACGCGCCGCCAGAGCTCTTTTTGAGCGTTGAACGGATAACCGCCGACGACGATTTTTATCTGACCGAGCGTCGGTGCGCTGCGCACCTGGTGGATAATGTGGCGCGCGATCGGCAGGTGAGTGGCAAGGGTTACCGACAGGCATAAGACATCGGCATTGCTGCTGTCCAAGATATCCAGCAAGTCGTTGGTCGGCACATTGGCGCCGAGGAAGTGGCTGTCCCAGCCGGACATTTCAAAACAATCGGCCACCATTCGCAATCCGATTTCATGCAGTTCATCGCCTACACAAGCGGCGACGACGGTATAACCGACGCGTTCGGCGCCAAATATATCCGCCGAAAACCGTCCCATCAGCAATTGCACCACGGCGGTACAATAATGCTCTTGCGCGACCGTCAGGCGGTTCATTTGCCATAGCCGCCCGACCTCGCGCAGCAACGGCTGAAAGACCTCCAGATAGAGATCGACCAGATCAGTGCCGTTTTTCATTGCGCGCTCGATCAGCTCAATGGCTTGAGCACGCTGACAGCTTAACAGCAGATCGAGTAACTGCGCCGTCAACTCCGACCAGCTGTTCTGATCCCGCAGATAGGAGTCGGGCATATTCGGCAATGCCGCCACCCCATCCAGCACCTGACGCAGGTAATCGGCGCCGAGTTGCGCATCCTGACTCCCCTCGAGCTCCTCAAGTGTTTGGGCGAGAAACTCCAATTGGCGTACCAGGTCCTCGGTCGCTATCCCCAAACCGAACAAAAGGCCCTTCAGCCATAGGGTATAATTTTGAAACAGCGTCGGGCTGCGTGCCGCCACCGCCTCGGCGAGGTATAAAATATGGTAGCACGCGTCCGCCTCGCACTTACCCCGGCCCGCTTCACCGAAGCGTATGTTGAGCCCGGGGAAGGCGGCAAATTGACGCTCAACAACCTTCGCTGCAATCTCGTTGCGCGCGTGAACAAAGTCACACTCGAAATAGCTATCCCGAACAGACTCAGGAGCAGACATGATGAAAGTAGCGCACCTGAGTGCGCCCGCGAACCAGCTTGAGGCCCTTGGGGATGCCGGCGTGAGAGTCGCCGTACTCGTGGCTGCGATGCCAGCGCCGATAGCTGCCTTCATCGCTCCAGTAGGTAATCAACCAGAACTCACTCGCATCTTCGGCCGGTTGAATAACTTCCATGCGCCGAAATCCTTCGACGGCATCTACCATGTGCGGCCGCTGACAAAAGGCGGCAAGAACCTCTGACTCCATGCCATTGGCCATGGCAAAACGACTCAGCGCGACAAAGCCATGTGGCGCAAGTTGCGCCGACTCAGATAAGGAATCGATTTCCATGCACACCTTAAAGAATTGCCTATTACATTTATAGTACTCGAAATCAGCCACTATAAAAATATCCGCCACCGTGGCGGCTTAGCCACTGGCGCCGATTCGAGCGGATTAACCGTCGGTTAATGATATCGATGGCGGGCGGCTACGTGCCGCGCAATCTGCGACGTGGCGCAGGGAAATGCTGCGTTGACGGCTATTTCCTACAAACCCGGGCGCGATGCCGCTGGATAGCCAGGGTATGGTAGCAAGGGGCGGATTCGAACCGCCGACCCCAGCATTATGAGAGCACTGTTCGCTATTTAACATATTGTTTTTATTTACTATATGTCTAGGCGACCGTTGCACAAGTGCGTAACAATGCTTAACCGTGCTGAACTGATTCCCGAAAAGCTCACGAAACCCACATTTTCTGGAATGTGCCCAAAAGTGCGGACTGCGCCACCAGAGGATCAGAATTTTCGCCAGTTAAAGATAGCAGACCACCTCTGAGTGCCGGACCCCTCTCCATCCACCATTACCGCTGAGGCGCTCTTGCAATCGCCTTGAGCCCCCCCAAGTCGCCCCGCTGGAGACTTGGGGTTCGGTGACAAAATTGCAGGCTCCACTGCCCGCCCTTCACACCAGGGGTATTCCCAACTAGTCACGCCTCACCTACCGAGGTAGTCGCGGGTAATCTCCTCTCCGGGCGCAATATCCCTCAACGCACACACTTCCAAGGTGTCGTAGTACACTGCATTCGGGATATCGCTATGATTTATGAATCGCAGATCACAATGAACGTGAAATCCGTTTTTCTCATCCAGCCAAAGAACGTGCTCGCCATCCACAGTTGTGGAAACACCTTTGAGGATACCGATCAAGTCACCTGCGTAGATGTGGTCTTTAGCAAATAACCCCTTTCCGTGGATTGATCTGGCAGCGACGTAAATTAATGATTCTTTCATATTCCTCGTCTAGCAACACAGTGGAACCAAGTCCTTAATTGTATTTTCTCTCTACGTATATCGCCACATCACCTTTTTATCTAATTAAAGCTCAATGTAGGAAATATGTTTCGGACAACTGTCTCGCAGCATCAGTATCAGTTCTCTATCTGTGATGCGTTGAGCCTCGGTTCTCCCGTTACTCGGAAGAATAACTACTTCAACGTCGTCATGTTCAGGAGGACACAGGCATACCTCAGCCATAAAGTCCTCCGCAGAGATGAGAAGGCAATTAGCCTCCCCTCCTTCATTTGCCCATATAGCGGACGAATACTCGACCAACTCTTCTAGTTCAGACGCACTAAACGTATTCATAAATTGTTTGCAAAACATGATATTCATCTATACCCACTCTATTCCAATATCAAAGATTATTCGGGTCACTATTCGGATTGGGCGGATCTACGCCCAGGCACCTTTTGGTGACCAATGCATCAGATATAGGCTCTCTACTACAGTTCTCAGGGTTAAATTCTATATATCGACAACTTATATAGCTCTCTTTGTCCCATCGGGGCTAAAGCAGGCCTTTCTAGGGACGATAAGAGACTAAACGCCGAGCAAGAGATGAGAATGGTTATGTCGCCCAATTTATTTTCTTACGCAACGAGTGAATTGTCGCAAGACGCCTTTATCTGCTGGTTACTCAAATGGGCCTCGCCAGAGTACAAAGACGTGAACAGCGAGTTGCATGCTTGTGGTACAGCTCTATTAACTGCGTTCTTCGCTAAGGACGGTCGAGCGACGCCGTTAATTGAATCCATAGAGATTAAGAAGCAATACGAGAATATTGACATTCTATGCGTTATAAATAATCGACTTCCTATCATAATCGAAGATAAGACAAATACGGGTGCACACTCGGGTCAGCTAGAGCGTTATTACAATCAGATTTGCTCTCGGAAGGAATTCAGCGAGTGCGATGTTGTTCGTATATTTTTCAAAACGCATGATCAGAGCAACTATATAAAGGTCGAAGACGATGGCTATCGTGTCTTTACACGCACCGACTTCCTCGGAATATTAAACCAATACACTCAGACGCATAGTGACATATATAATGACTTCAAAACCTACTTAAACGACTTGGAGACAAATGTACAAAGTTATCGAACAATGCCAAAAGAGAAATGGACAAAAAGTTCCTGGACTGGGTTCTACATGGCATTGAAAGAGATACTCGGTCAGAACGATACCGCATGTAATTGGAAATATATCCCGAATCAGACTGGCGGGTTTATGGGATTTTGGTGGAATTTTAATACGGCAAACGGCTTAACAAGCCACGTTCAGCTGGAAGGCAATGAAAACGTTAACAGGCTGGTCTTTAAGCTAAAGACTGCAACCCCACCGCCGAGGTCTCACTATGCAAGCTGGTCAAAAACGCTAATCAAACTCTCTTCCGAATTCGATCTGCACATTACTAAGCCTAAACGACTAGGTTCTGGTCGATCAGTCACGGTTGCGCTATTAAATAAAGACTTTAGAGTATTTAACGAAGGCCTTCTGGATATGGACGCCACTGTCGCTGTGCTTGCCAAGGCGAAACGCATACTAGATAAAGCCAGAACCGCTTTAGAAGAAGCCGTTGACCAGCAGACAGTCGCCACTGCGTGATTGACCGCCATGCCTAAGCCCAAGGTAGGGCATGGACGCCCCAGCCTCATGCAACATGGCAAGGATCTGTTCTTCAACATAGCGCTTGCGCTTCATGTTGGAACCTTCCTGGGTCAGAATTATAGGGAAATCCCACATCCCGCATGGCTCGGATTACGGGGGTACGGTCATCGATACTCCTGAGCGCAGACAGCCATACGGCAATCGTGCCAAGCAGACCCTGTCTGACCTCACATTTAAGAAGCCTGTAGCAGTTAAGTTCGTCGACATAGACCGTTACCAACGCATCGTCGGGCGCATCTATGTTGATAACCTGGATGTCAGTGCCGAGATGGTTCGGGTCGGTGCCGCTTGGGTGTACCGCAAATACGCAAAGGATCAGAGCCTCTATAAGCTAGAGGATGAGGCACACGATCTACAAGAATCTTAGGTGCGGTGTGGCACACGCGGGGCTCCCCACTCACAAGGCCCATTATAGCCGAGACGGTGCGAAGACCTTCTATCTGACATATCCCAAGAACCCAGACGGCACATTGAATATGACCGTTCCGTCGTGCTCAATAGTGGCAAATCCCGTTCGCATGTTTGAAGGCGTAAAGCACCACTTCTCGGAGCTGTTAAAGAAACTCCGAGACGCCGAAGACCCAACACTGGTAAGCGCGTTTGATTGCAGTGTAAAACGCTTGTGGGGTGTCGGCGCTGGAAAAAACATTATCGCTATGACCGAGGAAGATTTCCTTGGAAAAGCCTAGCCATTTGTAGGGCCATCAACATCGTTAGTTGCATGAAAACGGGCCACCTGCGGATTTAGAATACCCCCACACCCCTTATAGCTTCAGTGAAAGCTGCCGCTACAGTGGCTGTAATCATCCGATTGCGCGGAACGGGCTGTGCGCCGGGAAAGTGTAGAGGGGGCACAGAATCGGGGTAGGCTATGATGGGATGCGATCAAGACCAATTCGCCGTATTCGGAATAATTCTCGGCATTCTGGCGGCCTGCCTAGTTGGGGTATTTGCTCTTGGTGCAGCCCCCGATGTGTCATGGTTACACCTACTGCAAGCCGCTGGCCCGCTACTAATCGCTGTTGGTGCTGTTATAGCGTATATGAACTTCCGTCATGCAGTTCAAAAGGCATTGGGAGACGAACTTGCTAGAAAGTCCAAAAGTTATCTTGATGAAGCAGTCGGCACCCTTGAGCGCGCCTTTGAGCTGTTAATGAGTGGCAAACACAGACCGCCGAATGACCGGTTAACATGGCTTTCTACGGCACGTACACTGCTAGCTTATGAAGAAATAAAGCACCTTGTATCGCAAGATGACCACAAGGTTATACTTTCTGAGCGCGAAGAATATTGGAAAAAGAAATTCTTTGACATGCTACACCCAAAGATAACAGGTTTCGATGTGGACTATTTTCGAGGAAGTGTGCAGCATCAGATTAAGTCGGCACTAGCAGGCGGCGGCTCGGCACCGACCACTGTCAATATGCCCACGCCTCTGGACTACCATTCGGTGGCCGTTATTTACAGCTTCTGTAACTGGCCGAAAGGTCGGCCAGATCCAATAAAAAATGTGGATGTTGTGGCCAAATTCTTAGAAGACACGACGGTACTGTTTTCCAATCATGGAATGCGGCAGTGGCTAGAAGAGGATCACCCGAATATTTGGCGAGCGTATCAGGAAAGCGCTCCTACAGTTGCAGCAACTGTGTCGCGCCCATCACGATAATATAATATGGTCAGGAGCCGTAAAGGCCGAACTCATTCCTATCGATATCGCCTTTAGCGGTATTAATAAGCTCGTCGATCGCGCTGCCTCCGCTATCGACGACCACTTTGTCCGATGCAACGAAATCTACGCCAACGCCGAATCTGTTCTTTGCGACATAAATCCTATATTCATTCGTTTCTTGCACTCGATAAACAAGAATTTCGTAATTTTCACCGCGGGCAGAGTGATCAGCCTTTCTCACGAATGTCATGTGTACAAACATAGCCAACTCCTTTTGCATTAGGCAGTATACAGTGTGCTGCGCACTTTAGCGTGTACGAATTTCTGGGGAACAAGACCGCATTCCCGTTACTCTCCCGCTACTTGGACGTATAAGGGGCGGATCGAAACAGAGGTGTATTGAATCGGCTGCAAAGGAATCCCGAACTGTCGGCGCTCATTAACATTCATTGCGGGCCACTGCATTTTGTCCTGGCGAACCACAGCCTGACCTCTCCAATACTCGACTACGATAGTGGCCTGTTTGATCTCGTCGCTGGCCGCATTGGCGGCCGTTCCGAATAGGCCCTGCCCGCCGCCTTGCGCCGGAGCGATTTTCAGTCCCTGAAACAACAGACGGCGCGCGGCTTGTTGTTGCTGCTTTTGTTGTTTCATTTGGCGCTTGGCTTGCTCATTCTTTGCGTCTAGGACTTCCGAGTAGGTGTTTGCTGCCGTTTCAAGGAGCGCGACGAATCCGCCGCCTTCGCCTGCCGCAGGACCTTGGATTTCTTTGTAGGCAAAAACCTCATTGCCCTTCAGTAGCTCATCGTGCTGGGGGTTCATTGCTCCCGGTGTGTAGTATTGTTCGGCCAAGCCCGCATAGGACTCTAGGTTGTGCGCACGATCGTCAGGCAACGGATGGTCGTACAGCATATTTCCTGTATAGCTTCCCGATGCACTATTTAACCGTTTCCAAATGGCAATGCCTGCTTTTGGATCATAACCCGCCAACGCCGAATAGATAACGGAATACCGGTCGGCTTCGTCCTCCTGATTGGTCGTAAAAGCCGCTTCGTAGCCATCCTTGCGAAGGCTCTTGGATGCCAGCCCCGTTATCATTAACTTGCCTTGGCCTTCGGTGGCATGACGCGCTGCCACATGTGCGATTTCGTGGGCCAGCACAGCCGCCAGTTCGTCGTCCGTTTGTACGCCGATATTCGGGTTAAACAGTCCTGAAAACACAAAGACCTTGCCACCACCGATAGTGAAGGCTTGAAACTGGTCAATATCCAACACATGCACTTCCCACGGGAGCTGTTGGCGGTGGGCGACTTGCACGAGCCGGTTAAATACCCGCAAAACCTGTTCGTAGTGCTCGCCGTCAACTGCTATTTCCTTCTGCTTGGCATCGGCCAGTATTTGCTGGGTTGCGGCTTCGGCTCTGTTAATTTCCTCCTGCTCTGATACAAGGGAAATCTGGCGCTGCCCTGTTACCGGGTCTGCTGAGCTAACCGAATCGCTGACAGCCATCATGCCTTTGTCTACGGTGGCGCAGGCAGATAAGGCGGCTACTAGTACAACGGTTATCAGTATTTTTAAGCGGTACATCGGGGAATCCCTATTAGCAGCTTGTGTACCCGAACAATGCTCAGCATCGGCACGGTATGCTTATTCCTTGTTCTCGCCCTTAGTGTTCTGGAATAGCTGCACCAGCCCTTTGAGTTTTTCTCCATTCAGGACAACAACCTTGAGATCGAGCTGGCCTTGATTATTGCGCCGGTCAGAGTCATTGATAATGAATTCAAGCCTGCCACTGGCGTCTATTTGGCCGCGTTTGTTTTCGTCCAAGGGGTAGCCGTCTGATTTGGCCGAACCGCGGACACGGTATAGAAGGGCACCAAGCGGGGCATTCTTATTAACGTTGTATATATTTGAAGACTGGCAGATATAGCCTTTCCAGTCTGCTAAACCATAGGCGTTGGAAACCGTCCAACCGCCGTTAGCATTCACCCAAATGATATCGCCCGGGCTCACCGTAATCCCGGAGTTAGCCCACCCCTCGTTCGCATACACGGTAAACTGCTGTTCGGTCGCGGTCTCAGCAAACGCGGCTAGTGAAGACGCCAGCTCCTTGGCCTTGGTGACGTTATCGGGGGCTGAATCGGCTTCTATTTTGTCGGCCACGCCTTTAACGCTGCGCAGGCTGGACTTGTTCTTGGTGAGGAATGTCTGCACCTCAGTCGAGGCCTTCTCAAGTGACTCCGCTTTCTCACTAACGGTGGCGGCTGCGGATTTTATCTTCGCAACGTCTGGCTCCACAGTTAGGGCCTGCCCAACCAATGCGGCCGAGCTGACTGCGTTTAACATAAAGGCGGTAGAGGTTTCCTCGAAGTTGTGCATCAACTGTATGAATTCCGGATACGGGGGCTCGTTTGCCCTCGCCGGAGACGCCCCAAGAAACGTGATTGCAACGAGCGCGAAAATGACATTCCTGAACTTCATGAAACCTCCTGGTAAAAAAGCGTCCTTCGGTCAATGCAGGCTATTTGCTGGAACGATGCTGCGCGGGAGCCGCGTGATGGTTGGCATGTCAGATATGCGCTCCACCCCTGAGCATCCTCGACGGGCATCCTTGCATTGCCGCTGTTCACTCCATTGTCAAAAAACTCAACCCTATCGTCGGCGGGTCCGGCCGGTGGCAAACCGGCCGGGAAGACCCCTACCCAGACAAGTCCGTAAGAGGAGGGGCAGAGCCATAATCAGCCTTTTCCTGCCTGATGTGCTCCAAAATTGCCTTAATCTCCCCAGACTTATCCGCCATGAGGTCACTATCGGCACGTTTGGCCCGTTCCTCAGCCTGATCCATGTATTCCTTTAAAGTCCGGGCAGCCGCCACCCGGGCGGAGCCGGATGAATCATTCCTTGCCACATCAATCAGGGTACCCAGAACCAGCTCCTTGGCCTCCACTATGTCCCGAATGATCGCATGCCCCGCCTGCTCCTTGGCCTGGGCCAGCAGGTCCTCAAGGTGGCCCCGGAACGCGGGCAGCTTCCGCCAGTTGTGGATGGTCATACGGGTAACCCCGCATGCCGTCGCAATATCGGTCACGGGAGTTCCCAGAGCCAGCAGACTGGCCGCCTTCATCTGGGTTTCAGAGAGGCCCGGAGTGGGTAAATTTTGTGCAGTCGCCATAATTCGCCTTTACATCGTCTTTACGTGCGTTGACGTTATTATACCACTGTATGGGTATACAGTACTGCAAGACCCGCATTTCTGCAAGGCCGGGCCCCACCAGATCAGCGCCGCACACGCCCACCACCAGCCCGGACCTGTCGAGGACTAGGCCGACTCCCTGTCCTGGATCAGTTCTTCCCGCAGGATGGTGACATCGGCAGGGGCCGCAATACCGACCCTGACTTGGTTACCTTTCACGCCTAGCACAGTGACAGTGATAGGCTCCCTAGCGGACGTAGCCAACTGAGCGCAACCGTGGGCAGGAGGGTTGTCGATCTGGATAGATTCGCCTGGACGGCGGGTGAGTATGAGCATGCCAGCCTCCGTGCTGATATTGTGGAGCACATGCGGAGCACAGAGCCCCGCCGCGATCCTGTACCCCAATCCTTGGAATATTTTCTTATTGTTTATTAGCAAGTTATGGTAGCAAGGGGCGGATTCGAACCGCCGACCCCAGCATTATGAGTGCTGTGCTCTAACCAACTGAGCTACCTTGCCATGGAGGGTAGTACGGGCGGCCGGGGCCGCCGTAAAGAGGGCGAAATTGTAGGGACTCCGTTGCCTCCTGTCCAGTTAGACGTTGAAGCGAAAGTGCATGACGTCGCCGTCGCGCACAACGTAGTCCTTGCCTTCCAGGCGCAGTTTGCCCGCCTCTTTGGCGCCCTGCTCGCCGTTACAGGCGATAAAATCCTCGTACGAGGTCACTTCGGCGCGGATAAAGCCTTTTTCGAAATCGGTGTGAATCACCCCGGCGGCCTGCGGCGCGGTGGCGCCTACCGGAACCGTCCAGGCGCGGACTTCCTTGACACCCGCGGTAAAATAGGTCTGCAGGCCCAACAGGCGATAGCCGGCGCGGATCACACGGTTCAGGCCGGGTTCGTCCAAGCCCAGCTCATCGAGAAAAGCACGCTGCTCGTCCTCATCCAGCTCCACGAGCTCGGCTTCGATGGCCGCGCATACGGCGACCACTTCGGCCGCCTCGCTCAACGCCAGATCGCGCACTGCATCCAGACGCGGATTGCTGTCAAAACCGTCCTCGGCGACATTGGCGATATACAGCGTCGGTTTAACCGTCAGCAGGTGCAGATCGTACAAGCGGGCGAGCCGGTCGGCATCCAGCCCCAGAGACCGTACTGGCTGCCCCTGGTCCAGGCAGGCCTTGACGGTTTCCAGGACGCCCAGTCGGGCTTTGGCGTCTTTATCTCCGCTCTTGGCGAGCTTGGCGCTGCGCAGCAGACTTTTTTCGACCGTTTCTAGATCGGCGAGCGCCAACTCGGTGTTGATAGTGTCGATGTCTGACAGGGGATCGACCTTGCCATCCACGTGCACCACGTTTTCGTCCTCAAAACAGCGCACCACATGCACAATCGCGTCGGTCTCACGGATGTTGGCCAGAAACTTGTTGCCGAGCCCCTCGCCTTTCGAAGCCCCGGCCACCAGCCCGGCGATGTCGACGAACTCCATGGTCGTGGGCATCACCCGTTGCGGCCGGACCAGTTCGGCCAGCCGGTCCTGACGGGGATCCGGCACCGGTACCACCCCTACATTGGGATCGATAGTACAGAAGGGGTAGTTTTCCGCCTGTATACCGGCCCGGGTAAGGGCATTGAACAAGGTCGATTTGCCCACATTGGGCAGGCCGACTATTCCACATTTGAATCCCATAAGGCCGCTTCTATTTGTTCTGGCTGTGCAACTGGTGCATGGCCTTGTCCAGGTGTCCGGCGATGACCAGGGGCATGACCTCGAGGGCGCTGTCCATGGCGGCCTCGATTAGGCGCCGATCTTCTTTGCCGGGTTGTTTGAGCACATAATCAACCACTTGCCGCCTATCGCCGGGGTGGTCGATGCCGATGCGCAGGCGGTGGAAATCCTTGCTGCCCAGGTGATTGACCAGGTCGCGCAGACCGTTGTGACCACCGTGGCCACCGCCGCTTTTCAACCGTACGGTACCTGCCGGCAGGTCCAATTCATCGTGCACCACCAGGATCTCTTCGACCGGGATGCGGAAAAACTGCATCAGGGCGCGCACCGCCTGACCGCTACGATTCATGTAGGTCAGCGGCTTTTGCAAGCGATATTCCCGCCCCTCCAACCGGCACCGAGCCACCTCGCTGTGAAAACGCGTCTCGAGACGAAATGTCTGCCCGCCTTGGCGCGCCAGTTCATCCACAAACCAAAACCCGGCATTATGCCGGGTCAGTTGGTACTCGGCGCCGGGATTACCCAGGCCGACAATCAGCTGAATGGCCGGCACCGGGCGGGCGATCAGCTTTCGCCTTCGGCGGCCTCGCCACCTTCGTCGACTTCTTCGCTCTCCTCATCTTCGGCAACGCCGCGGCGCGCATGGATCGACACCACCGGTAGGTCGTGGCCTTCGCCGCGCCCGAGCTCGACCAGGCTGCCGCTCTCGGGCAGCTTCAGCTCGGTCAGGTGCACCGAATCGCCGACATCCAGCGCGGAGATGTCCACCTCGATAAATTCCGGCAGGTGCCGCGGCAGCACTTCCAGTTCGACCTCCATCAGCTCGTGGTTCACCATCCCGCCACCGGTCTTCACGCCGGGTGCGATATCGGCGCCGACAAAGTGCAACGGCACGTGGACCCGGATCGGCTGATTCTCGTTAACGCGTTGAAAGTCCATGTGCATGATCTGCGGCTTGGACGGATGACGCTGCATGTCGCGCAGCACCGCCTTGGTGGCCTTGCCGTCGATCTGCACACTAAGAATATGCGCATAGAAGGCCTCATGTTCGAGACGCTTGAGCAGTTCGCTGTGGCGCAGCGAAATCGACTTCGGATCTTCATCGCCGCCATAGATGATGGCGGGTACTTTACCGTCACGACGCAGGCGGCGGCTCGCACCTTTCCCCAGGTCTGAGCGTGACTCGGCTTCGAGTTCAAAAATAGACATCACTTGTCTCCGTTTCAGTTAAAAGGCTCCCCCGCGACCAGGAGAGACCCGAGTCAGTCCATAAACATGGAACTGACGGATTCTTCATTGCTGATGCGGCGGATCGCCTCCGCCAGCATCTCGGCGACACTCAACTGGCGGATGCGCGGACAAGCCAGTGCGTCCGCCCGCAGCGGGATGGTATCGGTCACCACCAACTCATCGAGCTCCGAATCGCGTATATTCTTGATCGCTTTGCCCGAGAGCACCGCGTGGGTGCAATACGCCAGAACGCTTCGAGCACCGTGCTCCTTAAGCGCCTTGGCGGCCTGACACAGGGTACCGGCGGTATCCACCAGGTCGTCGACCAGCACACAGCTGCGGTTTTCCACTTCGCCGATAATATGCATGACCTTGGCGACATTGGCCTTCGGGCGGCGCTTGTCGATGATCGCAAGCTCCGCATCGTCGAGTCGCTTGGCCATGGCCCGCGCTCTGACCACACCGCCGACATCCGGCGAAACCACCATCAGGTTCGGATACTTTTGCCGCCATACGTCGCCCAGCAGAATCGGCGAGGCGTACACATTGTCCACCGGCACGTCGAAAAAACCCTGAATCTGCTCCGAGTGCAGATCCACCGTCAGCACCCGGCTGGCACCGACGTCACCGATCATTTTTGCCACCACCTTGGCGGTGATCGGCACCCGTGCCGAGCGCGGCCGGCGATCCTGGCGCGCATAACCAAAATACGGAATGACCGTGGTCACCCGGGCAGCCGAAGCGCGCTTCAGCGCGTCCACCATGACCAGCAACTCCATCAGATTGTTGTTGGTCGGCGCACAGGTCGGTTGCACCACAAAGACGTCGCGACCGCGCACGTTCTCCATGATCTCGACCATAATTTCGCCGTCGCTGAACTCACTGACGACGGCCTTGCCCAGAGTGAGACGCAGATGGTTGGCAATAGACTGCGCCAACTGGGGATTGGCATTGCCCGAAAACACCATCAGGCGGTTATCTGCATCTGATGAGGGCATGCCTCTCATAATCCTACTGTCCGGGTTATATATCATCACTATTCAGAAAATGTATGGCTGGGGCGGCAGGATTCGAACCTGCGCATGCTGATACCAAAAACCAGTGCCTTACCGCTTGGCTACGCCCCAACATTCATGCGCTTCGTCGCGCGGCGCATTTCTCCAGTAGGGGAGAACGATTTCGCCCGCGCGCCACGAAGCCTCTCCAGGGCGCCGGCAATTGCCCCAGCAGTTCTTGCGCCTGGGCGCGATCCGCGCAGCGGGCAAACACACAGCCGCCACTGCCTGTCATTCGGGCAGGCTGGTATTTGGACAACCAATTCAGTGCTTTACCTACTTCCGGATACCGCCGCAGAACCACCGGCTCAAGGTGGTTCACTCCCGCGCCCGAGAGAAAGTCGGGTATTCTGAGGCTGGGGCCGTTGCGTGTCAATGTGGGGTCGGAGAATACCTCGGCGGTCGATACCTTTACCCGCGGGTCGATCACCAGGTACCAGGGCTCGGCGAGCGCCGGCAGCGGCGTGAGCTGCTCTCCCACCCCCTCCGCCCAGGCGGCCAACCCGTGCACGAAAACCGGTACATCAGCGCCCAGACCGAGCCCCAGTTCCGCCAGTTCCTGTGCGGTGAGCCCCAGCCCCCAGAGCTCATTGAGCGCCACCAGCGTAGTGGCCGCATCCGAGCTGCCGCCACCCAGGCCACCCCCCGCCGGCAGACATTTTTCCACCCGGATGCGCACCCCCGGGCAAGCGCCGGCCCCCTCGCACAAGCGTCTGGCGGCACGCTCAATCAGATCTTCGCCGGGCGCAATGGCGGCCAACCCTCCGCGCAGCGCGATCCCCGCGCCTGGCGCGCTGCTAAACCACAGTCGGTCGCCGACATCGAGAAACTGGAAGACCGTCTGCAGCTCATGGTAGCCGTCCGCCCGCCGTCCGGTAATGTGCAGGAACAGATTGAGTTTGGCGGGGGCGGGCCAGGCCTGCTCGTCGGGCGCAAAACCTCTCAGGGCAGCTGCCACGTATCCACCACTACCTTAACCTGCAAGGTATCGCGCAGCAGCTGCAGGCGCTCGGGCAGTTGGCGCTCAGCGACGGTACGGTAACGGCGGTAAGTGATCTGCCAGCCATCCTGCTGCAGGGATTGCAGCAGACCCTCGGCGTCCCAGTCGAGCACCGCGGGCCGGTCGCCTACCGGCACGCCGCGCAACCAGTCCTGCAATCCACGCACCGGCAGCCGCCAGCCGGTTTGCTCCAACAGTAGCTGATCGACACTGCGCGCAAACACCGGCGGCTGGTCGGCACGGCGCAACCACACGCCTTGTTCGTCGCCGCGCAGTTCGACGGCGCCCTGACCGAACGGCCCGCGCAGACGCAACCGGTAACGCGCGCCCCGCTGCTGCCAGTCGAATGCGGCATGCCAGCCGTCCTCGCTGTCACGAATGGCGACCCGGCCCTGGACCTGCCAGTCGCGCAGCGAGGCGACGCGTTCGCGGTGCGCTTCCCAGACCGCCTCAGGCGCCGGGGTCGGTAGGGGTGGGCGGCTGGCGCAGGCGGTGAGCAGGAGCACCGCAAAGCTCAGCAGCAGGCGGCTGCCGGCGGTGGGGACAGTGACAGACTGAGGCCTCGCGCCGGGTACGCTCACGTCAGCGCTGGTAGCGACGCACGGTCTCTTCCAGGACGCGATCGCCCGGCGTGGCCTTCCGCGCGGCCTTCCACAGGGCCTTGGCCTGATCACGATCGCCCATCGCCCACATGACTTCGCCGAGATGCGCGGCGATTTCGCTGTCTTTAGTTTTATCGTAAGCTTTTTGCAGATAGTCGCGCGCTTCCGGCAGTCGATTCAGGCGATACAGCACCCAACCCATACTGTCGAGGACCGCCGGATCGTCGGGTGTCTGCGCCAGCGCGCGCTGCACGTAGCCCAGCGCCTCCTGGTAGCGGTCGGTGCGATCGGCCAGGGTGTACCCCAGAGCGTTCAGGGCACGCACATTGTCCGGCTCGATTTTCAACACCTTACGGAAGTCTTTTTCCGCCTGATCCAACCGATTCAGGCGCTCGGCTACCAGGGCTCGCGCATAGAGTATTTCGACGTCATCCGGTTTGTTTTCGAGGTAACCGCTGTAGAGCTGGAAAGCCTGTTCGTTCCAGTCGATCTGCGAGAGTATTTCACCTTCCACCAAATACATGCGCTGGGTTTCACCCGGATGCGTCAGGCGCACCCGGCGCAGGCGCTCGCGCGCGGCATCAACTTCGCCAGCCTGCGCATCGATCCGCGCCATGCGGATCTGCACCTCGAGCCAGCGATCGCCGTCCTCAATCTTACGGTACCACTGCATGGCGCGTTTAGGATGTTTCTGTTCCTCGGCAATCGCCCCCAGATAGTAATACGCCTGCTGCACCTGGTATTCCATCTCCACCAGGTGTTCGAACCGCTTTTGCGCTTCACCCAGATCGCCGGCCTCCAGCGACAGCAGCGCCAGGGAATACACCACCTGGCCGTTATCCGGCTGCTCCTTGAGCAGTTTGCGGTACTCGGCGCGCGCCTTATCGAAGTCATCCAAATCCACCAGCAGACGCGCATAAGCCAAGCGCAGCTCAGTGTCCCGCGGGTGATTTTTGAGCGCCGTTTCCAGACCACTGCGGGCCAGCTCTCGCCGCCCCTGCTTGAGATTGATCTGCGCCTGTAGAATCAACGCCTGCACCCAGCCCGGTCTGAGCGCCAGGGTGCGCTCGATTTCCTGGTCCGCCAGCGTCCATTGCTGTGCGTGCACGGCAAGGCGGGAATAGGCGAAATGCGCCTCGGCGTCCTCGGGTCTGAGCGCCACCAACTCGGCCATCACCTGTAGCGAACGCGCGCTATCGGGTTCGCGCGCCAACAATCCGAGCAGGGCCTGATAGGGGTCGACGCCCTCCTCGGCGTGCTGCAACAGATACTGAAACTGCTCTAGCGCCTCTTCCTGATGTTGGGTGCGTAATGCCAGCACGGCCAGCGACTGGCGCGCCTCGAGGCTTTCGGGCGCCAGCGTCACCCAGCGCCGCGCCGCTTCCAGCGCCAGCGCCGGCTGCTTGGCGAACACGGAGATTTTCAGCGCCCGTTCGGCGATGCGCGGATCCTCACTGCGCCGGGCCGCATCCAGGTAACTGGCTCCGGAAATATCCAGGCGCCCGCGCTGCCCGGCGATCTCGCCGAGCAGCACATCATAGAGCACCGGGGCGGTCAGCGTTTCACCGGCGGCGGGCTGTTTGAGCGCCCCCTCGGCGGTCTGCGCCACGGGTGCCTCGGCCCGTGGCTGCGGTGCTGTGGCGGGCTCGCCGGAGGGGGGTTGTCGGGACGGCAGCTGCAGGCAGGCGGTTAACCAGACACTGCCGAAAGCCAGCAGGAAAGCGCGCCAAAGCGGTATTTTATATGTAAAACCAATCATCTTGTTGAAAATAGGGTTTCCGCCAATAAAGTCAGCACTATACGGCAAAGCAAGCTTAAGCTACAGCAACCGGAAGGGTTGCTTGTATTCGCCCCGTGCATGGCTCAGAATTTCCAGTTTGTGCCAACCGTCGTGCTTCCATGTCGCTGATCGCGTTCGGGATCAATCACCGTACCGCCCCCGTGGAGCTCCGTGAGCAAGTTGCCATCACGGGCGAGCGGATAACGGCCGCCCTGCGCGAGCTCGCCGCCTTGCCGAGCGTGACCGAAGCGGCGATTCTGTCCACCTGCAACCGCACCGAGCTGTACTGCGGGCTGCAGGACGATCAGGTGGAAGCGTTGTGTGAATGGCTGGCGCACTTTCATGCCCTTGATCCGGCGCAAATCCGTCCTCATCTGTACAGCTTTCCCAATGCCGATGCGGTGCGCCATCTGTTGCGCGTTGCCGGCGGATTGGATTCCATGATCCTCGGCGAACCGCAGATCCTCGGCCAGATGAAACAGGCCTACCAGAATGCCAGCGATGCCGGTACCTTGGACGCCGCGCTGGAACGTTTGTTCCAGCATACGTTCGCGGTGGCCAAACAGATCCGCACCGACACGGCCATCGGCGAAAGCCCGGTATCGATCGCTTTCGCCGCCGTCAGCCTGGCCAGACAGATTTTCAGCAACTTCGAACAACATACCGCCTTGCTGATCGGCGCCGGCGACACCATCGAGCTCACCGCACGTCACTTGCACGACCAACATCTCGGGCGTCTGATCATCGCCAACCGCACACCGGAACACGCCCACCAACTGGCCGCGCAGTTCAACGGCTACGGCATCAGCCTCGCTGAAATCCCCGCGCACCTGGCCGAAGCGGACATTATCATCACGGCCACCGGCAGCCGGACGCCGATTCTCACCGGCGCGATGATGAAACCGGCACTCAAGCTGCGCAAGCACCGCCCGGTGTTCATGGTTGATATCGCCGTGCCGCGCGACATCGAGCCCGCGGTGGCGACATTCGAGGATGTTTACCTTTATACCGTCGACGATCTCCAGGAAGTCATTCATGAGAACCTCCAGTCGCGCCAGGAAGCAGCCCGCCAGGCCGAGGAGATCATCGATGTGCAGGTAGAGCGCTTTATGGCCTGGCTGCGCGCCCAGGACGCGGTGTCGAGCATTCGCAGCTTTCGCCGACACGCCGAGCAGCAGCGCGATGAAGTCCTGGCCCGCGCCCAGCAGATGCTCGCCAACGGCCGTGACCCGGCGGAGGTCACGGCGTATCTGGCACAGACCTTGACCAACAAGCTGTGCCACATTCCCAGCGTGCAGATCCGGCAAGCGGCGGAAACCGGCGACGCCGCACTCTTGCAGGCGGCGCTGCGTCTCTACAACCTGTCCAAGCCCTGACGTGAACCCTTCCCTGCAACACAAACTCGAGTCGATCGTCGAGCGCGCCGAGGAGGTCAGCGCACTGCTGTCCGATGCCACGGTCATCGCCGACAGCGAGCGCTTCCGCGACCTGTCGGTCGAATATTCTCAGCTCGCTCCGGTGGTCGGTTGTTTCGAAGCCTTGCGCCACGCACGCGAAGACGAACAGGCCGCGCGCGAGCTGCTCAAAGACCCCGATGCCGAACTGCGTGAACTGGCCGGCGACGAGCTGCGCCAGGCGTTGGCGCGGCGCGAAGCGCTGGAGATGGAGCTGCAGACTCATTTGCTGCCGCGCGATCCGAACGACAATAAAAACGTCTATTTGGAAATCCGCGCCGGTACCGGCGGCGATGAGGCGGCGCTGTTCGCCGGTGATCTGTTGCGCATGTATACGCGCTACGCCGAACTGCAGCGTTGGCAGGTGGAAATACTCAGCGAAAGCGCGGGCGAACACGGCGGTTACAAGGAGATCATTGCACGCATCAGCGGCCAGAATGTCTACGCCCGGCTGAAATTCGAATCCGGCGCGCACCGTGTGCAGCGCGTACCGGAGACCGAATCGCAGGGCCGCATCCACACCTCCGCGGCCACCGTCGCCGTGCTCCCCGAAGCCGAAGAGCAGGCAGCGATCAGCATCAGCCCCGCCGATCTCAAAGTCGACACCTACCGCGCCTCGGGAGCCGGCGGCCAGCACATCAACAAAACCGATTCGGCGGTGCGCATCACCCATCTGCCCACCGGGATTATTGTCGAGTGCCAGGACGAACGCTCGCAACACAAAAATCGCGCCCGTGCCCTGTCACTGCTGGCCGCCCGCATGCAAGCTGCCGAAGACGAGAAACGCCACAGCGAAGAGTCCGAAACACGCCGCAACCTGGTCGGCAGCGGCGACCGCTCGGAGCGCATCCGCACCTACAACTTTCCCCAGGGCCGGGTCACCGACCACCGCATTAACCTGACGCTCTATAAGCTCGATGAAATCATGCAGGGCGCCATGGACGCGGTGATCGAACCGCTGCTCAGCGAAGACCAGGCAGACCGGTTGGCGAGTCTCAGCGCCGCGGCGCAGGGTTGATCGGCACCGCTGGGCCATGACGACGATTGCCGAGGCGCTGCAGCAGGCCGTGCAACGACTCAAGGGTCACGACAACGCCCGTCTCGACGCGGAAGTCCTGCTCATGCACGTGCTCGGCAAACCGCGCAGCCACTTGCACGCCTGGCCGGAGCGTCCGTTGACCGCGGCCCAACAGCGTCGCCTCGATCGTCTCTTGCAACGACGAGCGGCGGGCGAGCCCGTCGCCTACCTCACCGGAGAGCGCGAATTCTGGTCGCTGTCGCTGCAGGTCAACAGCGAGACGCTGATTCCGCGCCCCGATACCGAAATCCTGGTCGAGTTAGTCTTATCGGTACTGCCTGGCGAGGCGTCCTTGCAGATCGCCGATCTCGGCACCGGCAGCGGCGCCATCGCCCTGGCCCTGAGTCACGACAGACCGCGCTGGCGGCTCTATGCGCTGGACCGATCGGCGGCTTGTACGCACCTGGCACAGCGCAATGCGCAGCGCCTGGGGTTACCGGGCGCGGTGTTTCTGGTCGGCCACTGGAGTGCTGCTTTCGCCGGTGCCTCGCTGGACGCGATTGTCTCCAACCCGCCTTACGTCGCCAGCACCGATCCCCACCTGCGCCGCGGCGATGTGCGCTTCGAACCGCTGCGGGCGCTGGCCTCGGGCGACGATGGCCTGGATGACATCCGAGAGCTCGTCGAAGACGCCACCCGGGTGCTCAAACCGGGCGCGCCCCTGTTTCTGGAACATGCCCCGGAACAGACCGAAAAAATACATAATCTATTAACTAATAAAAACTTTACAGAGATCTCCACGGTACTTGATCTGGCCGGCAGAGCGCGCGCAACATGGGCCCGCCGACCCTTGTGACGCCTTTCTCGCCTTAGTCCCGCGGATGCTATAGGCTTTAAACCTGCCGCTTTTTCACCCCGGTATCCGTAACGCACCGGGAAATCGGATTCCACCCATGAACGACCAGCAACTGCTACGTTACAGCCGCCAGATCATGCTGGCGGAGGTAGGCTACGAGGGACAACAGCAACTGCTCGCCTCCCGCGTGGCGATCATTGGCGCCGGCGGCCTGGGATCGCCGGCGGCCATGTACCTGGCTGCCGCCGGTGTCGGTCACCTGACGATTGTCGATCACGATGTCGTCGAACTGTCGAATCTGCAACGCCAGATCCTGCACGACAGCGCCGCGCTCGGTAAAGCGAAAGTCGACTCCGCCCGGGAGCGTCTGCACGCGCTCAACCCGGAGGTCGAGGTCATTGCCCTGCACAGGCGCAGCGATGCACGGCAGTTACAGGCGCTGGCCACCGAAGTCGACGTGGTGATAGACGCCAGCGATAATTTCGCCACCCGGTTTGCCGTCAACGCCGCCTGCGTGGACGCCGCCACGCCCCTGGTCTCGGGCGCGGCCATACGCATGGAAGGGCAGTTGTCGGTGTTCGTTCCAGCACAGGCCGACAGCCCCTGCTACCGCTGTTTATATCGCGAAGGCGAAGAACCCGACCAGACCTGTACGGACAACGGCGTATTGGCGCCCGTAGTGGGCGTCATCGGTAGTCTGCAGGCGCTGGAAACACTCAAACTGCTCACCGGAATCGGCGCAACACTCTGCGGCCGGTTGCTGCTGTTCGACGGTCTGCACCAGGAGTTTCGCCGCGTACGCCTACGCAAAGACCCGCAATGCCCGGTCTGCTCCAGCGGCCGCGCCGCGCGCGCCGCCGCAACGGGTTCAGGCGCTGAGCAGACCCAGGGTTAGCATAGGCGATGGAGGAAGTCGTGCTGCCCCGTCTCCTGGTCGACCAGATACTGCATCATGTCCGGTCCTCGCCGGAGCTCGAGGTCTGCGGGCTGATCGCGGCCAGCAACGGACATCCGGTACGCGTCATTCCGATCACCAACGTGTCGCCCCGGCCGCAACAGCGGTTCACCATGGATCCGGCCGCTCAGATCGACGCCCAGCGGCGCATGCGCGAACAGGGCGAGTCGCTGTTCGGCATTTATCATTCCCACCCGCACAGCCCCGCCGAACCCTCGGCCACCGATCTGGAACAGGCGGGCTACCCTGAAGCTCTGTACCTTATCGTGTCACTGGACACCCCCGGGGCGGTGGAGATGCGGGGTTTTCGGCTGCGCGGGCCTACGGCAGTGCGGGTTCACCTGAAGATATAGGCGGCCCTCAATGCCGCGTCGGGGGCACTTCGGGCTGATCGGCCGCGGCGAACAGGCGCTCGATATCGACCGCGTCATAGACGTACTCCTGCCGGCAGAACTCGCAGTTCACGCTCACCCGACCCTGCTCCTCCAGAATATCGCGTACCTCGTCGTAGCCCAGACCGCGCAGCATGGTCTCGATACGCTCCGGCGCGCACGAACAGCGGAAACTCAGCGGCTCAGGCTCGAACAGGCGCACATCCTCCTCGTGAAACAACCGGTGCAACAACTCGCGTGCCGTCAACTGCAACAGCTCCTCACCGGTCAGGGTATCGCCCAGGAGCACTTCGCGGTTCCACTGTTCGTCCTCTGGCGCTGCGCCGGGCAGCCGCTGCAACAACATTCCGCCGGCGCGCTGCGCATCGGCCGCCAGCCACAGCCGCGTCTGCAACTGTTCCGACCTGCGAAAGTAGTCCTCTAGCGTCGCCGCCAGCGTATCGCGCTCGACCAATACCAGCCCCTGGTAACGCTCGCGGCCCTCGCCCGGGTCAATCGTCATGCTCAGCCGCGCCTGCGCGCCCACCTGAGCGCCCAGCGGACCGTCGGCCACCTCGCCTTTCCAGTGAGCCAAACCGCGCAGCGTGCCTTGCGCGGTGGCATCCACCAACAGCAGACTCACCGGCCCGTCGCCCCGTACCTGTAGCTGTAAGGAGCCGTCGATTTTGATCGTCGCCGACAACAACGCGACGGCGGCCAGCGCCTCGCCGAGTAGATCGCGCACCGCTGGCGGATAGGCCTGGCGCTCAAGCACCGCGCGCCAACTGGCATCCAGATGCACCAGTTCGCCGCGCACATCGGTATGCTCGAAAATAAAACGGTGGAGACAATCGGAATCGCGTAATGACATAGGTCAAGCAGTATCAGATGTCCTGCAACGGCGTGCAATGCCTGCGCGCGTGAAGCGGTACAACCAGATGCCCTTACCGATCCCCTGAATCCGCACAATCCGCGCGCGCGAAGCGGTACTGCGGGCGCGGTGTGGCCTCTGCAGAAAGTAAACTGACGCCTGTAACTACCATGCACGCTTAAAGCGGGTGTCAACCGGTTCCGGGTTTTTGGTGCATGCGCCGCCTGCGGTGCCCTAAGCCAAAAACCCGGATCCGGTTGACACCCGCCTGCGCCGAGGCTGAGACCTAGTAACAGCCCTGATACTTCCGCTGGCTTCAAGTCCGAGCTTCAGCCGGGCGGCCCTTCGATGGCTTAGGGTGCCGCCAGCGGCACATGCACCATCGAAGGGCCGCCCGGCTGAAGCTCTAGGCTTGATGGTTGCTGAGGCAAATATTGCCTAACAGAGCCTCTGATTATCCACGGAACGCGGTGGATGCCGAGACAAGCTCTACTCCAGCAGCAACCGCTTGAGAATTTTGTTCACTTCTCCCGGGTTGGCCTTACCCTGTGTCACTTTCATCACTTGGCCGACAAAAAAGCCCAGCAGTTTTTCCTGACCGCCTTTGTATTGCTCGACCTGCCCCGGATTGGCGGCCAGCACATCCCGCACGCTTTGTTCGATCGCGCCGCTGTCGGTGATTTGCTTCAAGCCTTTGCGCTCGATAATGGTGTCGGCATCCCCTTCGCCGGCCCATATCGCTTCGAATACCTGCTTGGCGATCTTGCCCGAGATGGTTCCGTCGCTGATACGCCGCAACAGGCCGCCCAGCAGCGCCGGGCTGACCGGACTGGCGGTGATTTCACGCCCTTCCTTGTTGAGCCGCCCGGCCAGCTCGCCCATCACCCAGTTGGCCGACAATTTGCCCTCGCCGCCGGCGTTTTCGACGGTCTGCTCAAAAAAATCCGCCAATTCACGGCTGGCGGTGAGCACGCCGGCGTCATAGCGTGACAGGCCGTAGTCGTGGCTGAAGCGGTCGCGGCGCGCGTCCGGCAACTCCGGCAAGGTTGCCGCCACGGCATCGATAAACGCCGCGTCGAGTTCCAGTGGCAACAGGTCGGGATCGGGGAAATAGCGGTAGTCGTTGGCCTCCTCCTTGCTGCGCATGGGGCGGGTTTCCTGTCTGTCGGCATCATACAGGCGGGTCTCCTGCACCACCGTAGCGCCGCCTTCGAGCAGTTCGATCTGGCGCTCGACTTCAAAATTGATGGCACGCTCGACGAAGCGGAAGGAATTGATGTTCTTGATTTCAGCGCGCGTGCCGTAGGCCTCCTGGCCGACCGGGCGCACCGACACATTGGCGTCGCAGCGGAAGGAACCTTCCTGCATGTTGCCATCGCAAATTTCCAGGTAGCGCACCAGTGTGTGGATTTTTTTCATATAGGCGACCGCCTCGCCGGCCGAGCGCAGATCCGGCTCCGAGACGATTTCCAGCAGCGGCGTGCCGGCGCGGTTGAGATCGATACCGGTTTCGCCATGAAAATCCTCGTGCAGCGATTTGCCGGCATCTTCCTCGAGGTGCGCGCGGGTGATCCCGATGCGTTTGCTGGTACCGTCCTCTAGATCGATATCCAGATGGCCGCTTTGCACCACGGGCAGCTCGAACTGGCTGATCTGGTAACCCTTCGGCAGATCCGGGTAAAAATAATTCTTGCGCGCGAACACCGAACGCCGCGCCACCGTCGAGTGCGTGGCCAGACCGAACTTGGCGGCCATGCGCACCACCTCGGCGTTCAATACCGGCAAGACCCCGGGCAGGCCCAGATCGACGGCACAAGCCTGCGTATTGGGCGGCGCGCCGTAAGCGGTCGAGGCACCCGAAAAAATTTTGCTCCGGGTGGCCAGCTGGGCATGTATTTCCAGCCCGATGACGGTTTCCCATGCCATAATCAACGCTCTCCGATCATAAGCTCAGACGGCCTCGAAGCCCACCGGCAGCTGCCGGTGCCAATCGCTGACCTGCTGATAGCGGTGGGCTACATTCAGCAGGCGGCCTTCGTCGAAATAGTTGCCGATCAATTGCATCCCCACCGGCAGATTCCCGACAAAACCGGCCGGCACGGACATGCCGGGCAAGCCGGCGAGATTGACCGCGATGGTGTAAATATCCGACAGGTACATGGTCACAGGATCATCGGCCTTTTCACCCAGGCGGAACGCCGGCGCCGGCGCCGTCGGGCTGAGGATCACATCCACTTCACTGAAGGCCCGGACGAAATCATCGCGGATCAGGCGCCGCACCTGCTGCGCCTTGAGGTAGTAGGCGTCGTAGTAGCCCGCCGAGAGCGCATAAGTACCAATCAGGATCCGGCGTTTGACCTCGGCGCCGAAACCTTCACCGCGTGAGCGCACGTACAGGTCTTCCAGATCGCGAGGGTTGTCGCAGCGATAGCCGAAACGTACGCCGTCCATGCGCGACAGGTTGGACGAGCACTCAGCCGGGGCGACGACATAATACGCCGGTACCGACAATGCGGCGTTGGGCAGGCTGATATCTTTGACCTCAGCACCGAGATGGGTCAGTGACTGCACGGCGGCGGCCACCGCGTCGGCCACACCGGTGTCCAGCCCGGCGCCGAAATACTCTTTCGGCAGGCCGATTTTCAGCCCGCGGAGATCCTCTTCGAGCGCCGCGCTGTAATCTTCCAACGGACGATCAATACTGGTCGAATCGCGCGGGTCATAGCCGGCCATGGCCTGCAGCAACCGGGCGGCGTCGGCTGCGCTGGCGGCAAAAGCGCCCGCCTGATCCAGACTCGAGGCAAAGGCGATCATGCCGTAGCGCGACACCCGGCCATAGGTCGGTTTGATGCCGGTAACACCGCACAAGGCCGCTGGCTGACGGATCGAACCGCCGGTGTCGGTACCGGTGGCCAGCGGCGCCAGCCGTGCCGCCACCGCCGCCGCCGAACCGCCCGAAGAACCGCCGGGGACTCGTTCGCGGTCCCAGGGATTTCGCACCGGCCCGTAGAAGCTGGTCTCGTTGGAAGACCCCATGGCGAATTCATCCATATTGGTCTTGCCCAACATGACGGCGCCCGCGTCCTTGAGTTTCTGCGTCACCGTGGCGTCATAAGGCGCAATGAAATTATCCAGCATGCGCGAACCGCAGCTGGTGCGCACGCCCTCCGTGCAGAAAATGTCTTTGTGCAGGTAGGGAATACCGGTCAGTGGGGTGACCTCGCCGGTCTTGAAGCGTTGATCGGCGGCGCGCGCCGCGGCCAGCGCACTGTCGCGCGTCAGCGTGACCAGGCTGTTGAGTTGACCGTCATAGCGCTCAACGCGCGCGAGGAAACACTCGGTCAGTTCCTCACAGCTGAACTCGCCGCTGCGCAGTCCGGCGGAAAGTTCGGAAATAGTCTTCTGGAACATAGGGTATCCGTCTATTCAATGACTTTGGGCACCAGATATAGCCCGGCCTCGACGCGTGGCGCGATGGCCTGGAACTGCTCACGGCGGTCGGTTTCGGTCACCTCGTCGGGGCGCAGCCGCTGGCTGGCATCGAGCGGATGCGCCATAGGCGCCACGCCGCTGGTGTCGACGCTGTCCAGCTGCTCGACAAACGACAGAATAGCGGACAGATTACGCGCGTAATTGTCGTGCTCGGTTTCCTCGACACCCAGACGCGCCAAGTGGGCGATACGCCCGACGGCTTCTTTATCCACAGACATGCGCTGATCCTGAAAGTTGTGTGCTGCGACGAAAAGCCGAAAGGTAGCATATTTGCATGACCGGTGGGTATGCGCCGCGGCCCTGCCCGGTAACCGATAGCGGTAATCTCCTTGCCCGCTACCGCCCCGGTTGTGTTAGATTACAGCCTTTTATAATAGACGCCAGGATCCAGCCTTCCATGTTCAGAAGTCTGATGGGGATGTTCTCCAATGATTTGTCCATCGATCTGGGTACCGCCAATACCCTGATTTATGTGCGCGGCCAGGGAATCGTGCTCGACGAGCCCTCGGTGGTCGCGATCCGCCAGGACCGCGGACCCGGCGGGCCGAAGAGTATCGCCGCCGTAGGCGCCGAGGCCAAGGCCATGCTGGGCCGCACGCCTGGCAATATTACCGCTATCCGGCCCCTCAAAGAGGGCGTCATCGCCGATTTCACCGTCACCGAGAAAATGCTCCAGCATTTTATCCACAAGGTGCACGAGGCGCGCTTTTTCCGGCCCAGCCCGCGGGTGCTGATCTGCGTGCCCTGTGGCTCCACCCAGGTGGAACGCCGCGCCATCAAGGAGTCGGCGGCCGGGGCCGGCGCCCGCGAGGTGTACCTGATCGAAGAACCCATGGCGGCGGCCATCGGTGCCGGGATGCCGGTGGACGAAGCTCGCGGTTCCATGGTGCTGGACATCGGCGGCGGCACCTCCGAGGTTGCGGTCATTTCGCTCAACGGCATTGTCTATTCGTCGTCGGTACGCATTGGCGGCGATCGCTTTGACGATGCTATCGTCAACTATGTGCGGCGCAACTACGGTACGCTGATCGGCGAGGCGACCGCCGAACATATCAAGCAGCAGATCGGTTCCGCTTATCCCGGCGCTGAAATGAAAGAACTCGAGGTCAAGGGGCGCAATCTGGCCCAGGGCGTGCCGCGCAGCTTTACCCTGAACAGCAACGAAATTCTCGAAGCCCTGCAGGAACCCCTGGCCGGTATCGTCGGGGCCGTGAAAACCGCGCTGGAGCAAACTCCCCCGGAACTTGGCGCCGATGTCGCCGAACGCGGCATCGTAATCACCGGCGGCGGCGCTCTGCTGCGCGATCTGGATCGCCTGCTGATGGAAGAAACCGGCCTGCCGGTGGTGGTCGCCGACGACCCGCTGACCTGCGTGGCGCGCGGTGGCGGGCGGGCGCTGGAACTGCTGGACGAACGCGGCGGCGATGTCTTTGCCGTTGAGTAAGCCGGGCACACCAGCGGAGAACCGCGGCGCATAAACAGAGTCGCAGGAAGCAGCGGCGACTATTGTCCAGCCGAGCAAGAGGCGCACTATCAAACAGATTTTTACAGCCGGCCCACCCCTGTTTGCACGCCTGCTGGTTCTGGCTTCTCTGTCCCTTGTCCTGATGACGGTGGATCACCGCCAGCACCATCTCGACAGTGTCCGGGCGACACTCTCGGTGGCCGTTTACCCGCTGCAGTGGCTGGTGAACCTGCCCGGCTCGACCAGCCAGTGGTTTCGCGAAGCGTTGTCGACACGCCGCGACCTGCAGGAGCAAAACGCCAGCCTGCGCACGCAGAGGCTGGTACTCAGTACCCAGCTACAGAAACTCGAATCACTGGAAGCCGAGAATATGCGCCTGCGCGCGCTGCTGGATTCCTCTTTTCAGGTCGGCAAGCGCCCCATGCTGATCGCCGAGCTGCTGTCAGTGGACATGGATCCCTACCGGCATCAGGTGGAAATCAATAAAGGCAGCCTAGAGCACTTATACGAAGGTCAGCCGCTGCTCGACAGCCAGGGCATTATGGGGCAGCTGATTCACGTCGGGCCGTTCTCGGCCACCGCCATGCTGATCACCGATCCCAGCCACGCCATTCCCGTACAGATCAACCGTACCGGCTTGCGCACTATCGCCCTCGGTACCGGCAGCATCGACCGGCTCGATCTGCCGCACATCCCCACCAACGCCGATGTACGCGTCGGCGACCTGCTGGTCAGCTCAGGACTGGGCGGGCGCTTCCCGCCCGGCTACCCGGTGGCCGAAGTGGTTTCCGTGGAACAGGATCCCGGCAACACCTTCTCCAAAGTCGAGGCACGCCCGCGCGCCAACCTCGATCGCAGCCGCGAAGTATTACTGGTGTGGCCGCCCGATATGTTGCCTCCGACGCCCCCCACAGCCTCGAGTGGCGCTGCGGAATCCGGCCAGCCGCGAGACCCCCCCGCGCCATGAATCTCTATCGGCATCACGGCGGCATTTATATCCTGCTGAGCTTTGCCGCGGCCATGCTGCTGACCATTGTGCCGCTGCCGGACAGCCTGCGCACGCTGCGACCGGACTGGGTCACGCTGACACTGATATTCTGGTGCCTGGTGCTGCCCGATCGCGTCAGCGTCGGTTCCGGTTTTATCGTCGGCCTGTTACTGGATACGCTGAGCGGCACACTGCTCGGGGAACACGCATTGTCTCTCAGCCTGATCGCTTACTTGTGTGTCCGTCTGCACCAGCGCATCCGCGTCTACCCGATGTGGCAACAAGCGCTCACCGTAATGGTATTTCTAACCTTGCATCAATTGCTGACGCTGTGGATCGACAGCGTCATTGGCCGCCCGCTGCCCTCGCTCGGCTACTGGCTGCCGTCGCTGATCGGCGCCCTGTTGTGGCCGCTTATTTATCAACTGCTCACCTCGCTGCGCGTCAATTTTTCGGTTCAGTGAGGCATCGCGTTGCGCGTCACGATCAAGGATTACCTGTTTGAAAGCCGCCTGTTCATGCAGCGCTCGGTACAGGCGCTGGTGTTCGCCGCCTTATTGATCGCCGTGCTGGTCGGCCGGCTGGTCTATCTGCAGGTGGTGGCGCACGAACACTTCATCACCCTGTCGGACGACAACCGTATAAAGATCCTCCCGCTGCCGCCCAACCGCGGCCTGATCTTCGACCGCAACGGCATCATTCTCGCCGACAATCTGCCGTCCTACCGCCTGGAGATCACCCCGGAACAGATACACGACATGCCGGCCACGCTCGATGGCCTGGCGCAACTGATAGACATCCGCGATATCGACCGCAAGCGCTTCGACAAGCTGCGCGCGCGGACACCGTCGTTCAAGCCCGTACCCCTGCGCTTTCATCTCAGCGACGAGGAAGTGGCGCGTTTTGCCACCGACCGCCACCGCTTTCCGGGCGTGGATATTGTCGCCGGCCTGTCGCGCCACTATCCGCACGGCTCGCTGGCCGCACACGCCCTGGGATATGTCGGACGCATCGATGAGCGTGACCTGCAGCGCATCGATGCCTCCAACTACAGCGGCACGACCCACATCGGCAAGGTGGGCGTAGAGAAAACCTACGAACAGACGCTGCACGGCAGCGTCGGTTACCGGCAGGTGGAAACCAACGCTGAAGGCCGGGTGTTGCGCACACTGGTACGCAGCCCACCCGTCCCGGGAGAAAATCTTTATCTGACCCTGGATGCGGAGCTTCAACACATTGCCGAACAGGCTTTCGGTACCCACAGCGGCGCCGCTGTCGCCATTAACCCGGAGACCGGGGGTATACTGGCGTTTGTCAGCCAACCGGCCTACGACCCGAACCTGTTCGTCAACGGCATCGACACTGAGACTTACCAAGCGTTACGCGACGACGATGACCAGCCGCTGTTCAACCGCGCTCTGCGCGGCCAGTACCCGCCGGGCTCGACGATCAAGCCGTTCGTTGGCCTGGGTGGATTGGAACAGGGCATTACCACCGAGCACTCGCACACCTATTGCCCGGGTTTTTACCAACTGCCGGGCAAAGACCGTCGTTACCGAGACTGGAAACGCAGCGGTCACGGCACAGTGGAACTGAACAGCGCTATCGCCCAGTCCTGCGACGTATATTTTTACGATCTGGCGCTGTCGATGGGGATCGATCGCCTGCACAGCTACCTGTCACAGTTTGGCTTCGGTACGCGCAGCGGCATCGACATCAGCGGCGAGTTGCCCGGGTTAATGCCTTCGCGGGAATGGAAGCGGGCGAGCCGCAATCAGCCGTGGTTTCCGGGCGAAACCCTGATCACCGGCATCGGTCAGGGCTTTATGCTCACCACCCCGGTGCAACTGGCCAGCGCCACCGCCACTTTGTCCAAATATGGGCGGCGCATGACACCGCATATTGTTGCCTCGACCCAGAAAAGCGATGAATCGTCACTGACACCGGTGGCGAACGACCCCATGCTGTATATTCCCATTGAGCAGCGCGAACACTGGCATGCGGTCATCGAAGCCATGCACGAGGTCGTCCAGGGCAAGCACGGCACCGCCCGCAAAGCCGGCAAGGGTGCACCCTATCAATTCGCCGGGAAAACCGGCACTGCGCAGGTGTTCGGGCTCAAAGAGGAAGAGAAATACGACGCCGCCAAGCTGGAGGAAAGATTGCGCGACCACTCGCTGTTTATTGCTTTTGCGCCCCTCGAGACGCCGAAAATCGCCGTCGCGGTCGTGGTCGAAAACGGCGGCAGCGGCAGCGCCGTAGCCGCACCGATCGCGCGTACCATTCTCGATGCTTATCTGAAAATGCCGGAAACACCGTGACCCCGTATCTCGACAGCCACCGTGAGGACGCCAGCCGGCGCGACTGGCAGCATATTTTACACCTCGACGCCATGCTGCTGTTCAGCCTGGTGGCCCTGTCGACGCTGGGGCTGTTCGTCCTCTACAGTTCGGCCGGTGGCGACGACCAGTTGGTGATACGCCAGTGCGTTCGTCTGGGCATCGCCTTCAGCGCTATGGCGCTGGTCGCCCGGTTGCGCACCCAGTGGCTGGCGCGCTGGACGCCCTGGCTGTACGGTAGCGGGCTGTTGCTGCTGGCCGCGGTGCTGGCGTTCGGGGATATCGGCAAGGGCGCGCAACGCTGGCTCGATCTGGGGTTTGTACGCTTTCAGCCCTCGGAGATGATGAAACTCGCGGTGCCGATGATGGTCGCCTGGTATCTCGCCGACAAACGCCTGCCGCCCTCGCCGGGACGTTTTTTAATCGCCGCTGCTTTGATTGTCGCCCCGGTGCTGCTGATCGCCAAGCAGCCGGATCTGGGCACCTCGCTGCTGATCGCCTCGTCCGGTTTTTTTGTGCTGTTTCTGGCCGGGCTGTCGTGGAAACTGCTGGGCGGCCTGTCGCTGCTGGTCGGCGCCGGCGCACCGGTGTTGTGGCATTTCATGCACGACTACCAGCGCCAGCGCGTCATTACCTTCCTCGACCCGGAACAGGACCCTCTCGGTGCCGGTTACCATATTATTCAATCGAAAATCGCCATCGGCTCGGGCGGCCTGTTCGGCAAGGGCTGGCTGAACGGTACTCAGGCGCACCTGGAGTTCCTGCCGGAGCGCTCCACCGACTTCATCTTTGCCGTTTTGGGCGAAGAATTCGGGCTCCTGGGGATTATTGTGTTGCTGGTAATCTACAGTATCGTCATTGTTCGCTGTATTTACATCGCCACCCAGGCGCAGGATACCTACAGCCGCCTGCTCGGCGGCAGTCTGGCGATGACATTTTTTATCTATATCATTGTCAACACAGGCATGGTGACCGGCCTGCTGCCGGTCGTGGGGCTGCCCCTGCCGCTGGTCAGTTACGGCGGCACATCGATGGTGACGCTGATGGCCGGTTTCGGTATCCTCATGTCTATCCATACACACAGGAAATTACTGCCTACCTGAATAGGGAAATCCGGTGTCAAAAAAACGCATGACAATAACGTGGTTCGGCCTGATAGCGAGTCTGTTGCTCGCCACCCCGGGGTGTGCCGGCGACTTCCAGGGCAATACCGAGGTTCAGTCGTTCATCAATGAGATGGTCAAACGCCATCAGTTTCCGCGCGAACAATTGGTGGATCTGTTTGCGCACGCCCGTAAGCGTGACGATATTCTCGAGGCGATCGCGCGCCCGGCGGAAAAAACCAAACCCTGGTACGAATACCGCAAAATCTTTCTCACCCCTCAGCGCATCAGCGGGGGGGTCGAGTTCTGGAAAGCAAACGCCGCCATCCTGGAGCGCGCTGCCAGCCATTTCGACATGGATCCGGCGATTATCGTCGCCATCATCGGGGTGGAGACGCGCTACGGCAAGCACACCGGCTCCTATCGGGTTATCGATGCCCTCTCGACGCTGGCCTTCGCCTATCCGCCGCGCAGCAAGTTTTTCCGCTCCGAACTGGAACAGTTCCTCATCCTCACCCGTGAAGAAGACGTCGATGTCGATGAGGTGAAGGGCTCTTACGCCGGCGCCATGGGTTATGGACAGTTCATTCCCTCCAGTTACCGCAGCTATGCGGTCGATTTCAGCGGCGACGGCAAGCGCAATCTGTGGAACGACCTCGAGGACATCATTGGCAGCGTAGCCAACTATTTCCACCAGCACGGTTGGACGACCAACCAGGCGATCGGCGCACGGGTTTCCTCGCCCGGCAAGCCGCCGAGCGAGTTCCCGATTTCGGATAATCTCAAACCCGCCGATCTTACCGCCGGCGATTTCGCCGCCAAAGGGGTGCTCAGTACGCCCAAACTGCCGGCCTCCCAGCCGGTGGCGCTGCTCGAACTGGAACAGCCGCAAGGCCCGGAATACTGGCTGATCGGTAATAACTTTTATGTCATTACCCGCTACAATCGCAGCCCGCTGTATGCTATGGCGGTATTTCAGTTGAGCGAGGCCATTCGCGATGCCTATCAGCAAAGCGGGCACTGAGAACGCTCTATGGCTGCTGGCGGCCGGCCTGGCGCTGCTGGCGGCAGGTTGCGCCAGCCAGAAGCCCGCCACCAGCCGCTACTCTCAGTCTCACGACAGCGGGCCGAGACAGCTGATCGATGTCACTCAGATTAAAGACGCGGTGCCGCGCGATGAACCGCCGAGCCCCTATGGCAATCCGCCATCCTACGTGGTCCTTGGCACGCGCTATCGGACCATCGCCAGCAGCAGCGGCTACCGCGAGCGCGGTATCGCCTCCTGGTACGGCAGCAAATTTCACGGCCACCGCACTTCCAACGGCGATATCTACGACATGTACGGCATGTCGGCGGCCCACAAAAGCTTGCCGCTGCCGACTTATGCGCGTGTCACCAACCTGCAAAACGGCAAGGCGGTGGTAGTGCGAATCAACGACCGTGGGCCGTTTCACGAAAACCGCCTGATTGACCTGTCCTATGCCGCCGCCGCCAAGTTGGGCATATTGGGTAAGGGCACCGGCCTGGTCGAAGTGACCGCACTCACAGCGCCCGGCGACGATCCGCCGCCGAACCCAGCGCGGATCGCGCCCAGCTTGCCAAAAGTCGCCTCGACGACGTCGTCCGCCGCGCAATCCCCCTCACTATATCTGCAGTTGGGTGCGTTCTCGAGCCGTGACAACGCTGAACGCCTGCAGTCGAAACTGAGCCGTCTCGACCTCCCCGCCGCCCTTCATATCACCAGCGGTACAGCCAATGATCAGCCTGTTTACCGGGTGCGTATAGGCCCCCTGGATACCGTTGAAAGCGCCGACCGTCTGACCCACCGGCTGGCCGCCCACGGCTTCAGCGGCCCGCATGTGGTCGTCGATTAGGCGCTAGTCCCGCCGCCAGGAACCGGCCTTGTGGCTATGCCGGAGTCCGTTGTCGAACGCGGATTGAAAAAGCCGCCGCGAGCGCCGACAATAGCCGCTTCACTCCGTACACAGTAAGCCTCATGCAGACACTCCGACAGCTATTCATCCTCTTCACGTTTCTCGGGTTTTTTATCCAAAATGCGGCGCTCGCCGCAACCCCGATCCCCAAACCGCCGGCGGTTGGCGCCAAGGGTTATCTGGTGGAGGATTTCAACAGCGCTCAGGCTATCGCCGAGAAAAACGCCGACCAGCAGCTGGAACCCGCCAGTATCACCAAACTGATGTCGGCCTATGTGGTGTTCCGGGAGATTCGCGACGGGTCACTGTCGCTGTCGGACAAGGTGCGTATCAGCGAAAAAGCCTGGCGCACGCCGGGCTCACGGATGTTTGTCGAAGTCGACACCCAGGTCAGTGTCGCCGATCTCATCAAGGGCATGATTATTCAGTCCGGCAACGATGCCACCGTGGCGTTGGCCGAGCAGGTCGCCGGCAGCGAAGACAGCTTCGCCGCGTTGATGAATCAGCACGCCCAGCGACTCGGTATGAAACACAGCCATTTCGTCAACAGCACCGGTCTGCCGGATAAAGAGCACTACACTACGGCGCACGATATCGCCATCATTGCCCGTGCCCTGATCAACGAATTCCCGGAATACTACCGCTGGTACTCGGAGAAAAAGTACACCTATAACAAAATCACCCAGTACAACCGCAACAAACTCCTGTGGCGGGACGAGTCGGTGGATGGGCTTAAAACCGGTCACACCGACTCGGCAGGCTACTGCCTGGTGACCTCTGCCGAGCGCGATGGCATGCGCCTGATCAGCGTGGTGCTGGGCACCAAGAGTGAAGAGGCTCGCGCCGATGCCAGTCAGACCCTGCTGAACTACGGGTTTCGCTTCTTCGAAACCCATAAGCTGTACGACGCGGGCACCAAGTTAACCAGTACGCGAGTGTGGAAAGGCGCCGTCGACAATGTCGAACTGGGACTGGCCAAGACCTTGTATGTCACGATCCCACGGGGAGAGTATAAAAATCTCGACGCCAGTATGCAGTTGAACCACCAGATCATCGCCCCGGTCGCCGACGGACAGGCGCTGGGCGAAGTGGTGGTGCGTCTGGGCGAACAGACTGTTGCCGACAAACAACTGGTCGCACTGCAGCCGATCGCCGAGGGCAGCTTCTGGCAGCGCATTACCGACGAAGCGCTGTTGTATTTCGAATAACGTGTCCTGGGTCTACCTGAACGGCGCCTTCCTGCCCCAGGAACAAGCCTGCGTCCCGGTTACAGACCGCGGTTTTCTCTTCGGTGACGGCGTCTATGAAGTGATTCCGGCCTATGGCGGGCGCTTATTTCGCTGGCCCCATCATCTGCAGCGCTTGCAAAACAGCCTCGACGGTATTCGCCTGGCGAACCCATTGAGTAGCGCCGCATGGCTTGAGATTCTCGAACAACTGCTGCTGCGCAACCGCGAGAGCGCCGGCGCGGATAACGATCAGGCGGTATACCTGCAAGTCACACGCGGCAGTGCCGCCAGACGCGACCATTGTTTTCCCGAAAACACCGTACCCACTGTCTATGCCCTCAGCAATCCCATCCCGGCGCCAGATCCGGCGCTGGCCCGCGAAGGTATCGCGGCCGTGACATTGGAGGACAACCGCTGGGCGCGCTGTGACATCAAAGCGATCACGCTGCTCGCCAACGTTCTGCTGCGCCAGCAGGCAGTGGACAGCGGGGCATCCGAAGCGATTCTGAGCCGCGGCGGCAAAGTGATCGAAGGAACCTCGAGCAACATTTTTGTGGTCCGCGACAGGCTGCTCAGTACGCCACCGAAAAGCGCGCACATGCTTCCCGGCATTACCCGAGACCTGGTGCTGGAGCTGGCGGCACAGCACCAGATCGACTGTGCACAAACCGATATCGAAGTGGCGTCGCTCGAGCACGCCGAGGAAATCTGGATTACCAGTTCGACGCGTGAAATCGTACCGGTGACGCGCTTGAACCAACGCGCGGTCGGCGACGGCACGCCGGGGCCGCTGTGGGAACGCATGAGTGGGCTGTATCGTGACTATAAAGCCGCGGTGCGGGCCGGTCGCGCGCAATAGCCGCTCAGTACGTGATGCGCCGCATCCGGGAAACGCATCGCGCCATCGGCACTTTGCGCGAGCAGGCCGAGGCGCTGGCAAATAACAGCGCCAAACCGCACCGACCTGCCAGCCCAATCAGGGTATCACGGCAAAATGACCTTCTAGAGCGTGATCACCTGATCCGGCGGGTTACCGGCGAGTGCGCCGTAGAGATTGGGAAAGCAGCCGACGCTCGCTCCGTCGACCAGTTTGTCGGTGATGTCGCGCTCATCGCAACACTGGTCGCAGCCCATCAATAGAATATTTTTTTCTTTTGCCACCCGCGCCAACCGTTCGCCGATCGGGTTGCCTTGGAGCAGAACATAGCAATTGTCTTCAAAGAAAAACATCCCCACCACGTCGACACCGTGGGCGTCGTTTTCAAGCTGCGGCAGAATCATCTTGCCTAATTTGTAAGAGACCGTATGGCCCTGAGTGGAAAAAATATAGGCGATTTTCATGACTACCTCCTTATCCGGCGCCGATAATAACCCAATGGCGGTACTCGCAACCAGCGCACGAGCGGGAGCAGCTGCAACCGGAAACCTTCACTCCCTGTTTGACTGTCGCTGGCAGCGGCACCAGGTGCAGTCACAGCCCGCGTGAAGTTCCAGCACAGACGGGTAATGGCGCGAGAGGTATAAGTCGTACCAGAGCTGTTTCCAACGGCGCGGCGCGTAGGCACGGCGCATTCGCTTCCGGATATCCGCCTCAGCGGGATAGCGCATTAACAGCTTCCGGTAACCGGCATCGCCCAAGCGACCGTAAAACCAGCGGTTGCACGCGGCGCTCTTGTGATAGCCGCGCAATCGGCGTCGGTAAAAGGCCGTATAGGCGCCGGGCGAACGCTCCGCCAAGGCCCGGCCTGCAGCGGCACCTGAGAGCAGCGCCGAACGGATGCCAAAACCAAACAGGGGGTCCTGGATTCCAGCCGCTTCACCGGCATACAGAATGCCGCCTTTCGATAGCGCCTTCGGCAGGCCGAAATTACCGCTACCACCGAAGCGCCGGGGCGCGTCCAGACGAATGCCGACTCTGTCGGAGAAAAACTCGACACAGCGCTGGAGATACACGCGTTCCCGGTGAAAATCCCGGAACAGACAAGTCGCAAGCGTGGCGCGGCCGCCACTGATCAGTAGGTAAGCGTAACCGCCCGGCGCGAGCTGGTCCGATATCGCGGCATAGGCCGCGTCCGCCCGGTCAGTGCCAAATAAATAACCGACCGCGACGGCATCGGCACGATGTGGACCAGCGGTCACAACCCCGCCCTGTGGCAGGCGAGCAACGCTTTCATTAAAGCGAATTTCAACCCCGGCGACCAGCGCTTGCTGTTTTAGGCACTGGTCCAATGTACCGCTGTCGGGTCCGCGGCGCAGCAGGTAGAACAGCGGCTCGGTTGAGCGCACGCGCCGCTCGCCACCTCCAGGACCAAAGCAGACCACTTCGCTGAATGGCGTAACTTCAAAATCCGTCTTCACGCCAAGTTGGTGGAGTTCCTGCAACACATCGGTTTCCGTAGTCCAATTCTCCAGCCCCTGGAAATCACCGTGAAAACGGTGACCTACATCACTTTTGCGCTCGTAGACGCGGGCCCGTGCCCCGGCTTTTACCACCGCCAGCGCAGCGCTCAGGCCAGCCGGTCCGGCACCCGAAATTTCGATCACAGCGCTGTGCGTGCGGTTCGTTTTCAATCGCCCCCTATCCAGCACCCTCACAAGCGGGTACGCAGTTCACGATTTTCCAGGCTGATCACCGTCCACCCCGACCTCGATCAAGGTGTTAGACAGGTAGTGGTAAGGAGGCACGACCAGATTGCTTGGTGCCGGCACATTTTTGAACACCCGGCCGGCGAAATCGAATCGCGAGCCGTGACAGGGGCAGAAGTAACCACCCGGCCAGTCAGGCCCGAGATCCGCGGCCGCCACCTCCGGGCGGAACAGGGGCACACACCCCAGGTGAGTACAGATACCGATGACGACGAAATAGTCGGGACGCCGGGAACGCAGCGCATTGCGGGCATAGGCGGGTTGTTGCGTTGCCACCGACGAGTCAGGGTCTAACAGACGCCGGCGCAGCCCGTCACTTTGTAACGTTTGCAGCATGTTCTCGCTGCGGTACAGCACCCACACCGGCTTGCCGCGCCACGCCACCGCTATCTGCTGACCGGGCTGCAATTTACTGATATCGACCTTGACCGGTGCCCCGGCCGCCCGAGCGCGCTCGCTCGGCAGCCAGGACTCAATAAAAGGCACGCTGAGAATAGCGAGTCCCGCCGCGCCGACCACGGTGGTAGTCGCAATCAACAAGCGCCGGCGCGTAGGTTCACCGCAGAGTCATCTACTGTCTGCTCGGCCTGTTTCATATCGGTACCTATAGGTGCTTACACGCTGTAATCATAAAGATAAGTGCGGCGCAGCGGCGTACAGGGTTGGTCGAGAATTTCGAAATCAGCGTGCTTCATGGCAGAACTGACATCGCTGATACGAGCGAGTTCACCGACAGAGGAAACATATTGAATAATAAAACGCGGGAGTGGCGTCGCGGAGCGAATCAGGCGCGCCGTGACTCCAAGCCTGGACAGCCGCGAACATGCGCAGCGCCTCACCCTTGACCCGGCAGATAACAGGCGTTACTTCAATGAAAAAATTATAGCAAGCGAGGCTCTGGCCCTGCATTGATACAAATCAACTACTCTGCTTTTTTTGTATCCCACCGTCGCTATATTGGGCCGACACCCGCCCTATGCAGGCGGGTCACCGGCCTCGTGTTTTAGGCGCCTTGGTTAATACACATAGGACCAGTCATAGGACGGCGCAATATGAGTTTCAACCAGCATTTCCGTCAGGTGGCCCATCACACGTACGTTTTTGCTGAGCTCTTCCGGTGTCAGGGGGCGGCCCTGGTCGGCCGCTTTGACGTTGGCGTCGTTGAGGTGCTGAAGGATTTCCGCCATCAGCTTGAGATGTTGGTCACGGGCCTTGGCAGCCTGTTCACGGGTGGCAGTATTATTACGCGATTCCTTGAATGCTGTTTCGCACTGCTGCAGTTTCTGCTCCAGCGGATAATCTGCCGCCAAAACGGTGTGACTGGCCAACGCAAACAACCCGGGAATCAGGCAAGCGAATACAAATGATGACAGCTTGTTTTTCATCGAACTTTCTCCTCGTGAAAAGTTATTATGGCCACGCAGGGACCAGACCGGGGCAGCTTTCTTTCGTGCTATTCTTTAAATCTAGAGACATTGCGCCTTGAAAATATTCCCTTTTACAGAGAAATATTTTTCAAGCCAGCACAACAATCGCTGCTATTCCTCTCTGATTATAATATACAGGGAGATTCCCACAGCCTGCAGGGCGGTTACAACCGTGTGTTCGCCATGTGCTGAGCTAAATTTACTGCCCGTCGAGACAGGCGGGCGCCCCCTGGCGCCGTTACGCCTTGCACAGAGGGCAACCGCGCAGTATCCAGACCCACCACTGTTGCGCCCGATTGACCGCCGCCAGGCTTGAGAACAGAGACGGCGAGGTTATTGTCGAGGAGGTGAGTGCCAAGTCGCACACGCAAGACCGTGGACGACGGTTTTCGCTTCACGCCTGGCTGACGAAACAAAAATCCCAGCGCATCGCCAGCCTCAGCCGCTCGTTGCAGACGGCACAGGACGGCGGCGTCATCGACCATCGGCCAGGCCAGCACGGCGGCGCAGTTTCCCAGGCGCAGGCTTTCCTCGACCACCGCCAAGCCATCCTGCTGCGCCGAAGGGTAAACCAACAACAGCCGCGACAGATCGACACCGGCGGCGGCCAGCGCCGGCGCATCAAGTCTTTGCGGGGGCGCCACCCAGCAGATCCAGCGCGCGCCCCGACTGAGCCGCGCCAGCGTCGGTAACAACAGGCGCAGACTGCCTGCACCGCGCCGGGAGAGCAGAATTTCACTCACACTGCCGCGCGGCCAACCACCACCCGGCAGCAGTTCATCGAGCTCGCCGTAGCCGGTCGACAGCGTCGCGGCAGACCCGGCAGGGTGGCCGGCCCGCCCGACGAGCGTGGGTGCTACGAGCGGACCGGTATTCACAACGCCTGGTTACGCAAAATACCGACACCCAGCCCTTCTATCGCCAGATCGCGCTCGCGCAGATCCACCCGAATGGGCTCGAAGTCTTCGTTTTCCGGTAACAGGTAGACGATAGAACCGCGGCGGCGGAAACGCTTGACGGTAACTTCATCATCCAGGCGGGCAACCACGATCTGGCCGTTCTGCGCGGTGCGCGTACGGTGCACGGCGAGCAGATCGCCATCCATGATGCCGATATCTTTCATGCTCATACCGCTCACCCGCAAGAGATAATGGGCGCGCGGATGAAACAGGGCCGGATCGACCGGATAGTGGTCTTCGACGTGCTCCACCGCCAGTACCGGTTCGCCGGCGGCGACCCGCCCGACCACCGGGATGCCCTCCGGTTCGCTATCTTCAACCAGCACCCGGATGCCCCGTGAAGAGCCCTGCAGCAGCTCGATGAACCCCTTGCGCTCGAGCGCGCGCAGGTGCTCCTCGGCGGCATTGGGGGAACGGAAACCGAACGCCGCGGCGATTTCCATGCGCGTCGGCGGATAGCCTTCGTCGTGAAGGTATTCCTGTATCAGCGCGAGGATTTCGCCCTGGCGCGGAGTCAGATCATCCATTGCGTCACCTGCTGGTTATTTATCCAGTATACTGTGAGTATATACAGGCTTTCTGCGGATGCAAGTAAAACAGATTATGTCTTTACCCCGTGAGCCTTCTCCCAGTCGTCCAAGTCTTTCAAGGTCAACTCAACCATCAGGTCCGGATTATTTGTCAGCAGTTCTTTTTTCTCCGGCGGTATGTCGACAATATCGCCCAGATGTTTTTCCGACCAGCGCGCGATATCGATCAGAAGATAAACCAGATCCTTGCCTCTGGCGGTCAGGTAATAGAGTTTTCTTCTACCGCTCTCAGGGTGAGGAATGGAGGCAACCAGTTTCGCGGCTTCGAGTTTTTTCAAACGATCGGAAAGTATATTGCTGGAGATCCCCTCCTCTGAGCTCAGCATATCCTTATACTCGTGGCGATCCAGAAAGATTAAATCGCGAACAATAAGTAACGACCAGTGATCCCCAATGAGATCCAGCGCACAGGCCAACGGGCAGCCTGAGCGGTGCTTGTGGGCATTTTTTTTAACCATAGAATACTTGCATTATGCAATCAGTTGAACTACTATAATTCCATTATGCAAGTATTGCGGAGGGCAGTAAATGCTTAATTATCCGGAGGATATACGCTCCATGAAGCGGTTTGCACTAGCAACTCTGTCCTACTTTGTTATCACCCTGCTTTGGGCCTATCCATGGCACATTATTTGGTTTCACGAACGCTACGCTGAACTAGGGGCGATCACCCGCGCCGAGCCCATTGTGCCGCTGGGCATGGTCGCGATCATCATCCAGGGCGTAGTGATCGCCTATCTTTACCCCTTTTACTATCGCGGCGGCAACCCGGTGCTTGCGGGGATTAAATTCAGTCTGATTATTGGTCTGATGGTATATACGGTCATGGGTTTTGCCACTGCGGCGAAAATCCACATCGAGCCTGTTTCAAGTTTTCTGGCTTACCACACCGTTTTTCAACTCATTCAATTTATTGCCACCGGCGCCGCGCTCGGTGCCATCTATGGCAAAACCACGGCCAGGGAGTGACGTCTTTCGCCCGACCAGAGGTCGCTTACGATGACGCGGACAACAGCGATCATTCACAAAATGGATATCGCCTTGTTTTCAGCGCAGGTGATCTCGGCGTAAATCTCAGCCGCCGGCGCGCAGGACCTCGGCGCCCAGCAGGGGCAGCATGATATAAAATGTCGTCCCCTTGCCGACCTCGGAGTCAAAGCCGATACGACCGTGCATGGTCTCGATCAGGGATTTACTGATGTTCAGGCCCAGACCGGTCCCGCCCTTGGAGCGGGTGTCGGAGGAATCCGCCTGGCTGAATTTCTCAAACACCCGGTGGCGGAACGCATCGGGTATCCCCGCCCCCTGGTCGGTCACCTCGATCCGGGCGCAGCCTTCTCTTTGGTAAATCGAAATCAACACCTCGGCGCCCGGGGGTGAAAACTTTGCCGCGTTGGACAACAAGTTACTCATGATCTGGATGAAACGCCCGGTATCGACATTGATCATCACACCCCGAGCACAGGGGTTCATTTTGAAACGAACAGAGTACTGAGTGGCGTATCCCTGATTGACCTCGATGGACTGAGCAACCAGCTCATCCACAACGCCGGGCTCGAACTGGAACGACAGCGTGCCTGACTGAAGTTTTTCGATATCCAGCAGATCGTTGATCAGCATCAGCAACTGCTCACTGTTGCGGTTGGCAATTTCCAGCAGGCTGACGGCCTGCTCGGGCACATCCCCCGCCGCGCCCCCCATTATCAATCCCAGCGAACCGCGAATCGAGGTCAGCGGGGTGCGCAACTCGTGGCTGACGGTGGAAATGAATTCGCTTTTCATTTTCTCGATGTGTTTGCGCTCGGATATATCGGTGTGTATTCCGACCATACGATGCACCTCACCGTGAGCATCGCGCTGCGCAATAGCGCGATCCAGGACCCAGATATAGTGGCCGGCCTTGTGGCGCATTCGGTGCTCACATTGGTAGGCCTGCGTGTCGCCATCCAGATAGCCGTGCAGTTTTTGCAGTGCGTGATCGAGATCGTCCGGATGGATCCGCGCCCGCCATTCTTCCAGGCCTGCGCCAATTTCATCTTCGGCATAACCCAGCATTTCTTTCCAGCGCGGCGAGTAATAGACGCGGTCGGTGGCAAAATCCCAGTCCCATAAACCGTCATTGGCGCCCTGGATGGCCAGGTTGAAGCGCTCCTCGCTGCGCCGCAGCGCCTCTTCGGACAAATTTCGCTCAGTGATATCCCGCACGATGCCGGCGAACACTTTGCGACCGCCCTGATCGACCTCGCTGACCGCCAATTCGAGGGGGAACACGCGGCCATCGAGACACTGGCCCGAAACCACCCGGCGGCTGCCGATGATCTTGGCGTTGCCGCTCTGAAAATACCGTCGCAGGTATCCGTCGTGCTGGCTTCGGTGCGGTTCCGGCATCAGGATGTCGACATTGCGCCCCAACACCTCTTGCTCCCGGTGGCCGAAAATATGTTCGGCGGCCTGGTTGAAGGAGAGAATATCGCCGTGTTCGTCGATGGTGATGATGCCATCGGCAGCCGTATCCACAATAGCGTTTATCAACGCCTCGCGCTCACGCAGCTTGGTCGTCATTTCGCCGGCCAGCTTGATGGCCTGTTCCCTGCGGGTCGCCAGCGACCAAACGAAAGCCAGCAGCAGCAAACTGGTCAACACGCCGGAAAACGCCACGATGCGCGGCTTGGAAATATCGATCAGGGATTCAAAACGCGGCGTAGAGCTGATTCGCAACGCCCACGGGCGCCCCTGGATATCCAAGACACGCTTGGTGCTGAAACGCGGCGCTTCCTGAAGCCCGTTGTCGGTCGTCGACACGTGCTCGTCGTACATCAGAGCCTCGGCACGGGTTTTGCCGCCATCGTAGATCTGCAGATTGAGCTGCGATTGCGTTCCACCGAGAATACCGTTCATCAGATCGTTGGCGCGAAACGGGCTGTAGACATACCCGCGCAAGGCCGCCCGCCGTTGCGCCACCGTATCCAGCATCGCACCGGCGCGGTAGACGGGCAGGTACATCAAAAACCCCGCCTGGACGTCCTGCGCCATCTCCTGTTTGAGCGTCACTTTTCCTGACAGAGCGGCCTGACCGCTATCGCGCGCCTTGGCCATCGCGGCGTGGCGCGTGGGCTCGGAAAACATATCGTAGCCGAAGGCGCGCTGATTGCGGACATCAAACGGCTCCAGAAAAAGAATCGCCGTGTATTCGTCACGCACACCGCTCGGCCTGATGTGGTAATCGGGAAACCCTTCTGCACGCACCTCGCTCACATGCCGTGCAACAGCTTCCGGGTGCAGGTAGAGGGAAAAACCGATGCCCTGAATACCGGGGTAGTGCTGCTCGATATCCAACGCCTTGACATAATCATGCCATGCCTGGCGCGACAACGAGGGGGCGGCGGCAAACAATCCCACTCCCCCGTGCAACACCTGCTCATAGGCGAGCATACGGGCTTGAACCGAGGCGACCAACTGATCGGAACGGCGAAGAAATTCGCTCTCGGCCTCATCCTCCACGCTGTCGCTGACCAATCGCCATACCAGTGTGGTGGCCGCCAGCGCGACGAGAAACGTCAGCCAGGCGATCACGGGCACAGCGAATGCCGATCGCTCAGGCGACAGCATGCGTACAACGGATGGGCGCAAGCGGAAATCTCCTGTCAACGGGCTGCCAGCCCGGGCGGCTGCCTCATGGCTTGGTTCGCATCCACGACGCCGCCTACGCCCTGGATGCCGGCACTACGTACCTTTATAGGGATATGGGGAAAAAACTTGAGCTTTTCGGGCGGGTAATAGCGCAAAGGCCATCCGTCGCTCACCGTGCCGGACCCGGCCGGGCGCGCCCCGGCGGCGCGGCGAGGGCGCGCGTCGGGGTGGCCGGGCCACGCAGGTCGCTGGCGCTGGCGCCGAGCGCTGTGGACAGAGTTTTTGTGAAGTAGTCAGCCGCCTGAGCAGGAGCCGCCCCCGCCCCGGGCTGTCCCAGGTTAGCCGCGACCGAGTTTTTGACCAATGTATGGCGCACGCGCCAGATCCCCTGGCTGCAGGGTTTGCGTCTCACTGCGGCGATCTTCACGGCGATCTTCACGGCGATCCAATCTATGATCTCGAGCGCAGGCTGATAAAAGCACTAACACAGTAACCAGTCCTAAAAATTTCATGTTATCTCCTTCAGATTGATTTCCAAGAGGTCATGCAAACACACGTAAGACCCGCCGGATCACCGCGGCGGGATGGATGTGCCCGTGGCACCGTTGTCGGCAAAAAATGCTTTTATGCGCTGCAGAAAATTCTTTTCCGCCGACGGATTTTGCAGTGGCGGTGGCGGCAGCGCTTCGGCCGCGACGTTCGGTGCTGCGACGGTAACGGCGGCCACTTTCAGATTGCTGCGCATGCCCAGCAAGCGCCGATCACCCGGCCTGACGCGCAGACCGCGTCCGATATAGCGCTTGGCTTTGGCGGTGTCGCCCCGACCAAGGGCGTAGGCCGCCAGTGCCGAGTAGCGTGCCACAATCCGGTCCATGCCCTCACGGGCCTGCGCATTCCAGGGGTCCAGCTTCAACGCCTGCTGATAATAATAGTAAGCGCAGTTGCCGGCGGGGATGAGCAGGCGGTCGCCGGCCAACGCCTCCTCGGCACTCGCCAGCAGACCTGTCACCTGCTGTTCGGGCGCCGTCGGTAGCTGGGCAAATCTAGCCGCGGACGCTTCATCGGAGATCACCTCAGGTTCCGGCGTGGGCGTGAATATTGCCTTCGCCGTCGCCTTAGTCGCGGTGGTGGAGGTTTCGGCGTGACTTGTTGGCTCGCTAGGCGGGCTGAGAGCAGCGCTGATAACGGGCACGGGCTCCTGCTCCGGTTGATGACTCTGAGGCGACGCGGACGCCGACTCATCCGGCTGCGGCGCTTTGCCAAAAGCCGTTTCTGCCGACGCCAATTCACCACCAGTCGGCGTCGAGGACTGTGGCGGGTGGCTGGTCACATTCCCCTGCCCGGCCACCGTGCCGATTGTCTGCCTCAGGACAGCAGCACCCCCTGACTGCCGCGCTTCCTGGGCAGGCTCCCCCTGCCGATAGGCAACCGCGTGCTCGGTGGAAGAGCCGGTAGGTGGCGCGTACCGCGCCACCGCGACGGGGCGCGGCGGCAACGCAGAGGCAGGTGGCGAGTCAGGCTGACGGGTAGGCTCCACAGCTCCTGCGGGATCGGCGGTCACGGTGGCCGCGCCATTCGAAGCCCCTGCGTTCCGGCGCTCATGGTCGGCCGATGAGGCAACCACAGTGGAGGGCTCAGGCGCGGAGAGCGCTCTGGCCAGGTTCGGCGGCTGCGCGCCGAGGGGAGCTCCCGCGTTGCTCTGCACCAGCGAGGTGACCGCTCCGGCCGACAAGGTGACAGCGGCCACAACACTGAAGAGGATCGCCGGTTTTTTGTTCAGCACCTCCATCATCGCTAGCAGATGGGTGACCCCCGCCTTGCCCCGGCCGCGAGCGACACTGACCAGAGCAGACTCGGCGCGCGGCACACGGGTCATGCCGGGGTAGCTCGCGGTGCGCTGGCTATGCCGGGCGACGGGCAAACGGCTTGGCCCCGCAGGGCGGTGATATTCAGTGCCGGGCGCTGCCGTCTGGAGCTCCGCGACGAGCGGTCGGCGCGTGGAGGCGGCGGATTCGGCAGGCGCGGGCGCGGCGGGCGGGCGCCCGGGGCGCTTACCCAGCGCCTCGGCCACACAGGCGGCGCGCCGCTGCTGATCATCGCCAAGCGACGGCCCAGGCTCTTGCGGCGGCCTGGACGGCTCGGCTCTCGCGCCACTGGCACGCACCGCCAGATCGATCTGCGCGGGCGGCACCACAGCCGGGTGGGTCGCGCAGGTGTGATCCGTGCCGAGGGCGCCGCTGGCCGTCGCCAGGGGTGCCAATTGTTCTTCCCCCAACTCCTCCGCGATTCTGTGCACGTCTTCCTGATCGAGCAGGTGCTTGTGTTCCATATACCCCTGCAACAGGAGGCGTGTACAGAGTTTGTTGATGTGCCGCGGCACGCCTTTGCTGTATTCGTGAACCGCCTGAATCGCCGCGCCGGTGAGCTCGGGGTCGCCCTGCCAGCTTGCCTGACGCAGACGGTGTTCCACGTAGGATCGGGTTTCCAGGACGTCCAGAGGCTGCAGCCTGCAGGTGCCGACCACCCGCTGCTGCAACTGTTCCATGTCCGGGGCGCGCATCATGTCGCGCAGTGACTCCTGCCCGACTAAAAAGATCTGCAACAGCGGGCTGATGCCGACCTGCATGTCCGCCAGCATGCGCAGTTCTTCGAGCGAGGCGTGCGACAGGCGCTGCGCTTCGTCGATCACCAGCAATACCCGCCGGCCGGCCTGCACGCGGCTGTCGAAATATTGCTGAATACTGCGCAGCAACGTCGCCCTGTCCAAGCCCGCGGCTTTAATATTGAAATAGTACGCCACCGCGCGCAGCAGATCGGCCGCATCGAAATCGGTTACGGCAATTCTCGCCGTAACGACGTTATCCGCTTGCAGCGCGCGCAGAAAGCTTTCTATCAGCGTGGTTTTGCCGGCGCCCGGGCGCCCGGTGAGCAGAATGAAGCCTTCGCCCAGCTCAAAGGCAAATTGCAAGTAGGCGCGCGCCTCCTGATAGCCCGAATGACTGAAACAGAAGCGCGGATCGGGCGTCAGCCGGAAGGGGTTGGCACTCAGGTGGTAATAGGACTCGTACATATACTCTCTCGTACGTAACGTAGCGGTCCCTCACGTGACATGGCGGTTCTTTTCCATAAAAAGCCAAGAACTCTTGGTTTTGACTATACCATAGACTGTACCGCAACGATGTCAGCGGCGAATTCACATCTGTTAATGGCGCGGCGAAACGCGGCCTCCTTACGCGGCGCGTGCGCCCGCCCGGGCAGACCTCGAGCAACCTCCTACGATAGACTCAAGCCACTGTTACAAATACAAATAATTCCCTGCCACCCGTTTCCGGCTGAGGCCGCTTGCGCCGTCAGTGCTACCCTCTCAACCTGCAAGGAAATGCGCACTTAACGGCTTTTCTCGACGCCTCAACACGACTATCATGACCGCCTCACAGCAAACTGACGATATCCTCATGACTGCCCGCTTAGATTCTCCCACCCGCCGCCCGAGCAGGGCCGTGACCGTGGGGCGCGTGGTCATCGGCGGCCGCGCCCCGATCGTGGTCCAGTCGATGACCAACACCGACACCGCGAATATTGAAGCGACGGTCCGCCAAGTGGCGCAGCTGGCGCAAGCGGGCTCGGAATTGGTACGCATTACCGTCAACAGTGAAGCGGCCGCCGGCGCGGTAGCGAGCATCCGCGACCGACTTGATGCACGCGGTATCGACGTGCCGTTGATCGGCGATTTTCATTTCAACGGTCATAAGCTGCTCTCCGGACATCCGGAATGCGCGCAAGCCTTGGCCAAATACCGCATCAACCCGGGTAACGTCGGGCGCGGCAAAAAGCGCGACGAGCAATACGCCACTATGATTGAAACGGCTTGCCGCTACGACAAACCGGTTCGCATCGGCGTCAACTGGGGCAGCCTCGACCAGGAGTTGGTGGTGCGCCTGATGGACGAAAACCGGCAATGCGCCGAGCCGGCCGACAGTAGTGCGATCATTCACCAGGCGATGGTGAGCTCGGCGCTGGAAAACGCCGCGCGCGCCGAGCAACTGGGGCTCGGGCGTGACAAAATTATTCTTTCGGTGAAAATGAGTGGTGTGCAGGACTTGATCAGCGTGTACCGCAGCCTGGCCGGCCAATGCGACTATGCGCTGCACCTCGGGCTGACCGAAGCCGGTATGGGCGCGCGTGGCATGGTGGCCTCGAGCGCGGCGCTGGCGGTGCTGCTGCAGCAAGGTATCGGCGACACCATCCGCGTCTCCCTGACCCCGGAGCCAGGCGGCAACCGCAGCCAGGAAGTTATTGTGGCGCAGGAAATTCTGCAATCCATGGGCTTGCGTTCGTTCACACCCAGCGTGATCGCCTGCCCTGGCTGCGGACGCACTTCCAGCGAGTATTTTCAGAAACTGGCGCAGGATATTCAACAGTACCTGCGCGGGCAGATGCCACAGTGGCACAACCGTTATCCGGGCGTCGAGAATATGACCGTCGCGGTGATGGGCTGCGTGGTCAACGGCCCCGGGGAAAGCAAGCACGCCAACATCGGCATCAGCCTGCCCGGCACCGGCGAGCGGCCGGTGGCACCGGTGTATATTGACGGTGAGAAAACAGTGACACTCAAAGGCGAGCGGATTGCCGAAGAGTTTCAGCAACTGGTCAACGACTATGTGCAGAGCACCTACGGCTGAAGCGTAAGCTGGCAAAATGGAGCCGGCGAGAGGATTTGAACCCCCGACCAGCTGATTACAAGTCAGCTGCTCTACCAACTGAGCTACACCGGCAACAGCCCGAAAGGCTGATTCAATATTGTATGTGAGCCGACCCTGTGCCGCAAACTATTCGCAGCTGACCCGTTGCAGGCGCAACTCCGGGCGTTGGGCCTGAATTTGACTCCATACCTCGGACACCAGTAGCGGCTTTTCGGCCGGCTCGATATCGATCCAGTAAACCTTGCGGGTCCTGTAGCGCTGATCGAGGATGGCGTCGAACCCCAGAGCTCTGATCTGTTCCAGTCGCGTTCGGGCCTTGCTTTTGACCGAAAAAATGCCCAGAGAAATATAGTTCTGGCTACCAATAAAATAATCCGTCATGCCACGTGCATCCAGTTCGGCGACGATTCGGCGCGCCTCGGAGGCCGGCATCGCCGGCATATACACCCAGTACCCTGCCGGGTTACGCGCCTCGCCGATACGCAGGTGCGGCCGATACCCCGCCGCCGAGAGTTGTGCATCGAGGGTCTTCGCTTCGGACTCGGCCATCAACGGACCCATTGCCAGGCAGACGGCATTGCGCTCGACAACCGGTGGCGGCGTTTCTCCGGGACTGTCGGATTCCGGGGCGCCCGGTCCGGAAGCGGCGCCGGGTAGGGGGGCGGCCTGTGGCGGAGTTTCAGTAGACGACGACTGCGGCAGCGGTGGCGGCGGTGAGGAGGGCGGCGGCTCGGCGAGCGCCCGCCCGGCAGCAGCGGCTGAGTTCGCAGAGCGCTCCGAGAGCAGCAGCAGAGGTTGGACACCGGGCGGCACGGGGATCGGCCGATACGCGACAGGTTGCGGTTGCGGTTGGGTCAGCAGCCAGGCCAGCATACCGAGATTGGCCGCTAACAACAGCCAGGCTAGGTATCGCACACCGCGGTCTCGGTGCGGACCTGCCGCTCGTCCACCGCCGCTACGGCTGCTGTATCGATGCCGGCAAATGCGGCCAGCCCCTGAAGCACCAGGTCGGAGACGTGTAGCGGGAGGGTGCTGAGCAAGGGGCGGATGCGCTCAGCGTCGCCGCCGGTAATCAGCAGTTGCGTGGCTCTGCCCAGTTCGGCTTTTAGATCCAGTAACACGCGGTCGACCAACGACACTGCGGCATACAACACGCCACCGGCGACAGCCACTTCGGTGCTTCCCCCCAGCAGAGCGATATCGCGGTTGCCGTCGTGCAGTATTTCAATCCCCGGGGCACGGTGGGTCAGCGCCGTCGTCATCAGATCGATGCCGGGTGCGATCAAGCCGCCCAGGTGACGCCCCTCGGCGGTGAGCGCATCAATGGTGATCGCCGTGCCGCAATCAACAATAACAACCGGCGCGCTGTAGCCTGTGTGCGCCGCCAGCAGGCAAGCCCAGCGATCGGCGCCAAGACGCTCCGGCTCTTTGTAGGCGTTGTCGACTCCCAGTTGACTGCTCGTGGCACGTAAAAATTCGGGCGCCACCTTCCAGCGTCGTTTCACCCAGGTGCGGACGGATTTTTCGTAATCGCCGCCGGCGACATTGGCAATGACGACGCGTTGCGGCGTTTGCAGATCCTTCCACGCCGGTCGGGCGAGATCCTTGAACGCCTTATTGTCTCGTGCCAGCGGCTCGCCGAGACGTAGACCCTGAGCATCCTGTACGGCCCACTTGATGCGGGCGTTGCCAATATCCACAAGCAGATTCATCAGGACAACCGCAGACTGACTTCTCCCGCATGGTAGCTGCGGGTAACGCCGTCGTGTTCGATCAACAAGGCACCGCGGGGATCGATACCACGCGCCACACCGCTAATCAGGGGTTCATGTTCGTGGCGTAACTCGACCGCCCGGCCGGAGACCAAATCGAGACGCTGCCATTGCTTGATAAACGCGTTGAAGCCCTGTTCGTTGAATCGATCCAGAGCCTGCACCAGCGCATTGATCATCATCGCGCCCAGTTCATTACGATTAACGTCGACACCCGACTGGGAAAGATCCGCCCATGGCTGGTCGATTTGGTGTGCCGCGGCCGCCGGCACTTTCAAGTTAATGCCGATGCCGATCACCACCTGATAAGGTCCGCCGCTTTCACCGGACACGTCCAACAGAATCCCGGCGAGTTTACGCCCCTGATAATAGATATCATTGGGCCATTTGAGTCCGGCGTCCTCTAGTCCGCACGCCTGTAACGCGCCGGCCACCGCAATAGCAACGACCAGGCTCAACCCGCCGGCGCCGAGCGCGGTTTCACCGACTTTCGTCGCCAGCGATAAATACAGATTAGTGCCGTAAGGTGAAACCCAACGCCGCCCGCGACGCCCACGCCCGGCGCTCTGCCACTCCGCCATACAGACGCTGAACGCTTTATCGTCTAAAGCGGTGGCGTCGCGTTTGAGCTGGTCGTTGGTCGAATCAATAGCGCAATGCACTTGCAGCGCATGCAGCCGCGCGGCCACCGAGGTCTCCAGGCGGGCCCGAATGGAGCGCTCATCCAGGGGTTCGAAGGGATCGGCAAGTCGATACCCGCAGCCGCGCACGGCATGCACATCCAAGCCCAGGTCCTCAAGCGCCTGAATGTGCTTCCAGACACCCGCGCGACTGATACCCAGCTGGCGGCCGAGCGCTTGGCCGGAGTGGATGCGGCCATCCGCGAGCAGCTCGATGAGACGATAACGCATCAACATGCCGGGAGTTTAGCACAACAAGATGTCTATCTTTCTTTCTCACTCGCCACGTTAACTGTTCAAGGCCATTTCCACTTCGGCAAACGTAGTGGCCACTGCATTGGTCTCTATCACTTGCCCCAATTGTTTACCGATTTGCGAGACGGAAAATATGCCGCGTATCCCCGGCCGGCCATCGGATGCATGACGGTCGAGCACCAGCGCATGCCTGCGCCCGCTGCTCTGCAGGGTGGCGACGATATCTTTGACCGAAGCCCGTAGCACATCTTCCATGTCCATCACCTCGAGAGAGGCCTGGGGCGTCATAATATCGCGCACCAGAATTTCCTCGTAGCGCTGGTGCTGCTCGTTGTGAAACTGCAAAGGTTTTTCACCGAGGATGTCGTTCGAGGTAATCAGCCCTAGAATCTCTTTAGCGGCGTTGAGAACAAACAGCAGACGTACCCCGGCCGCTTTCATATGCTTCAGCGCTTGATCGATGGGAACGTTCGGCTCGGTGGTAACGGCCACCTGTTGGCGAAGGTCTGTCATGACAAACACGGCCGGACTGCTTGCGGTTACCTCGGCAGGTAATTGCTGCCCCGGCTCGAAACAACGCACCATGCCGGACAACGGATATAGGGGCAATACCTTCGCAGCGCTCATAACTCACCTCTCAACAAAGTCACGACGATAGATATAGCCCAGCGGAGGTGTTTCTTGCAAACAAAAAAAACCCTGCATAAGCAGGGTTTTTAAAATTAAAGCCTGGCAGTGTCCTACTTTCACATGGGATCTCCCACACTATCATCGGCGCAGAGCGGTTTCACTTCCGAGTTCGAGATGGGATCGGGTGGTTCACACTCGCTATAGCCGCCAGGCAAACTGGTTGGAGAATCGGTGAATCGGGGTCAGAGTAAAATTTTGCTTTGCCCGCGTTCAGTTCGAAGCGGAGTGAAAGAAAATTTTACTCTGACCCTGATTCACCGATTCACAATTGGAAAGTTGTCAGGGCGTTGGGTTGTTGCGTCTTGAACCTGCACCCAAATCGCTTGGGTGTTATATGGTCAAGCCTCACGGGCAATTAGTACTGGTTAGCTTCATACGTTACCGCACTTCCACACCCAGCCTATCAACGTGGTGGTCTTCCACGGCCCTTCAGGGACCTCAAGGGTCCAGTGAGACCTCATCTTAGGGGGGGCTTCCCGCTTAGATGCTTTCAGCGGTTATCCCGTCCGTACATAGCTACCCGGCAATGCCACTGGCGTGACAACCGGAACACCAGAGGTACGTCCACTCCGGTCCTCTCGTACTAGGAGCAGCTCCCTTCAAGTCTCAAACGCCCACGGCAGATAGGGACCGAACTGTCTCACGACGTTCTAAACCCAGCTCGCGTACCACTTTAAATGGCGAACAGCCATACCCTTGGGACCGGCTACAGCCCCAGGATGTGATGAGCCGACATCGAGGTGCCAAACTCC
>JASBSN010000012.1 GCA_030148915.1 Thiogranum sp.
CGATGTTTTTTCTGTAGTTCGGACCCCCACCCGAAACCCGCTTCACAACGCCCCATCCCATGACGCTGCCACCTCCCACGAAGTCGTCCCGGCGCCGGCAAGAGGTTTTTGGCTTAGGGTGCGCGAGCGCACATGCACCAAAAACCTCTTGCCGGCGCCGGGACGACTTCGTGGGAGGTGGCAGCGTCATGGGATGGGGCGTTGTGAAGCGGGTTTCGGGTGGGGGTCCGAACTACAGAAAAAACATCGCCCTGCCACGTTGCCGTGACAAGGCGTCTGAGGTTTTCTCCGCGGGCAGCCTATTCGGCTTCTATAACCAGCGTAATCTCGGCGTTGACATCGGTGTGCAGATGGATGGCGACTTGATATTCACCGATCTGGCGGAAGGCACCTTCGGGCAGACGCACTTCGTGTCGCTCGATGGCCACGCCAGCGGCATTGACCGCCTCGGCGATATCGCCGGTGCCGACGGAACCGAACAGTTTGCCTTCTTCCCCGGCCTTGGCCTTGATGGTAACGCTCAGTTCGGCCAGCCGGTCGCGACGCGCCTCGGCGGTGGTGAGCTGCTCGGCAGCGGCTTTTTCCAGCTCGGCGCGACGCGCTTCGAAGGCTTTGATGTGTTCCTCGGTGGCCGGCGTAGCCTTGCCGCCCGGAATGAGGAAATTACGCCCGTAACCCGGTTTGACGTTGACACGGTCACCCAGGTTGCCCAGATTCTCTACTTTTTCCAACAGAATGACTTCCATCGCTCTACCCTACCCTATGTGTTCGGCTTCAATGTGCTTGCATCAGCCTCTGGCGGTGCGCCGGCGCAGATCCAGCCAGGGATCCAGCAGGCCGGTTACGACCACCATCAGCATGGCATGCGGCAGTAGGCTCATGACGATGTAGATCGCCACCAGCCAGGCTTTCGCAGCCTTCAGGTTCGCCAGACTGGCGTGTATCACTGCCAGCCCGACAAAGAAAAACACCACCATCGCGATCAGCGCCCATTGCGTGGCCAGCGCGCTGAGTACGCCCAGCTTCACCCAAGCCAGCGCCAGTATGGCAATCCCCGCCAGCGACAGTCCGCCATTGAGGCGCAGTGCGTAAAATTCGGCGCGCAGCGCCCCCGGCTTGACCAGCAGCGACTGCCACCAGCGGCCCAGCAGCAGGCAGGTGAGCGCCGCAAATCCCAGTCCGGCGGCCACCGCCCCGGTCATCAGCGGTGCGCTCTGGCTGATAAACTCAGACAGGCTCCCGGAGACCGTATCAAGTTCCGGCTGCGACGCCACCAGACTGTCGACCATGCCCTGCAACAGCTGCCGCCACCAGGGCGCCGGATCGCCGTAGAGGATAAACACCACCAGCACACCGAGCATCGCCAGCCCGACCAACACCAGCATGGCCATGGCCAGGGAGCGCGTCGAACGCAACACGCTGGCGGCAATCCACACCGGCAACCACAGCAACAAAGACGTGGCCGCCACGGCGAGGCCCTGGTGCATCAGCAGCTGGCCGAGCAGCGCGGTGGCCAGCGCCGCACCGAGCAAGACCAGCAATCCGTCGCGGGCGCTGCGGTGCAGGCTGTACAGTGCCAGCGCCGCAGCACCGACATAACTCAGCAGCGAGGTCAGCGGCGGCGCGAGAAAGCTCAGCACGGTGGCGAGGGCAATAACGCCAATCGCCTGCAGCGGGCCGGCGACAATCAATCCGGCCAGCGCGCGCATCATTCGGTGCCGCCCGTCGTTTCGATCCGGACCTCTTCAGCCCTTGTGCGAATCGCAGTACGGCAGCAACGCCAGAAAACGTGCGCGCTTGATCGCCGTGGCCAGCTGGCGCTGGTATCTCGCTTTGGTACCAGTAATCCGGCTCGGCACGATTTTGCCGGTTTCGCCCACATAGTTCCTCAGGGTCTGCAGATCCTTGTAATCAATTTCCTTAACGCCATCTGCGGTAAAGCGGCAGAATTTACGTCGACGAAAAAAACGGGACATGTTGTTTCCTCTTTATTTCAGCCGTTCTCGGGAACGGTCTGGATATCCAAAGCGTGCAACTCAACGCGGGTGTCGGGGGCCTGATAGCCGGCGCGGCTGAGAAAGCCTGTCACCGTCAACCAGGTACCCGCCGGGAGTTGCTCCAACCCGGCGGTCAGGGTCTTACCACTGGCCACCACCATGAGTCGGCACTCGACGTCGCGCATCTGCCCCGCCTCGGTGCGGCGTGAGCGATGCGCCATCACGAACCGGGCAATGGGGATACCGGCGGGGGTGGTACGCAGTTGCACCAGCTTGTGCAGCTGGCCGGTCAGCACCAGCCGATTCTCCGGTATTTCCACGCCTATGGCTGAACACTGTCAGCCGGCGCTCGCGCCTTCACCCTCGGAACCGCTTTCAGCCTCAGCGGGCGGAGCACTGTTTTCAGCCGGGGCTTCTTTGTCAGCCGGCGCGTCGCGGCTTTCTTCGCTAGCTTCACGGCGGCGCGGTGTCTCGTCCCGGTCCTCCCGGTCATCGCTGCGCTTGGCCAGCAACGAGGTGCCGGTCTCGGCCTCCTTGCGGGAGATAATCAGGTTACGCAGCACGGCGTCGTTGAAACGGAAGGCACTTTCCAGCTCTTCGAGCTCCTGCGTACCGCACTCGATGTTCATCAGCACGTAGTGAGCCTTGGCCAGCTTTTGAATGGGGTAGGCGAGCTGACGGCGTCCCCAGTCTTCGAGGCGGTGGATTTTTCCGCCCTGGGACTCGATGGTCGTCCGGTACCGGTCGATCATCGCCGGCACTTGCTCGCTCTGGTCCGGATGGACCATAAATACAACTTCATAGTGACGCATTGAATGCTCCTTATGGATTGAAGCCCCCCGCCGGCGGCGAGGAGCAAGGAGTGCACAGCAGAACCGCGCAAAACGTGCGCATATTACGCAAACTGAGGCGCGCCTGCAAGGGCCGTCGTGGCTTTAGGCTCAGCTCCCGCGCTGGCGGCGGGCCTCGAACAGGCAGATTCCGGTGGCCACCGAGACGTTCAGGCTGCTGACCGAACCGGCCAGGGGAATCGCCAGCAGAGCGTCACACAATTCGCGGGTCAGACGACGCAAGCCCTTACCCTCCCCGCCCAGCACCAGGGCCAGCGGACCGCGCAGGTCGGTTTCGTAAAGGCTCGAGGAAGCTTCACCGGCCGCGCCATAGATCCAGATGCCGCGCTCCTTGACGTTACGTAGCACGCGCGCCAGGTTAGTGACACGGATTACCGGCACCGTTTCGGCGGCGCCACAGGCGACCTTGCGCGCGGTCGAATTCAGCGGCGCCGAGCGATCGCGCGGCACAATCACGGCGTCGACACCGGCGGCATCGGCGCTGCGCAGGCAGGCGCCCAGGTTATGGGGGTCCTGTACGCCGTCGAGAATCAGCAGCAGTGCGGGGTGGGTCAGTGCGTCGAGAAAATCCGGCAGCTCCTTTTCACCGACCACCGCGCTGGCCCCCGTTTCGGCGACGACGCCCTGATGGCTGACATCGCACACCCGTTCGTCCAGTTCCCCCCGCGATACTCGCCTGACCGGCACGTTGGCTTTGTCGGCCAGTTCGAGCACCTGCTGCATACGCAGGTCCTGGCGAGACTCCAACGCCAGCAACAGGGAAACCCGCTCGGGGTTGCGCTGCAGCAACCCGGTAACGGCGTGCATGCCGAAAACGCGCTGCGTATTCTTCATAGGCGCTTGGCGATTACCGACGTTTGCGCCGGCGGCGCTTTTTGTTCGCGGATTTACGCTCGCTGCGCTTGCCCTCAGAGGACTTGCCGGGCACGGCGCTCTGGGGCGCATCGGGCAGCCCGAAATCGATCTTGCGGTCATCGAGATTGACCCGCACCACTTTGACCTGCACCTCGTCACCCAACCGGTACACTTTGCCGGTGCGTTCTCCGCGCAGACGGTGGCCCGCCGGGTCGAAGTGGTAATAATCGTTATGCAGCGCGGTGATGTGCACCAAGCCCTCGACATAGATGTCTTTCAGTTCGACGAAAATACCGAACGAGGTCACGCTGCTGACGATGCCCTGATAATCTTCGCCGACCTTGTCCAGCATGTACTCACACTTCAGCCAGTCGACGGCGTCGCGGGTGGCATCATCGGCACGCCGTTCGGCGACCGAGCACTGCTCGCCCAGTGTAGTCATATCGGCGTGGCTGTAGGGGAACGCCGCGAGGCGCGTCTGCTTACCCGATTTTTTCCGTGCATCGTTGCGCAACTGGTGGCGAATGGCGCGGTGCACCAACAAATCGGGATAGCGGCGGATGGGAGACGTGAAGTGCAGATAGTGCTCGTGGGAGAGACCGAAGTGGCCGATGTTATCGGGGCTGTAGCGCGCCTGGGACAGTGAACGCAACATCACTGTCTGAATCAGATGCGCGTCGGGGCGTGTCTGGACTTTTTTCAGCAGGCGGGCGTAGTCGCTCGCCGAGGGCTTGTCGCCGCCGCCGAGCGACAGGCCGAGTTCACCGAGAAAAGCGCGCAGGTCGACCAGTCGGTCGGCCTGCGGCCCTTCGTGCACGCGATACAGCGTCGGCAGCTTGTGGCGCCCGAGAAAACGCGCTGCGCAGACGTTGGCGGCGATCATGCACTCTTCGATAATTTTGTGCGCATCGTTGCGCTGTACCGGCACGATGCGCTCTATTTTGCGATCGGCGCCGAAGACGATTCGCGTTTCAGTGGTTTCGAAATCGATCGCGCCGCGCCGGTTACGCAGCTTGCGCAGCGTCTTATAGAGACTGTAGAGCTCTTCCAGGCTGTCGAGCAGCGGCGCAAGCTCGGCGCGCGCCGTTTTGTCCCGCTCCACCAGCGCCATCGCCACCTGGTCATAGGTCAGGCGAGCATGCGAGCGCATCAGCGCCTCCATAAAGCGCGAACGCGTCACTTTGCCCTGTTCGTCGATGGTCATTTCACAGGCCATGCACAGACGATCGACCTCGGGATTGATGGAACACAGACCGTTGGAGAGAATCTCCGGCAACATGGGAATGACGCGCTCGGGGAAATACACCGAGTTGCCGCGCAGGTGCGCCTCGGTATCCAACGCCGAACCCTGCTTCACGTAATGCGACACATCGGCAATGGCGACAATCAGCTTCCAGCCGCGCGGGGTACGCTTGCAGTAGACGGCATCGTCAAAATCGCGCGAATCGGCACCGTCGATAGTGACCAGTTGCATGTCGCGCAGATCGACGCGGTTACGCTTGGCCGCCGCCGACACTTTGTCGGCCAGACCTTCGATTTCCTCCTCGACGGCCTCGGGCCAGGTGTGCGGCAATTCGTGGGCGCGCATGGCGACATCGATTTCCATCCCCGGCGCCATGTGATCGCCGATCACCTCCACCACCCGACCGACCGGACCGGAACGCTTATTCGGTTGCTCGACAATCGCCGCAGTGACGAACTGACCGTGGCGCGCCCCGCCGACCGACTCTGGCGGGATGCGGATATCCTGCGTCAGGCGTTTGTGGTCCGGGACCACGAAGCTGATGCCGGCTTCGAAATAAATCCGCCCCACCACCCGCTGCGTTTTGCGCTCCAGCACCTCGATAATCGCGCCCTCGCGGCGCCCCCGCTGGTCGATACCGGTCACCCTGGCCACCACGCGGTCGCCGTTCATGACTTGACGCATTTGTCGCGGCGCCAGGAACAGATCCTCGCCACCTTCCTCAGGCACCAGGAAACCGAAACCGTCCGGGTGCCCGATGACCCGGCCGCGCACCATATCCATGCGGTCCACCAGCCCGTAGCCGCCGCGGCGATTACGCAGCAGTTGGCCGTCGCGCTCCATCGCCCGCAGCCGCCGGCGCAGCGCCTCCAAATCCTCTTCGCTCTCTAGATTGAACGCCGCGGCCACCTCTTCGCGGGTCATCAGACGACCGCTGTCTTCGAGCAGCGCCATAATGAATTCGCGGCTGGCGATAGGGGATTGGTATTTTTGCGCCTCGCGCTCGGCGTGAGGATCCTCGGCGAAACGCCGTTTTTTGCCGCGCCGCGGCGGCTTAGGTTTCTGATTCATGCGCGCATGCTAACGGCTTTGACGTCTAATTGACAATCCACCGAACGCTCGGTACAGTTCGCGCCTTGCTGTTCCGGCGCTACCCGGGACAGTCATGCCGAGGTGGCGGAATTGGTAGACGCGCTAGCTTCAGGTGCTAGTGGGGGTAACCCCGTGGAGGTTCAAGTCCTCTCCTCGGCACCATTTTACTAGACTATCACAGACCATCAGAAACCTCCAAAAGCACTGTATTTACAGTGCTTTTTTTGTGTTTGTAAATTCATTCCGTTGTCTCCCATTGTCTCTGAATGTCGCTTTTGTGGAACGTGAGTGGAACGTGGGTGGAACGCA
>JASBSN010000017.1 GCA_030148915.1 Thiogranum sp.
GGACGCAGGATCGGCAATGACGTGCTCGTCACCAGCGGTATCCGGCCCGGCGACATGGTCGTGACCGAGGGGCAATTGCGCGTCCAGCCTGGCGCCGAGGTCAAGGTCGCCGCGCCGGCGACGAAAGGGGCACGCTGACATGAACGCCGACAGGGCCTTCACCGATATTTTCATCCGCCGTCCGATATTGTCGGTGGTGGTCAGTCTCCTCATTTTGCTGGTTGGACTGGCTGCGCTGTTCAGCCTGCCGGTCCGGCAATATCCGAAGATGGAAAGCGCGACGATCACCATCGACACGGCACTGCCGGGCGCGACGCAGGATGTGATGCAGGGCTTCGTCACCACACCGATCGCGCAGGCGATCGCGACGGCGAACGGCATCGAATATCTGACCTCCACCTCCAGCCAGGGCAAGAGCCATATCGCCGCAAAGCTGGTGTTGAACGCCAATGCCGACCGGTCCATGACCGAAATTCTGGCCAAGGTGCAGCAGGTCAAATATCGCCTGCCCAGCGGCGTCACCGACCCCGTCATCAGCAAGATCACCGACGGCGCGTCGGCGATCCAATATGTCGCCTTCACCAGTGATCGGTTGCAACCTTCGCAGATCGCCGATTTCGCGACCCGCGTGGCGCAGCCGCTCATCACCTCCATTTCCGGCGTCGCGTCGGCGGAAATCAGCGGCGGCGCGCCGCTTGCCATGCGCATCTGGGTTGATCCGGTGAAATTGACCGCGCGGGGCCTGACGGCGGGCGATGTCGCCAACGCCCTGCGCGCCAACAACGTCCAGGCGTCGCCGGGGCAGCTGAAGGGCGCCAGCACCGCGATCAACATCACCGCCGCGACCGACCTGCGCGATGTGGCGGCTTTTCGCGACATGACCCTCAAGAGCGGTGACGGCGGCCTGGTGAAGCTGGGGGATGTCGCGACCGTAGAGATGGGTGGCCAGAATTACGATGTCGGCACGATCTCCTCGGGCAAGCGGGCGGTGTTCATCGCCATTTCGCCCACGCCCGACGGCAATCCGTTGGAAATCGTGAAGGCGGTGCAGGATCTGCTGCCCGGCATCCAGCGGGTCGCGCCGCCCAGCATCCATGTGAGCAACCAGTTCGACGTGGCCCATTTCGTCAATGCGTCGATCGAGGAAGTCGAACATACGCTGGTCGAGGCTATCCTGATCGTCGTGATCGTGATCTTCCTGTTCCTGGGGTCGCTTCGCGCCGTCGTCATTCCCATCGTCACCATTCCGCTGTCGCTGCTGGGCACGGCGGCGCTGATGCTGGCCTTCGGCTTTTCCTTCAACCTGCTGACCTTGCTCGCCATGGTGCTGGCCATCGGGCTGGTGGTCGATGACGCGATTATTATCGTCGAGAATGTGCACCGGCATATCGAGGCGGGCGAGAGCCGCGCCCGGGCGGCGCTGATCGGCGCTCGCGAGCTGGCGTTGCCGGTCATCGCCATGACCACCACCCTGATCGCGGTGTACGCGCCGATCGGTTTCATGGGCGGACTGGTAGGCACGCTATTCACCGAATTCGCCTTCACCCTGGCCGGTGCGGTGCTGGTCTCGGGGGTTGTCGCGCTGACCCTCTCGCCGATGCTCTCTGGCAGGGTCCTCAAGCCGCACGGCCAGCAGGGGCGTTTCGAGCAGTGGCTGGAAGTGCGCTTTGAGCGTCTGGCGGCGGCTTATCAGCGCCGCTTGCACGGTACCCTTGAGGCGCTGCCGGTAACGCTGCTGTTTGCCGCGGCGATATTGGTGTCGATCTTTTTCATGTTCGTTACCAGTAAAAGCGAACTGGCGCCGGTGGAGGACCAGAGCATTCTGTTTTTTCAGGCGACAGCGCCGCAGACGGCGACTTTGGAGTACAACGAGGCGTATACGCGACAGATACAGCAGGCGTTCAGCAGCGTGCCCGAATACCATGAAAGTTTTTTCCTGCTGGGGCGCGGCGAGCCGACCACCACTTTCGGCGGTTTCAAAATGGAGCAGCCCGCGCAGCGCTCGCGCTCGCAGATGGAGGTGCAACCGGAGATTCAGGCCAAGCTGGCGAACATCGCCGGCTTCCAGATAGCGGTGTTCCCGCGGCCCAGTCTGCCCGGCTCCGGCGGCGGTTTCCCGGTGCAGTTCGTGATGACCGGCGATGCCGACTACAAACAGCTCGATACCCTGGCCGATCAGTTGATCGGCAAGGCCATGGGCAGCGGACGGTTCATGTTCCTGATGAAAGATCTGCAGTATTCCCGCCCGCGCACCACGTTGGAAATCGACCGCGACCGGGCCGGTGATCTGGGGATCAGTATGGCCGATATCGGGCGCAACCTGGCGACTTTGCTCGGTGGCAATTACGTCAACCGCTTCAGCCTGGAAGGGCGCAGCTACAAGGTGATCCCCCAGGTGGGACGTGAATTCCGTCTGCAGCCCGAAGCCCTGAAAGATTACTACATCCGCCCGGGATCCGCCGATCTGATCAAGCTCGACGCTAGTGCGGGCGAGTCGCGTTCAGGCGCTCAGAGTAGCCTGGTACCGCTGGCCTCGTTCATCCATTTCAAGAATACAGTCGAGCCCAACCAACGCACGCAGTTTCAACAGTTGAACTCCCTGACCCTGCAGGGCGTGATGGCGCCGGGTGTGACGCTGGGCGATGCGCTCGGCTTCCTGGAAAACAGCGCCCGCGATCTGTTCCCGCGCGGTTACACCTGGGATTACTCGGGTCAGTCGCGGCAGTTTGCCCGCCAGGGCAGTGCGCTGGTGGTGACCTTTTTTCTGTCGATCCTGGTCATCTATCTGGTGCTCGCCGCGCAATTCGAGAGTTGGCGCGATCCACTGACCATTCTGGTGTCCGTGCCGATGTCGATAGCCGGCGCGCTGGCCTTCATTACCTTGGGCTTCGCCACCATTAATATCTATACCCAAGTCGGATTGATCACGCTGATAGGACTGATCGCCAAAAACGGCATTCTGATAGTGGAGTTTGCCAACCAGTTGCAGATCAGCGAGGGGCTGAGCAAGCGCCAGGCCGTGGAACGGGCCGCAGCCATTCGTCTGCGACCGATTCTGATGACCACCGTATCGATGATTGTCGCCATGGTGCCGCTGCTGTTGGCGAGCGGCCCGGGTGCGGTAAGCCGTTTTCACATCGGCCTGACCATTGCCACCGGCCTGGGCATCGGCACGTTGTTCACTTTGTTTGTGGTGCCCGCGGTATACCTGCTGCTGGGACGCGACCACCGCCGCGATGAAGCGACCGAAGACCCGTCGCCGTTACCAGATCGCGCCGAGCCCATCTGAGATGAACCGGCTGCGGTCCGCCTCGACCTCGGTGCAGGCGGGTACCCGCGGTATTCTCCGTTTTCCCCTCAGTTGGAGAAAAAGCTGGTACGTTTTGTATCTTGATTTTGTTCCATGAAGAGAATATAGGCCGCACCGGCGTCGGTCTGATCGTCGTCATCGAACGGCGCACCGACGGCGATATCCTCGCTTCGGTCACCGTTGAGATTACCCAATCCGGCGAGGGCTGCGCCGAAGTGGTCGCCGTCGTTCAGGTTTTCTTTGAACTTACCGTTTTGCTGGGAAATTTTTGCCTCGCCGTTCACTTTACCGTTGACCTTCAGGAACAGGATCCAGAGCGCGCCGCGATCGGCGCCGCCGTCGTCGTCGAGCGGCGTGCCCACACCCAGATCGACAACACCGTCGCCGTCCAGGTCGCTCACTTGGGCCAGTGCGCTGCCGAAACGTCCGTCGTCGCTCAGCGTGCCCTCGAAACCGCTTTCGCCCTGGGCGATGCGCCGTTGGTCTCTGACTGTGCCGTCACGGTTCATGAGCAGGATCCACACTGCGCCGCGGTTGCTGCCGCCGCTGTCGTCCTGGGGCGCGCCCACGGCCAGGTCGGGGATACCGTCGGCGTCCAGATCACCGATGCCGGCCACGGCAGCGCCGAACCGATCGTCGGCGTTCAGATCGGCCTTGAAGCCACCGTCGCCGTCACCGATTCTGACGGCGCGGCGCGAGGTACCGTCGCTGTTCATGAACAGTATCCATACCGCGCCCTTGGCGACGCCGTTGTGCTGGGTGAGCGGCGCGCCCACCGCCAGATCGCGGATGCCGTCGCCGTCTAGGTCGCCGAGATCGGCTACCGCGGCGCCAAATTGCTCGCCGTCGTTGAGGTTGCCGGCGAAACCGCCGCTCTGGTCGGAAATCTTGGCGCTGCTCGCCAGCGTGCCATCCGCTTTCAGCAACAGGATCCACAGCGCGCCGCGGTCATCGCCGCCGTCGTCGTCCAGTGGAGCGCCGGCCGCCAGATCGCGCACGCCGTCGCCGTTCAAATCGCCGATACCCGCCAAGGCGCTGCCGAACTGGTCGTTATTGTCCAGGTCACCCGTGAAGCCGCCGGTGCCGTCAGCGATTTTCGTGGCGATATCGACGCTGCCGTTGCTGTTCATGAACAGGATCCACAACGCGCCGCGGTTCTCACCCTGGTCGTCATCGCCGGGGGCGCCTACTGCCAGGTCGATGACCCCATCGCCTTCCAGGTCGCCAAGATTGGCCAGCGCCGCACCCCAGTTGTCGGTGTCCTTGAGGCGGCCGTTGAAATTGCCTTTCTTGGCGGAGACTTTTTGCGCCGCCTCCACCTGCGTGGTTGTGGTAACTTCCGTACACTGAGACCCGCCGAGCAGCAGGTACAGGACGGGGATGGATGTCAGGGTGAGAGAACGTTTCATACAGCAGCGCGCCGTGGATTAAACGGCCGGATACCGGCCTGGAGGGTGCCAGCTTAGCGCGCCTCAGAGCGCATTTCCATTGCTGTGCGCCGGATGTCACGAGAGGAGGAGGGAGGACAAGAGTGAGCGAACATATGATTAGGATTGCCGGAGCGCCCGGGGCTGGATTGGGGCTGTTGGCGCGTATGGCTAACCGTCATGGCCTGGTGGCCGGCGCCACCGGCACCGGCAAGACCGTTACCCTGCAGGTGATGGCCGAGCAGTTTTCCACTCTGGGGGTACCGGTATTTCTGGCCGACGTCAAAGGCGATTTGTCGGGTCTCGCCACGCCGGGGGCGATCAATGACAAGATCCGCTCACGCGTCGATCAGTTGGGCCTCAGCGCTTACGCCAACCGGCCGTTTCCGGTTGTGTTCTGGGATCTGTACGGTAAGCAGGGCCACCCCATGCGCACCACCATATCCGACATGGGGCCGCTGCTGCTCAGTGCCCTGCTCGGTCTGAACGACACCCAGACCGGGGTGCTCTACGCCGCTTTCCGCCTCGCCGATGAGCAGGGTATGTTGTTGCTCGATATGAAGGATCTGCGCAGCTTGCTTGTTTGGGTGCGCGAAAACCGCCGCGAGTTGGGGCGCGATTACGGCAACCTGGCCACCTCGAGTATCGACGCTATCCAGCGTCGTTTGCTGATGCTCGAGGACCAGGGCGGTTCGATGTTTTTCGGCGAACCCGCGCTCGGCCTCAGCGATTTGATGCAGGTCGATTTTTCCGGTAACGGCGTGATCAGTATTCTGGATGCAACGCAGTTGATGCGTGAGCCACGTCTGTATGCCATGTTCCTGCTGTGGCTGATCGCCGAGTTGTTCGAGAATCTGCCCGAAGTCGGTGATCCGGACAAACCGCGACTGATATTTTTTTTCGACGAGGCGCATTTGCTTTTTGACGATGCCAACGAGGCGCTGATCGAAAAAATTGAACAGGTCGTGCGGTTGATCCGCTCCAAGGGCGTGGGGATCTATTTTGTCACACAGAACCCGGCCGACCTGCCGGATTCCGTACTCGGTCAGCTCGGCAACCGCGTACAGCATGCGTTGCGCGCTTTTACGCCTAAAGACCAGAAGGCCGTGAGGGCTGCGGCGCAGACTTTCCGCCCCAATCCGGCACTGGACACCGCGCAGGTGATCACTGAACTCGGTGTCGGGGAGGCGTTGGTGTCTTTTCTCGATGCCAAGGGGCGGCCGCTGCCGGTGGAAAGAGCGCTGGTGCACCCGCCCCTGTCGCAGATCGGCCCGATCACCGAGGCGCAGCGCCGCGAACAGCTCGGACGTTCACCGTTCAAGGGCCGCTACGATCAGCCCGTCGATCGCGAATCGGCCTACGAGAAGTTGCAGCAGCGCGCCGAGCGGGCCGCGGCGAAGAAGGCCGAACAGGCCGAGGTGCCCGCGGCGCGGCGATCGAGCGGACGCACGCGCCAGTCGGGCTTCGAGGCGTTCACCAAAAGTGCCTTGCGCAGTATCGGCAGCCAGTTGGGACGGCGCATCGCCCGCGGCCTGCTCGGTTCGTTGTTCGGTAAGGGCTGAGGCCGGCGCCGGGCGGCAATAACCGGTGCTCTATCCTCAGCGCAAGCCGTTATCGCGCTGGGCCTGACGCGATTCCTGCAACTTTTTCTTTAGCAGATTCAGGCCTTCGAGGTATGGCACCGTGCCGTTGGCGCGAATCACGTTGCGTCCTTCCGGGCTGTCGGTGTATTTTATGAAGTCCTTGACGATTTCCGCGTGCGGACTTTTTGCATTGTAGGCCAGATACAAGGGCCGGTAGAGGAGATAGTTGCCCGTCTTGACGTTTTCGTAGCTGGGCGACTTGTCATTCAGATCAAGAATTTTTACTTTGCGCTTGCGCGCGCTGCTGACACCGGTGATGCTGATGGCGCTCGCATCCACCTCGATTTCCTGTTCCAGGGGTCCGGATGAGGGAAACAATCGGCTGGCGGCGAACTCCTGATCGTAATTGTCGAACAGCAGCTTGCGGGTGGTGCGCCCGACGCCCGATATTTTGCCTTCGCGGGCGAACAATTTGATCGGTCGATCGGCGCCGCCGACTTCTTTCCAGTTGCTGATTTCACCGAGATAGATCTTGCGCAGATCCTCGATGGAGATGTTGTCGACGGGATTATCCGGGTTCACAATCACCACCAGCGCATCCCAGGCCACTGGAATCATGGTCACGCCTTTTTCTTCTTTGACGCCCCACATGTGGCGGCGGCAACTGCCGCCAATATCCGCGGTTTGCGTGGCCACCTCGCGAATGCCGCGCGTCGCCCCCCCTCCCTGAATATCGATCTTGACGCCGGTTTTGGCCGTATAAGCCTTGGCCAGCGACGACATATAGGCCTTTTTTGAAATACCGCAGCCGACCCAGCGCAGGGTCACCGATTCGGCGGCCAGCAGCGGCTGTATGACCAGCGACAGTATCGCCAGCAGGGGCAGTGTGCATGTGATTCTGTTCACCATCCATCTCCTTAAATTAAACCGTGCGCCCACTGCAAAAACCGCGACCGACGATATCCTGCGTGAAAGATCGGCCGGGCGCGCCGAACCTTTAAGGCGAGTAAGGCGATATGGAAAACCTCAAAGGGGGTGTACGCGGCGTCATCCCTGACCGGCAGAAGTAGCCGAAAACGCGCTAGGCATACGGCGGTTCCGTCCGCTGTGGTAAACTGCTCCGGTGGAAAGGGGCGAATGAAAGCGGTTTATTTAATTCTCGGTTTCTTGTTTTTTGGCTTGGGTGCTGTGGGGGTAGTGGTGCCCGGCTTGCCCACCACCGTGTTCATGCTGCTGGCGCTGTGGGCTTTTGCACGCAGTTCGCAGCGCTTCCATCAGTGGTTGTATCACCATCGCCTGTTCGGACCGCCCCTGCAGGAGTGGCAGCGCTACCGCGTTATTCCGCTGCGCGCCAAGGTGCTCGCGGTGAGCATGATGGCCGCCAGCCTCAGCTATCTGGTGTTATTCACGCGAACGCCTCTGTGGATTGACCTGGTCACCTTGCTGGTGATGCTCTACGGTGCCTGGTTCATTCTCAGTAAACCCTCGGCGCGACCGCTCGGCGAATAGCGGCGACAACCATGCCCCGTGTTCCGATCGAGGCCCTGCTGGAGCCGATCCGCGAGGCGCTGGCCGAGCATACCGGTCTGGTCCTGCAGGCCGCCCCCGGCGCGGGCAAAACCACGCGCGTGCCGCTGGCGCTACTGGGCTGCGAATGGCTCGCCGGGCGCCGTATCCTGATGCTCGAACCGCGCCGCCTGGCGGCGCGCGCCGCAGCGCGCTTTATGGCCGCAAGTCTCGGTGAGCGGGTGGGCGAGACGGTCGGCTACCGCGTGCGTCAGGACTGCCATGTCGGGCCGCGCACCCGGGTTGAGGTGCTCACTGAAGGCATTCTGGGGCGACTGTTGCAGGACGATCCGGCGCTCGAAGGCGTCGGTGCGGTGATTTTCGATGAGTTCCACGAACGCAGCCTGCAGGCCGAGTTGGGACTGGCGCTGTGCCTCGACAGTCAAAGCGCGCTGCGCGAGGATTTACGTCTAGTGGTGATGTCGGCCACTCTGGACGGCCAGGCCGTGGCCAGCCTCATGGGGGGTGTGCCGCTGTTGAGCAGCGAGGGACGCAGCTATCCGGTGGCGTTGCGTTACCGGGCGCTGCAGACGCCGTTCGAGCGCCAGCGCCGCGCCTGGTGCGCGGAGGTCGCCGCGGTAGTGAGCGAGATCTGCTCCAGTGAAAGTGGCAGCCTGCTGGTTTTTCTACCCGGATCGGGCGAAATCCGCCAGGTGCACAGCGCCCTCCAGCGGCAGGGTCTGGCGCCGGACATCCAGGTGGTGGCGCTCTACGGTCAGCTCGATGCACGCGCTCAGGATGCGGCTATCCGGCCCGCGGCCGATGGGTGCCGCAAATTGGTGTTGTCCACTGCCGTTGCCGAGACCAGCCTGACCATCGAAGGTATTCGCATCGTTGTCGACGCCGGGCTGTCGAGGCAGTTGCGCTTTGATGCCAACAGCGGGCTGGATCGGCTGGTGACTCTGCCGGTGTCGGGCGCGGCGGCGACACAACGCGCCGGACGCGCCGGGCGCTTGAGTGCGGGTATCTGTTACCGCCTGTGGCCCGAACAGCGCCCCCTGGTGGCGCACGCGGCGCCGGAAATGCTCGAAGCGGACCTGGCACCGCTGTTGCTGGAGCTGGCCAACTGGGGGGTCGACGACTATCGCCGCCTGCGCTGGTTGGATGCACCGCCAGCGGCGCATATCGCTCAGGCGCGGGAACTGCTGCAACGTCTGCAGGCACTCAACCACCACGGTGGTGTTTCCGCGCACGGACGAGAGATGGGCCGGTTGGGTGTCCACCCGCGCCTGGCGCATATGATGTTACGCGCACACCGGCATGGCCAGGCCGTGCTGGCGTGCGAACTGGCGGCGCTGTTGAGCGCGGCCGACCCGCTGCGCGGGGACGACAGCGACATTCAGTCGCGTCTCGAGTGGCTGCGCTGTTCGTCCGGGGGGGCGGCACCGCTCGCTGCCCAACGCCGTCACACCCGCGAGCTGGCGGCTCAGTGGTGTCGCCAGCTCGGCGTGGTCTACGGCCGCGGGCAAGACGCTGTAGATCCGGCTCTGTGCGGCGCGGTGCTGGCGTTCGCCTACCCCGACCGGATTGCGCAGCGCCGGCACGGTACGCAGCTGCGCTTTGTGCTGAGCAATGGCCGCGGTGCCTGTTTCCGCCGACCCGAACCGCTCGCCGCGCAAGACCTGATTGTGGCCGCCCATCTCGATGGCGGCCAGGAGGCGCGGATCTTCCTGGCCGCGTCGCTGCGCGTAGAGCACTTGAATGACTGGCACCAGGAACTACTCAGTAATACCGACCTTATCGCCTGGGACGACAAGGCGCGGGGAGTTTTGGCGCGGCGCCAGCAGCGGCTTGGAGAACTGGTGCTCGCCGAGCGGACGCTGGAGGAGGTTGACGATCAGCGTGTACTTGAGGCGATGTTGGAGGGTGTAGGTCGCTGCGGTCCGCAGTGCCTGCCCTGGAGCGAGCAAGCGAGGCGCTTGCAGGCGCGGGTGAATTTTCTGCGCGGCCTTGAGGGGGTCGTGGAGAGCGCCGAATGGCCGGATTTTTCCGACTCGGCGCTGTGGGCGGACAGAGAGCGCTGGCTGGCGCCTGCGCTCCACGGCGTGAGGCGTCTGTCACAGCTAGAACGCCTCGATCTGCACGCCCTCCTGCTGGCCCGTCTCGACTGGCCACAACAACAACAGCTCCAGACCCTGGCGCCGACCCATCTGCAAGTGCCTAGCGGATCGCGACTGCGCGTCGATTACGCCAATCAGACGGCGACCTTGGCGGTGCGGTTGCAGGAAATGTTCGGTGCCGCCGAGACGCCACGGGTGGCAGCGGGCAGGGTGCCGGTGGTACTCCACTTGCTATCACCCGCACAGCGTCCGGTGCAGGTAACGCAGGATCTGGCCGCTTTCTGGGCCGGTAGCTACCAACAGGTAAGAAAAGAACTCCGCGGCCGTTATCCCCGTCATCACTGGCCCGAAGATCCGCTGCAGGCATCACCCAGAGCGAGGTGCAAGCCACGCCGGTAGTCGCGGTGACCGCAACTGAATGCGAGGTGGAAAATTTTAGTATGATGTCCGAGGAGAGCCCCGTGGAGAAGATTATGCTGACGGACAAGCCGCGCTCGGTGCCGATACTCTACAGCTTCCGGCGTTGTCCCTACGCCATGCGCGCGCGTATGGGTCTGTATTATGGGGGGCACTGTGTAGAACTGCGCGAAGTCGATCTGGCGGCTATACCGCAGAGTCTGCGCGCACTGGTGCCGGATTCTCCCAGGGTGCCGGTGTTGCAGTTGAGCGACGGTCGGGTCCTGGACGAAAGCTGGGATATCCTGCTGTGGGCGGTGAGCAGCCATGATCCCGAGTGCTGGCTGGGCGAGGGCGGCGCCGATGTTCAAGCTGCCGAACGCTGGATCGAGATGAACGATTTTTCCTTTAAGAGCGATCTCGATCACTACAAATACGCAGCCCGTTATCCCGAATACCCGGCCGAGCACTATCGCAGTGAAGGGGAAGTCTTTTTGCAGGATATCGAGACGCAGCTCGGCATCACGCGTTTTTTGTTGGGTGAACGCCCGAGCGTGGCCGATATCGGTGTCTTCCCCTTTGTGCGCCAGTTCGCCCATGTCGACCCGGCGTGGTTCGCGCAGACGCCCTATCCTTTATTACGGGCTTGGCTCGCCGGGCTGCTGGCCAGCCCGTTGTTCAACGCCGTTATGCACAAACACCCCGTGTGGCAGCCAGGTCAGCGGCCGCTTATAGTCGGGGCTGCTGCAGACACATGACGACAGGGAGGAGGACAGATGCAAGAAAAACGACAGCACCTGCGTACGGCTTTCGGGGCCGAAGTCACACTCACCCATCCTGCGTTGGGAGAACGCCGCGTCGCTATGCGCGATATGTCCGATGGCGGGATCTTTATCCTCATCGGTGATCAGAGCGGGCTGGAGATGGGTGACGTGGTCCAGGTTCAGGCGGTTGATCTGGAGGATGCACCGCTGCTCTCGGCGCGGGTAGTGCGCATTGAGTCGAGCGGTGTTGGACTGATGTTCATCGATCTGTGAGGTGTGCGGCCGTGACCGGCGTAGCGCTCAGGATGAGCAGCTGACCTGAACGCCGCCGGCCCAGTCAGGCGGTGCTTCGGCATAGTCCTGCATGTCCGGGTGTTCGTCAAAAGGACGTTGTAGCACGCGAAACAGGTCTTCGATCGTACTGTAGTCATGCTCGTCTTGGGCTTTTTCAATGGCTATCTGCGCCATATAGTTGCGCAAGATATACTTGGGATTGACTGCCAGCATAGCGGCCCGGCGCTGCGCGGGGTCGCGCCCGAGCGCCCGCAGGCGCGTGTGGTAATCGTGCAGCCAGCGGTCAAATCGCTCGCGCTCGATGAACCCGTCGCGTAGTGACGCCGGGTCGGTTGCGCCGGCCAGCGAACGGAACATGCGGGTGTAGTCGCTCGCGCTTTGCTGCATCTGCGCCAGTAGCTCGTGAACCAATTGAGCACCGTGCTGATCTTCCTCTCCCAGTCCGAGCTTGGCGGCCATCAGTTTCTGGTAGTGGCGGTTGAATTCATCTTGGTAGGTTTCCAGTGTCGCTTTGGCGGCTTCGACTTCCATCAACGGCAGCAGCGCCTGCGCCAGGCAGCTGAGGTTCCACAAGCCGATCTGCGGCTGCTGGTCGAAGGCGTAGCGCCCGTGATAGTCGGAGTGGTTGCAGATAAATCCCGGGTCATAGCTTTCCATGAACCCGTAAGGCCCGTAGTCGAGCGTCAGGCCGAGGATTGACATGTTATCCGTGTTCAATACGCCATGGGCGAACCCGACAGCCTGCCATTGCGCCACCAGATGCGCTGTGCGCTTGACCACCGCGGCAAGCCACTCAACATAACGCCGGGGGGAAGGCAGCTGCGCCAGATCCGGGTAATGGTGGCCGATGACATAGTCGGCCAGGACGGCGATCGCCTCGTGCCGCTCGCGGTAGAAGAGCACCTCAAAAGAGCCGAAACGCACGTGACTGGGGGCGACGCGGGTGAGCATGGCGCCCGGCTCGATGCGCTCGCGATACACTTCGTCCTCGCTGCCGATCAGGCACAGCGCGCGGGTGGTGGGAATGCCCAGCCCGTGCATGGCCTCACTGCACAGGTACTCGCGGATGCTCGAGCGCAATACCGCGCGCCCGTCGCCGTCGCGCGAATAAGGCGTCAGACCGCTGCCCTTGAGCTGCAGCTCCCAGCGTTCTCCGCGCGGGTTGGTGGTCTCACCGAGCAGCACCGCGCGTCCATCGCCGAGCTGCGCCACGTAGTGCCCGAACTGGTGTCCGGCGTAGAGCATCGCCAGAGGATCGAAGCCGGGCAGGGCGGTGCGGGCGCTGAACGCATCGATGAACAACCGCTGGTGCCGGCAGCTCGGGTCGAGGTGCAACAGCTCCGCCACGGCGCTGTTGAAATGAATCAGCTCCGGGGTGCTGGCAAAGGGTGTAGGGGCAACGCGGGAATAGAAACCGTCCGGTAAAGTGGCAAAGCTGTTGCTGAACGGCAGTTGCTCGAGGTGATATAACGGCATGCGCTGACTCGGCTGCGGGGCGGCCTATGCGCCCGCCATGAAACCGTTTTTACGCGCCATGTAGTCATTGACCAGGGTTTCGATTTCCTCCGGCACGAACGGGCGCAGGCCGCTCAGCAGCATCGTCTTGGCGCCGCGCCCGATCACCCGGTCCTCGGATTTGACCGCGAACTGCAGGCGTGTGTCACCGCGTTTGCCGAGAATCTCAAGGCGCGCGTCGGTCAGCTCCAGACGTGGCGAGCGGAAGCTCAGGCTGTCGAGTTCAATACTCATGCTTTCATAAATAATCAGCGGGCGCTCCGGGTTGACCATCAGGCCGTGCTCAGACATCAGCGGTACCAGGATATGCGGAAACGCCTGGCCGGAAAACTGTACATAACATTGGGTAATGCCGCGCACCACAGCCGGATCGGTGGTGTTTGGGCCCGATCGCTTCAGGTTGAGGCAGGCTTTGCCGTGAGAATCGCATACCGACAGCGACGCGTTGTCGCTGTGCGGAAAGTCCAGTGTGACGCCGTCGCCGACCATACCGGCAAAGGACACGTGCATCTTGTGGCTGAGGCCGTAGCGCTGCAGGGCTACCGAGAACAGCAGATCGCCGGGGACGCAGAAACGCTTGGCGTCGACGTTATGGATGGGGTTGAAGTCGCCGGCGATAGCCTTGGCGAAGTCGCTGGCCTGTTGGCGGCTGAAGCGGATGCGAGTGCCCTCGAGGTCATAATAATCTTCAAGTCGCATGGTTTCTGTCCCGGCCCCGTGCTCAGAATGGCGCGTGGCTATGAAAATGACTGAGACGCCCGTTCTCCGGGTGCCGGAAAGTGAGTGCGCTGGCGTGCAGCAACAGTCGGGGCGCCAGCGCTCCGGCACCGCCCGGCGCATACAGGCGGTCACCGAGAATGCTATGACCGAGACTTTGCAGGTGGACACGCAACTGGTGACTGCGCCCGGTGACCGGCTGCAGGGCGAGGCGTGTGGTGTCGCGCCGCGGATCGTGGTGCAGGACCTGATAGCGGGTGCTGCTGGGCTTTCCTCGCGCCTGGTCGACTTTCTGCCGCGGCCGGTTCGGCCAATCGCAGATCAACGGCAGGTGGATTTCCCCCTCCTGCGTAGTCAGGCGGCCGCATACCAGCGCGATATACTGTTTTTTCACCTGCCGTTGAGCAAACAGACGATTGAGTGCGCGTTGTGCGGTTTTGCCGCGCGCCAGCACCATCAGGCCAGAGGTCTCCATATCCAGCCGGTGGACGCACTGGGCATCGGCAAAGCGCTGTTGCGCCCGGCGCAGCAACGAGTCCTGTTTGCGGGGGCCCCGACCGGGAACCGAAAGCAGCCCGCAGGGTTTGTCGAGCACCAGCAGCGAGCGATCCTGGTAGATCACTGCCAGCCCGTTGTCGGGCGGTGGGTCATAGGGCTGCACGTAAGGCGTTCCCGGCCGAGTAAAGAATCAGTTTAGCCTTCCCATGGCAGTTTCTCCAGTCGCGAATGTACGCCATAGGCCTCGGGCAAAGCTGCATGTACACTAAGGCGCATGTTGCAATTCGTCGATGTCAGCCTGCGCCGCGGCAGCCGCCTGTTGTTCGGCCACGCCAGCGTGCAGATTCACCCGGGTGATAAAATTGGCATTACCGGCGCCAACGGCGTCGGTAAATCGAGTCTGTTCGCGCTATTGCTCGGAGAAATCCACTGCGACGGCGGTGAACTGCTGCTGCCAGCCCACTGGCGTCTGGCGCATGTCGCCCAGCAACTGGCCGGCGGCGCGCAGCCGGCGCTTGAGTTTGTGATTGACGGCGATCGCGATCTGCGCGAACTGCAACGCCAGCTGGCGAGCGCCGAGCGCCATGACGAAGGCGGGCGGGTCGGCGAATTGCATGCCCAGCTCGAGGCGATCGGCGGCTACTCAGCGCCCAGCCGTGCGGCCAGACTGTTGCACGGCTTGGGTTTCGCCAGCGCCGATCTGCAACGTCCGGTGAGCGCGTTCTCCGGCGGCTGGCGGATGCGACTGAATCTGGCGCAGGCTTTGATGTGTCGCTCCGATCTGTTGCTGCTCGATGAGCCCACCAACCACCTCGACCTGGATGCCATCATCTGGCTGGAGAGCTGGCTGCGCAGTTACCCCGGCACGCTGTTGCTGATTTCTCACGACCGCGAGTTTCTGGATCGCGTCGCCGCCCAGATACTGCACCTGGAGCACCAGTCGGTGACGCTTTATAGCGGCAATTATTCAGCCTTTGAGCGATTGCGGCGCGAGCGCCTGGCGGGACAGCAGGCGGACTACCGCAAACAACAGCGCGAGATTGCGCATGTGCAGTCGTATATCGACCGCTTCCGTGCCAAAGCCAGCAAGGCCAAACAGGCGCAGAGCCGGCTCAAGGCGCTGCGGCGTATGCAGGAGATCGCGCCGGCCCATGTCGACTCGCCGTTTCATTTCCGTCTGCGGGAGCCGGCGCGCCTGCCGCAGCAGTTGCTGCGCCTGGAGCACGCCGGTGCCGGCTACGGCGACAGCCGGGTGCTGGACAATATCCGCCTGAGCCTGTCGCCGGGCGACCGGATAGGTCTGCTCGGCAGAAACGGCGCCGGCAAATCCACGCTGATAAAGCTGCTGGCCGGTGCGCTTGCGCCCATCACCGGTGACTACGCGCCGGCGCGGGATCTGAACATCGGTTATTTCGCCCAGCACCAGGTGGAACAGCTGGATCCGGACAGTTCCGCCCTGGAACATCTGCAGCGCCTGGACAGGCTGGCACGCGAACAGGATCTGCGTGATTATCTGGGCGGCTTCGGCTTTAGCGGCGACGCGGCGCAGATGCCTACCGGCCCGTTTTCCGGGGGTGAAAAATCGCGGCTGGCACTGGCTCTGCTGGTCTACGCCAAACCCAATCTGCTGTTGCTCGACGAGCCCACCAATCATCTCGACTTGGAGATGCGACAGGCCTTGGCGCAGGCGTTGCAGGAGTTCAGCGGCGCCATGGTGCTGGTCTCACACGACCGGCATCTGCTGCAGGTGTGCTGTGACGAGCTGTGGTTGGTACACGACCAGTGTGTGGAAGCGTTTCCCCTGTCGCTGGAAGAGTATCCTCAATGGTTGGCGGCGCAGAACCGTCAAGCAGATGATGCCCAGACACCGCAGAGTCCACAACGCGCCGTGGCACGCAAGCAGCAAAAGCGTGAACAGGCCGAGCAACGCAAGCGCCAGCAACCGCTGCGCAACGCCATCAGCCGCGCCGAACGGGCGCTCGAGCGCGCCGAGAGCGAACGCGCACGCCTGGAGCAACAGTTGGCCGACAGCGGACTCTACAGCGCGGACAACAAGCTGCGCCTGCAGACGCTGTTGCTGGAAAAGTCGCAACTGGACAGTCGTTGCCGGGCGCTTGAAAGCGAGTGGCTGGAAGCCAGCGAGAAGTTGGAGTCGATGCAGGTGCCCGATTGAGTGGCCGCGCCCTGGGGTTTGGGGGTTACTCGGGCACTTTGCCGCGCAGCAGTTTGGTGCGGCCACGACGGATTTTGCTGTCGAGCCGTTTTTTGCGTGCGTTGCGGGTTGGCTTAGTGGCGATGCGCGTCTTGCGGATGACGGCCCCGGCGCGGACGAATTCCACCAGGCGCTGTAGCGCCGCTTCACGGTTTTTTTCCTGGCTGCGGAACTGGCCGGCCTTGATGACCAGAACGCCGTCTTTGTTGACGCGTCGGTCGGCCAGCGCCAGCAGGCGTTGTTGCAGCGCCGGCGGCAGTGACGAGGCGCGTATATCAAAGCGCAGGTGAATGGCGCTGGCGACTTTGTTGACGTTCTGACCCCCCGGCCCCTGCGCGCGGACCGGCGTAATTTGGATCTCGTCGTCGGCAATGCTGAGCTGAGAGTTAACGCGAGGCATGTCTAAAAAAGAACCCCGCGCGAGGCGGGGTTGCACATAAATCGGTTGTTTCCAGGCGCCCGCTTACTGCGGGTTGACCTTGGCGGCCTGTAGGCCCTTGGGGCCCTGTTCGATTTCAAATTCAACCGTCTGGCCTTCGGCCAGGGTCTTGAAACCGTTGCCCTCAATGGCAGAGAAGTGGACGAACACATCATCGCCGCCGTCAGAGGGAGCAATAAAACCGAAACCTTTGGATTCGTTAAACCATTTGACGGTACCAGTTGTCATGAAAATTACCTCAATTCAAGTAGTAAAAAGTGCGTGTTCAATTGCCGATCGTTAAAGGTAATGTTCAGGAGTTACCAAGAGGTTCTTCTGAGGCGACCTAAATAGAACGTGCAACTAAATTTCCGCATTATCCGGCCAGCGCGGCCCTCACAGTGATTACCGGTTGGACAGAGTAACGCCGATAGTATATATGAAATTTCAAAAAAAACACGGTTGTGAAGCTTAATTGACCAATGTGAAGTCGCCCGGTCGGTTCAGATCGCCACCACCACCCGCAGAGCGTCGAGCCGTGGACGGACCGATTGCAACACCTCCTCGAGCAGCTGCGACTGCCGCTGGAAATACACCACCTCCTCATCGCGCACCGCCGGGTTGACCTGTGAGAGCGCAGCCAGTCGCGCGATTTCGCTCTGCAGGGCGTTGCGTTTGCGTTTGCTCGCCGTGCTCAGCAGCGCGGGGGCCTGCTCGAGTGCCTGCGCGTCACAGCACTGCAACAGTTCGCGCAATACCTGCTCGCGCGCCTGCACAATCTGTCCCGCGGTGCGCGCGTCCAGGCCGGTGGCCTGCGCGGTCATCTGTTCGCCGCTCAAGTCCTGATGGCGCCAAGTTCGCTGTTCGTCCACCACCAGGCGTAGCAGCAACGGCTCCAGATGGAACTGGCGGCTCAGTTGACGGTGGCCGCCCTCCAGGACGTACAGGCATTCCAGTAACAGAGTCCCCGGCCGGACCCGCGGATATTTGCCTGCGCAGATGCTGCAATTGCCCAGTTCGCTGGTTAACAGCAGGTCCATGGTGTCGCGCAGCAGCGGATGCTCCCAACTGAAGTAATGTACGTCCTCGAACGCCAGCGCTGTGTCCCGATCGCAGGTGAAGGTCAAACCGTCCTCCGGCAGGCCCGGCACCGGGTGCAACAGGTGCTCGCCGGGCCTGGCCAGCAGACAGCCTTCGCTATGCGGGCTGGTGTCCACACCGAAGGCATCGAGCAGAGTTTCGGTGTACGCGGTGAGCGCGGCCGGCTCCTCCATCCGTTGCGCTTGTTCGCATAACTGATCCGCCTGCGGTTGTCGGCAGGAATTGTATTCCAACAGGCGGTCACGGCCCTGTTGCAAGGCCTGCTCGAGTTCGTCGCGCCTTGCCACGGCTTGGTCGATCAGCTCGGTCGCCGGGCGTTGCGGTTGCCGACACCACGCCAGCAGGGGCGACTCGAGTTCGGCATGAAGCTGCGCCGCTGAGGGACGGGGGTGCTCAAAGGCATCCAGTCCCTGCTGGTACCAGCAATACAGCACGGCCTGGGCATCGTCCTCCAGGTAGGGGACATGAATCCGCACTGTCTGCTGCTGACCGATGCGATCCAGGCGTCCGATACGTTGTTCCAACAAGTCCGGGTTCCAGGGCAGATCGAACAGCACCAGGTGGTGGGCGAACTGAAAGTTACGACCTTCGCTGCCGATTTCCGAGCAGATCAGCACCTGCGTGCCGATGTCGCGATCGGCGAAAAATGCCGCCGCCCGGTCGCGTTCGATCAGACTGAGGCCCTCGTGGAAAACCGCGGCGTGCACACCGTGACGTTGGTAGAGCGCCTCGGCCAGTTCGATCGCGGTCTGCGCCCGAGCGGCGATGACCAGAACTTTTTCCGGCTTCAAGGTCCGCAAAGTGACTGCCAGCCAGCTGACGCGGGGGTCGAATTCCGTCCACGCAGGGGCCTGCCCACTTTCAGCATAGAGGCGCTCGGGCGTCAGCAGGTTGTCGGCGCCGGTGCTGTCGGTGATGCTAATACACGCCGCGTAGGCCGGGGGCAGGGGAAGCGGATAAGCCATCACCCTGCGTACCGGGAAACCCTGTACGGCGGCGCGCGTGTTGCGGAACAAAATACGGCCGGTGCCGTGTCGGTCGAGCAGGCGGTTGACCAGAGTTTGTCGCGTGTTCTGCGCTGTTTGGTTGTCCTCCGGGCCGCTACGCAGCTGCTCAAGCAACCGGTCTGTGTCATCGTCGCGCAGCACCTGCTTCAAGGTATTCTGGCGTGCGGTTTCCAGCGGCTGGTCAGTGAGCAGCAGTTCGACCGCCCGGGCCACCGGTGCATAGCGGTCTTGTTCGTCGATAAAGCCCTCGAGGTCCGGGAAACGGTCCGGGTCCAGCAGCCGCAGGCGGGCGAAATGGCCGGCCCGGCCCAGCTGTTCCGGAGTGGCGGTGAGCAGCAACACGCCGGGGGTGAGGGCGGCGAGTCGGGCGACCAGTTGGTACTCCGGGCTGGCCTGCTGCGGTGACCAGTGCAGGTGATGGGCTTCATCGACCACCAGCAGATCCCAGTCACCGTTACAGGCCAGTTCTGCATACGCCGGTGAGTCCAGCAGAAATCCCAGACTGCACAGCACCAGCTGCTCGCTGTGAAAGGGATTGGCGTGCGGATGCTGTTCCTGCAGGGCCTCACAGCGCGAGCGATCGAAAATACTGAACATCAGGTTGAAGCGGCGCAGCATTTCCAGCAGCCACTGGTGCAACAGGCTGTCCGGCACCAGGATCAGCACCCGCCGCGCGCGCTCGGTGAGCAGTTGCTGGTGCACAACCAACCCGGCCTCGATGGTTTTTCCCAACCCGACTTCATCGGCCAGCAGTACCCGCGGCGCGTAGCGGCCGGCGACTTCGTGAGCGATATATAACTGGTGCGGCAGCAGACTGGTGCGACAACCGGTCAGACCGTAGAGTGGTGATTGCGCCAGCCGCTGACGCTGCAGCCAGGAGCGCTGGCGCAGCTCAAACAGCCTGAGGGCGTCGAACTGATGACTGAACAAGCGCTCGCCGGGGCGGTTGAGCTGCATGGCGGCGTTCAGATCGCGTTCTTCGAGACACCGCAGCCGGCCACGAGCATCGCTGCCCTGGTAGCGCAGCAAGCCGTCGTGTTCGCTGACCGAGTCTACTATCAGGCTGTTGTCGTCGCCATCGAGAATGTTGTCTCCCGGCGCAAAGCGCACCCGCGACAGAGGAGCGCCCTGGCGCGCGTAGGTGCGGGTTTCGCCACTGGCGGGGAAGGCCAGGGTCACGGTGCGCTGTTGCACCTCGAGTACCGTACCGAGTCCCAGGTCGGGTTCGGCGCCGCTGACCCAGCGCTGTCCGGGGAGGAAGTCCTGCAAACGGTGTCTCCATAACGGGGTAAAGGCCCGTCATGGTAGTGCAAAGCGTGGGCGCAGGAAATGATTGTTGTTAGAATTTGCGCCACCAGCCGGTACTTTGCGGCCTACAGGAGAGCCGAAGCGAGAATGAAAGCGAACGAAATGAAAAAAGGCATGGTCTTCGATAATGACGGCCAGAATATTATTGTCAGGCAGGTGCAGGTACAGGCGCCATCGTCCCGCAGCGGCAATACACTCTATAAAGTCAGAGGCTCCGATGTCGCCACCGGTCAGAAGTTCGAGCGCAGCTTCAAGGGCGAAGAGACCGTCAGCCCGGTGGATATTGCCCGGCGCGCCGTACAACTGCTGTACCGTGATGCCGACGGCTGCACTTTTATGGACGGCGAAAGTTATGAGCAGTACACGCTCTCCGATGAGGCCGTTGCCGATGAACTGGCCTTTCTCAGCGACGGCCTGGAAGGTATCACCGCCCTGGTTAGCGAGGGCAGTTTACTTGCAATCGAGCTGCCCACCGTCGTTACGCTCGAAATCGAGGATACGGCACCGGGCATGAAAGCCGCTTCGTCTTCGGCGCGCACCAAGCCGGCAACGCTCAGTACCGGGCTGGTGGTGCAGGTGCCCGAGTATCTGGCGCCGGGCGAGAAGATTCGGGTAAACACGGAGACGCGTGAATTTATTTCGCGGGCTTGAGGCTGTTCGGGCCGTCGGGGTATGTGCCTGGTCGCCACAAGTGTGTAACACAGCTCTGCTAGAGTCGTTGTTGAAGATCCCGGTATCGTCGCGTGACGCAGCGCAATCAGTCGGTTGCCTTGGGGGATAACGCTTGGGTTGAGTGAGAGGCCATGCGGGCTGAAGCACTGGTAAGCACCTGGTCGGTGCGGGGCATGGCGGATAGTGGGTTGCTGTTCACCACCGTGCTATCCGTTGCCTTGCACGCGCTGATGCTGGGGCAGTTTGCGCCCCCGTCAGCGGTGCCGCTATCGGCTTCCGGCGATGCCCGCCGTGGCGTATTGCAGGTCGCCGTCACGACCGGGTCCTCGGCATCCGCCAGACCGCCACCGACCGCGAAACGCCGGTCCGCCGAACCCGCCACGCGCCACGCCGTTTTGGCCGGCCGGAAACCTTCTCATCCGTCGACGCGCAGTCAAGCCCAGGGGAACCTCCCAGCGTCAGTGTCCAGCCTTGAGCAGAGGGTACCGCCGCCGGCGGAATTGCCGCATCCGGCCGACCAGGGAATATCGGCAAGCCTCAATCCCGATCCTCCCCCGGGTGCCCGCGAAGCGCTGCCACCACGGAAAGCGGACACCTCGCCCACCGCCGGATCCACCCCAAGCGCTACCTCGGCTACTCACGCCGAACAACCGCAACCACTCGATTGGACGCCTAAATTCGCACCGCCCCCGGAGTACCCGGAAGAAGCGCGCTGGGAAGAGCGCGTCGGCTCGGTGGCGCTGGCATTCGCAATCACGACCGACGGCGGCGTAGAGGGTGTGCGGGTGCTTGCATCATCCGGGCATCGCGATCTGGACCTGGCGGCGGTGCACGCCCTGCAGCGCTGGCGCTTCGATTCCGATCACCCTGTGGATCGCCTGCGCCGTTACAAATATACCTTTCACTTTCGATTGTACTGAGCGCTTCGGGTTAAACCGGTAGCGTACGGCGGCCTGCTGACAGGTTTTCGAAAACTGCACCGCGTGGAGTCTTCGCGAAACTGTCATCCTCTCTTCATCACGCGGTCAACTGCTCTGGAGAACATGATCACTCTGTTGGCAGGTGCCTGGCGCGCTACGAAACCCGGGGCTGGGGATCTCTCAGGGTATTCGTCCGGCCGGGCACCGATTCACTAGGGAGATAACGATGAGTAAAAGCAGTACACCCAAGCGCTGCGTCTTGGCAGCGATGATCGCCGGGATTCTGGTGTCCGCGAGCAGCGGCTACGCCGGCGCGCCCGACAATTCGGCTCGCCCCCATGCGCGCGGCGTAAATGCAGCGCAAAGCGGAGAGATGCTACCCACCGGGATGCGCATCACCCCGACCGCCGCCCCCGGAGCCGTATTCGAGCATCTCAACCCGGACCTGGCAGATAATCCGGATTATCTCGCCGATCATGCGGTGTCGACTGCGATCAGCCCGAACGGGGCGACCATGCTGGTGCTCACCAGTGGCTACAATCGAAACAATGGCGCTGATGGTTCGCGCATCGCCGAGCAGTCAAACGAATACGTTTTCGTGTATGACATCAGCCAAGGGCGACCGCAAAAGACACAGGTATTGCAAGTAGCGAATACGTTTAACGGTATCGCGTGGAACGCCGAGGGCAGCGAATTCTATGTTTCCGGTGGCGTCGACGATAGCGTTCATATATACGCCAACCTTGGAGGTGTATGGCAGGCGACCGGCGAGATCGCTTTGGGTCACGCCGCCGGTGAAGGCTTGCGAGTCGGGCCGATGGCCGCCGGGGTGGCGGTCAATGCCAGCGGTACGCAGTTGTTGGCCGCCAATTTTGAAAACGATTCAGTCAGTCTGGTGGATCTGGAAACGCGCACCGTGCTCGCCGAGCAGGATCTGCGTCCGGGGAAAATCGACCCGGCACTCAGTGGCACGCCGGGCGGTACTTATCCCTTTGCGGTGGCTTTCAAGGGCGATGATATCGCTTATGTGAGCAGCCAGCGCGACCGCGAGATCGATGTTATCAAGGTCGGCGATGGCGCGCTGTCTGTAATTGCACGCATCAAGGTCCAGGGTCAGCCCAATAAAATGATCCTGAACCGCGCACAGAATCGGCTCTACGTCGCCAGTGACAACGCCGACACCGTGGTGGTGATTGATACCGCCAGCAACCAGGTGGTCGAGAACATTGCGGTGCTGGCGCCGCGTGCTGTATTCCCGCACCCGGAAACCTTCAAGGGTGCCAACCCGAACAATCTGGCATTGTCGCCTGACCAGGGGACTTTGTTTGTCAGCAACGGTGGCGCTAACTCGGTAGCGGTGGTGCAACTCGCACAGGCCGCCGCTGCCAACGATGATCAAGAGCAGGGCGAGCGCGACGAAGATGACCGCGAAGACCGGCGCGACACCGAGAGCCGGGTTATCGGCCTGATCCCCACCGGCTGGTACCCCAACGCGGTGAGCGTGAGCGCCGATGGCACGATGCTGTATGTGGTTAACGGCAAGAGCAACGCCGGGCCCAACCCGCAAGGCTGCCGCGACACGGTTTCCATTGAGCCGGGAGCCCTCGACGAGTGTCGTGCCGCCAATCAGTACGTCTGGCAACTGGAAAAGGCGGGGCTGCTGTCCCTGCCCATGCCCAGCGCCCGTCAGCTCGCTGCGATGACCTGGCAGGTTGCCTACAACAACCGTTTCCCGGTAGCTCAGGATCATCAGAAGTGGAAGTCCACCATGGCCTTCCTGCGCCAGCGCATCCAGCACGTGATATACGTCGTGAAAGAGAACCGCACCTACGATCAGGTGCTCGGCGATCTGGAGCGTGGCAACGGCGACCCCAGTCTGGCTATCCTCGGGCCTTACAGCCCCAACCATCAACAGCTTGCCCGCCAGTTCGTGACGCTGGATAATTTCTACGACAGTGGCGAGACATCCAATACCGGCTGGAACTGGACCACCGCCGCGCGCAGCACGGACTTCACTGAAAAGACCGCCCCGGTGAACTACGCCGGTCGCGGCCTGACCTATGATTGGGAAGGCAACAACCGCAACATCAACGTCGGTCACGCCACGGTGGCCGAACGCCAGGCGGCCAATCCCTACAGCCCCGGTGATCCGGATATTCTGGCCGGTACGGCCGATGTTGCAGCTCCTGACTCGCCCGAGGGAGAGGCTGGTGCCGGCTATCTCTGGGATGCGGCGCTCAATGCCGGTCTGTCGGTGCGCAACTACGGATTTTACGGTGATCTCAGTCGCTATTTTCTGCCCGCCAGCGACCCGGCGTTCATCGCTCTGTCACCCACCCCCCATGCCGACAACTCGGTGCAGTTCTTCCCGACCAAGCAGTCGTTGATGGAAGTCTCCGACCCGTATTTCCGCGGCTACGACCAGAAGTACGCCGATTACTGGCGTTTCAAGGAATGGGAGCGTGAGTTCGATCAGTACGCCGCCCGCGAAGAACTGCCCAACCTGAGCCTGGTGCGGATACCGCACGATCACTTTGGCAGCTACTCCTCGGCGATGGATGGCGTCGGTACCGTGGAGACGCAAATGGCGGACAACGATTACGCCCTGGGACTGATCGTCGAAAAAGTCGCCAACAGCCCGTTCAAGGATAATACCCTCATCTTTGTCCTCGAAGACGACGCGCAGAACGGCGGCGATCACGTCGATCCGCACCGTTCCATCGGCTATATCGTCGGACCCTATGTCAAGCAGGATGCACTGATCTCCAAGCACTACACCACGGTGAGTATGCTGCGCACCCTGGAGGAAGTCCTGGGCATCGAGCCGATGGGTATCAATGACGGTCTCGCCGCGCCGATGGCGGAACTTTTCGATATCCGCCAAAAGAGCTGGGATTACACCGCCCTGGTACCGGAAGTGCTGTATTCGACCTCTCTGCCGCTGCCGCCGCGCAGTGAGGCTCAGGTGGCGAGCAGCGCCACGGCGGTTGACTGCGATTCCCAGTCCCGGCATACGCCCGCCTACTGGCAGCAGGCGATGGCGGGACAGGACTTCACTGCCGAGGACAAGTTGGATACGCCGAAATTCAACCAGGCACTGTGGGCCGGGCTCAAAGGTAAGGAGGTGCCGGCTCCGACTGTGCGTCATGGCGACGATCTGCGCCGGCAACGCCAACAGTTAATTGCCAAGGTGCGTGCTGAACGCGAGAAGGCCTGCTCGGTAAGGCTGACTCAGCGCTAACAGTGTAGCGCTAAACGCCGGAGGGCATGCCCTTCCGGCGTTTTTTTATTCCCTGATTTGTTTAACGCTGGCGCGCATGTGCGGGCGCGAAATTTTCGTGTCGGTGGCAAATGTACGCGTGACTTGATTCGCGGAGGCGAAAGTGAATTGCAACAAGGTAGTGACGGTAATGGTTCTGTTGTGCGGGTCGTGGGCAGCCGAGGTTAGCGCACAGCCGGGTGACGCGCCGGCGGCGGAAATGGTGGTGACCGCTGCGCGAGTGGAGCGCGACGTCTTTGCGACCCCGCAAGCGGTGACCTTGATCACCGATCAGGAGGTGGAGCAGGCAAACGTCACCAGCACGCCGGATTTGTTCCGTTACGCCGAAGGCGTTTATATGCAAAAGACCAACCTCGGAGGGGGCTCACCGTTTATGCGCGGGCTCACCGGCAAGCAGGTGCTGATCCTGGTCGACGGCGTGCGTCTGAATAATTCCTATTTCCGCTTTGGCCCCCATCAATATCTCAACACCGTCGACCCGGAACTGATCGAACGGATCGAAGTGGTTCGCGGACCGATGTCAGTGCTCTACGGCAGTGATGCGCTGGGCGGTACCATCAACATCATCACCCGCCGTCCCGACCCGACGCTGGCCGATGGCGCACTGGACGGTCTGGTGCATGCCTCCTACGATACCGCTGTCGACGGCGGCTCGGTCCGGGCGCAGATCGGTGGGCGGCGCGGCGACGCGGGGTTCCTGGCGGGAATTACCGCCAAGCGCCTGGATGACTTGAAAGGCGGCGGTAGCGTTGGGGCCCAGCGACCCAGTGGTTACGATGAATGGGACGCCGACCTGCAGAGCGACTGGCGGATCGATCGCCGCCACAGTGTACGCGTTGCCTTGCAGCACACCGATCAGGACGCGGTGCCCAAGACCAGCGAAGTGACCCTCGGCAGCAAGCTCAAATACGATTATCAACCGCAGGAGCGAACACTGGCTTATTTGGAATACAGCGGCAAAGACCTACAGCTGTTCGATGAGGTTACGGCGAGAGTTTCCTTTAGCCGCCAAAAGGAGGGCGAGCAAATCATAGCTCGCGCCACGCCCTCGCAGGAATCCGCAGAAGTGACTGACGTCGCCACCTGGGGCGCGTCGCTGCAGTTGGCAAACCGCTTGGGCAGTCGCCAGCGTTTCACTTATGGTTTCGAGTACTACCGCGACGACTACAATACCCGCAAGCATCTGCTGGACCTCGGCAGCGGCGCCGTGACTCCGGTGGCGCCCGGCAGTCCGGACGGCGCACGCTATGAGACCCTCGGTCTGTACCTGCAAGATGAATTGCGCCTGAGCCGCAAACTGGATCTGACCGGTGGTGTGCGCTGGAGTCGTATCGAGACCGACGGGCAGGTGGGCGATCAGCGTCTGAGTCTGGCGGTTGACCAGCTTACCGGCAGCCTCAACGGCCTCTACCGCCTCGCCCCGCACTTAAACCTGGTCGGTGGAGTGGCGCAAGGCTTTCGTGCGCCCAATATGGAGGACTTTTTCGGCCGGGTGGATTTTTACAGCGAGATTCCCAATACACAGCTTAAGCCCGAAGAGTCGTTCAGCCAGGAGATCGGGTTGAAATATTACACCCGGGCCACCACGGCGGACCTGTATCTTTACCAGAGCGACTACGATGGCTTGATCGAACGGGTTACGGTCGGCACCCGGCCGGACGGCCAACCGATCAAGCAGCGGCGCAATATCCGCAACGCCAGAATTCGCGGCGTGGAAGCCGGTGCCAGCCATCGCATCAGCCGGCACTGGCTGATGGCCGGCACCTTGATGTGGACCCGCGGAGAGGATCGCGACACCGGTGCGCCGCTGCGGCGTATACCGCCTCTGAACGGCACGCTGCGGCTGCGTTATGACTACAATGCGCGCCTCTGGACCGAGCTGGGTACAGTATTGGCTGCTCGGCAGGACCGTCTGTCCAACGGTGACATCGACGATCCCCGCATTCCCGACGGCGGCACCCCCGGTTACGCCGTTTATCATATCAAGGCAGGCTGGCATCCCACGCGTCATCAGCAGTGGCTGGTGACTTTGGAGAACTTGGCAGACAAACGCTACAAGACCCACGGCTCCGGCCTGTACGCCCCCGGACGCAGTCTGGTAGTGTCATACCGGCTGGATTTGGAATAGAGCCAAGAGGCGGTGCGAGCATGCCATCGCCGAGCTCCGGCCGCCGTCATCTTCAGGTAATGCTGATCAGCTAGCCTACCGTCTTGGTAACTTGCATTACAGGCTAAATCCAGGGGGTGGCATGAAGCGTCGTCAGTTTTTACAGACCGGTCTCGGCTCGGTGGCCGCTTGGATGGTCAGTAGGCAGGCGAGTGGGGCTTGGTTGGATGCCGAGGCTGCGGTAGAGGTCTCGGCGACATACAGTAATCCGGTAACGTTTATCGAGCCCGAAGGGGCGGAGAATCTGTACGCGGATGATTTCGAAACCGATTCGGAACTGGACCCCACGGCAGTCTTTACGCTAGGCGTAGCCGCGGGCGACCCTCGAGCGAACGGTATCGTCCTCTGGACGCGCGTCGATCCGGCAGCGATTGCTGACCCATCGCACCCCGCTGCGCTGGGATTGGAGATCGCCACCAACCTCCAATTTACCGCCGCTTCAGTGCTGATACGCGCCACAGCGAAACTCTCGGCGCAGAGCGACTATACAGCGAAGCTTCCTATCGCCGCCCCCGTGCTGGGTGCCGGGCAAACGTATTATTATCGGTTCATCTATAATCAATGTGCCAGCCGCACAGGACGTTTCAACACACTTCCCGCCGCCGATAGTCTCCCTGACAGTATTCAGCTGGCCTATCTGTCGTGTCAGGACTATTCCAATGGCTACTACACGGCGCTGGCGCATCTTGCGGATGAAGATGTCGATTATCTGGTGTTCCTTGGAGACTATATTTACGAGACTGTCAGCGATCCCAGCTTTCAGAATCAGCAGGTTCGCAGTGTGCCGCCGCTACCCAGCGGCGCCAGCGTAGCGGCCGGGCTGGAAGATTATCGCCATCTTTATCGAGTCTACAGATCGGACCCAAACCTGCAGCGCTTGCATGAGCGTTTTGCGTTTATACAAATTTGGGATGATCACGAATTTGCCAACGACGGCTGGCAGGACTACCACCCCGACAACAACCCAACACCTGATCAGCCTACCCCTGTCCTGCGCCAGGCGGCCACCCAAGCTTGGGTGGAATACGGCCTCGCGGACGTGCCCTATGAATCGACCTCGTCGCCCATCGACGCGGTGCGGAACTACCGCAGCTTTGCGTTTGGCCGGTTGTTTGATTTGATCGTTACTGACCAACGGCTCTACCGCGATGGACCGCCGTGTGGCAATGACACGACGGACCGCTATTTCACACAACGCTGTGCGGCTGCCGAAAGCACCGCCCGGACCATGCTCGGCGCTACTCAGCGCGACTGGTTGATGAATTCGCTGCGCGACAGCGAAGCGGTGTGGAAGTTGTGGGCCAACGAAGTGACCTTGATGCAGATGCGTGTGGCGACGCAGTTTGTCACCCTGGATCAGTGGGACGGCTTTCCGGCCGAACGAGCCAGCATTCTGAGTAACGCAGAGCAAGCCGGCGTCAAGAATCTGGTGGCAATAACCGGCGACATCCACAGTTTCATCGCCGGGTACTTGCAAACCGATTACGATTTGCCGACTCTCCCGGTCGGTGTAGAGCTGGTGGTGGGCTCGGTGAGTTCCGCTAATTTTCAGGAACTTGTTACCTCCCAGGTGCCCTTACCCAATGCCCCGGTACCTCTGCCGCCTTATTTACCCGCAGGGCTCGGCGTCGAGGGCGCCCTCATTGCCTCGAATCCTCACATGGTCTATTTCAATTCATCTGCTCACGGTTATTGCCTGCTAAAAATTACGCCGGACACGCTGGTATGTACTATGAAGGCGGTGGATACGATACGCCAACCGACCGGGACCAGTGTGCGTACGCTACGGCAATTTCTTGTCGAGCAGGATCAAATCGTCCTGCATACACTCTGACGGCGGGCCGAGCGAGGCCGGTCGGTACATCCGGCAGCGCGGCTAAAACCCTGTCCATATCGACGATCCCCGCATTCCCGGCACCCGATCGATCGGGGTTATGGCAAAGCGGACGACGAGCTACCCAGTTGGGTCAGTACCTTGTCCATAATCGCTTCGGCCTGACTGAAGCCGTAAAGAGACATGGGCTTTTCGATCGCGCCCTGCAGCCCGACAGGATGATATTGCGTATCGGCTTTTTTCCCGACACGCATGTACGCCAGCAGCTGGCGGATCTGATCGGCGCTAAAGCCGGTGGCGGCCGGGGCGCTAATCGCCAAATGGTCGTCGACGCGCAGCAGGAGTTGCGAATCCGCGCGGTGATTTTCGCCGATGGCCAGTTTCACTGCGCCGTCGCTGCCTTTTTGCACGCGCAAGTCGCCCTTGCTGAGGGTGCAGTGATACCGGCCGGTGCCGGCCTGCGGACAGCGCAGCCGCCAGTTGCTGCGCGCATCGGGGTTCCACGGCTGCTCGTCGCGGTTGCCCTGGATCACGGCGCTGCCGTCGGCGTACTGCACTTGATAGGCGACACCGTCCAGTGTTCCCTGTTCGAATCTCGCCAGTACGTTCAAACGATTTTCGGGGTCTGGCAGGAATTTGCAACCGACGTGGCCTCCGGGCTCGATGGCCTGCTGGATGCGTTCGACCGAGCGCGCCTCTTTCCAGCCGCTGTTATAGTGTTCGCGATCGGTCTGCGTGCATTCGTTTGCGGCGTTGGCGCCGCTGCTGGCCAGCAGGGCGGTGCAAAGCAGTAATTTCATCGTCTGTCCCTGGAAGATCCGCAACGCGTATAAGTGTACACGGCTGGCGCATCGCCGAAAGTGGTTGGCGGCGAATTTTTTTCCGCCACTTCGTAACGCTGTCGGTAACATCGACTCGGTTTGTCGTAGCGCGGATGCCCGAGGCTATTCAATCGCTTCGCAGCGCGGTCACCAGGCCGGCATTGACCCAGCCTTTCAGTAACCCGGCGGCGTGCGCGGGTACCCGTTCGGGCTCCAGCCACTCGCACAGCCCTTCACAGAGTTCGCTGAAGCTTGCGGCGTTGCGCCAGGCGTCGAGCGCCCAGCGCTCGTCGACACTCAGTGAACGCCAATGAATGTCCAGGTTCTGGCGCCACAGCAGCCAGCTCTGGGTCGGTGCGCCGCAGTGGCGTTCGCACGGTTCGTCCCCGTCTTCCAATGCCTGCCAGATGGCGGGCACATTGCACGACAGATCGAGGCGGCGCAGCGACGGGTGGGCCTGGAGGCGCAGCTGCGGCCAGGATTCGGGCGCGATGGCGGCTAAGGCGGCCGGGCCGAGGGCGGTGGCGTCGGGTGCATCAAAGACTTCGCCCTGCGCCCACTCGAAGGCGGCCATTTCGCTCAGCAGCGGCTGCCCGGACCAGGGCGGCGTGGCGGCCAGAAAGGCCGCCATGTGCCGGCCCAGCCAGCGCAGCGAAGGGTGTCGCGAGGGATGCGCGGCGATATAGCTGTGGCCCAGCGATTCGAACTGCGCCTCGCCGAGGAGAATGGCCAGCTTGGTGTAGTCGCCTGCCAGCGCTTCCAGCAGGCGCAAGCGGTACGCCTGGGCGTAGATGTCGATGCGACACTCGGCACTGGCTGTTGCGGTGTTCACCACCTGCGCGACGAAATGCGCCGGGTCGTCGAGGACGGCGGCCTGGAAATCCTCTTGCAGGGTGCGCAGGGCCATCAGGCGGCAGGGGCCTTCAGGATCGGCGCGGCAATGCGCCGCGCCTGCTCCAGTTCGTCCAACAATTCGCTCAGCGGCGGAATATTGTCATCGCGTTCAATCATGGTCGAGACGGCGCCGAAACGGCGTACTGCCGCGGCATACAACGCCCACACCGGGTCGATTACCGGTTGGTCATGGGTGTCAACAATAATGTTGCCCTGGTGCGTATGTCCGGCGAGATGAAATTGCATGACCCGCTGCGGCGCCACGGCGTGCAGATAATCGAGCGGATCGAACTGGTGGTTGTGGCTACTTACATAAATATTATTGATGTCGAGCAGGATCAGACAATCGGCCTGTTCCGCCACTGAATCGAGGAACTCCCACTCGGGCATCTCCGAACTTTGATAGGTCAAGTAGCTGGAGACATTCTCCAGCAGAATCTGTCGACCGAGGTAATCCTGGACCTGTCTGACCCGCTCGGCGACGTGGCGCACGGCCGCCTCGGTGTAGGGCAACGGCAGCAGATCGTGCAGGTTTTGCCCCTTGACCCCGGTCCAGCACAGGTGGTCGGACACCCATTGCGGTTCCACGCGTTCGATCAGAGTCTTCAATTCGCGCAGATAGTCGGCGTTGAGGGGGTCGGTGCCGCCGATCGACAGCGAAACGCCGTGCATCGCCATGGGGTAGTCGAGGCGAATGCGGTCGAGGAAATGCAGCGGTTTGCCACCGCCGACCATATAATTTTCGCTAAGAATCTCGAACCAATCGACCGCCGGGCGTTGCTCCAGCACGCTGTGGTAGTGGTCGGTCCTGAGTCCCAGCCCGAAGCCGAGAAACGGGCGCTGGGGAATCGGTCTAGTGTCCGGCATGCGGGCATCCGTCAACAAGGTTATGACCGGCACCCCTCATGGGGTGCCGGTACCTTTAGGCATGTTGAAAGCTGTTCGCGCTACTTTCCGCTTTCGAACTTACCACCGAGTTGATTGCAGGTGGACTTGTCCACGGCGACGAAGCCCTTGCCTTTGCAGGAGTTCTGACCCTTGCACTTGTTCTCGGCCGAGGCGCAGCTGCTCTTGCCTTTACAGGCGTTGACGCCGACGCAATGGCCCTGGGTGGAACTACCCGCCGAGGCCATCATGGGGGTGGCGGCAAACATGGCCGCGGCGGCTGTCGCCAAGGCAACGCCGGTGAGTTTGTTTGCAGTTCTCATAGATTACTCCTTTTATTGGTGGGTATCGGTGGGTGGCCCGTGACGGGCGCCACCGGGTAGCGGGGGTTCACTCGGCGCGTTGGATGACGACCTTGGCCACCGGGTTGCGCCAATCACGCTCGGCCGGCACTAAATCGCCTATACCGTGAATACCGGAATGGATATGCACGAAACCTTCTCCTCCTGTTCCCGGCGAACCGCCGGTGCCCTGACATACAGGGCCCGGAATTGAGACACACAATTCGTCGTTAGGTTCGCTGCCGGCGTCATAGGCCGGGGCATAAAATGTTCTCACGGCGTGTCCGCGCGGCAGAGCGACGTTCTGCAGCGCCACAAAAGCGTCGTTGGTCGGGATCAGCATTGCCGCCAGTGATAGACGGCTGCGTCCGGGGAGCGCCCGAATGGTGAGGCTGACGGTATGGCCGGGATCGAGCAGGCCGGAGGACGTGCCGGTGGCCTGCACCCGTGGATCAGCATCCAGAAGCGTCTGCAGCGCAGCGGTGTCGCCGCCTTCGGCCAGGGCGGCCAGCGCGGTGCTGGCGGCATCGCCGGCGGCAAACAACAGCGCCGGCGCGTAGCTGTGGCTGGTCAGCAGCAACGGGGTAAAACTTTCGCCGGCGGTTAGATTGGTGATGGTCACCTGATAGGTCCGGCCTTGGTTGTCGTCGGCCGTGGCGGCGGCGGCAGCGCTCGCCAGGACGGATGCAAAGAGCAACGAGATGAGTCTGGTGGACATGTGATTCTCCTCCTTTGGAGATTTCGCGATTACCGAGCAGTCAGTCATCTGACTGTGGCCTAGCATGCCCCGGTGGTTTCACGGTGAAATCCCGAAAAGATCACATTTTTGTCCCATTGTCGCTTGTGCTCAGGCGCTGGCCGGCAGGCAGAAATCAAAGCAGGTTCCGGTTTGCGGCGTGCTGTCCACGGCAATTGGGCTGGCGTGCAGATCGAGAATACGCTTGGCGATGGCCAGCCCCAGACCGATCCCGCTGCCCGCTTCGCCCTGGCTTTTCTTCACCTGATAAAAGCGATCGAAGACGTGCGCCAGTTCCTCGGCCGGTATGCCGCAACCGGTGTCCGCCACCCGCACCCAGACCTGGCCGTCTTCGACCGTCAGGGTAACCGCCACCCGGCCGCCCTCCGGCGTATGGCGTATGGCGTTGTCGAGCAAATTTTCCAACACCCGTTCGATTAAGCCGATATCGGCGTTTACAAACGGCAGGTCGGGCGGAATGTCGGTGTCGATGCGCACCCCTTGTTCGCTGGCCGCCAGCCGGTACTTGAGCGCTACGTCCTGCACCAGTTCGCCCGGGGCGAAGGCTTCACGGTGCAACTCGGCGTGTCCGGAGTCGAGCTTGGCCAGCTCGAACAGTTCGGCCACCAATGTACCCAGGCGCTGGCTGTGACGCAGCGCGATCTGCAGGTACTGGCGGTGTTCCTCGGCGCTCAGGGTATCGGCTTTCATTAGCAGCGTTTCCAGATACCCCTGCAGGGAGGCGATCGGCGTGCGCAGATCGTGCGAGACGTTGGCCACCAACTCTCGGCGCAAGGCATCGGTTTGCGTCAGCGCACCCACCTGCGCGGTCATGCGTTCGGCCATGCGGGTGAAGGTACGCCCGAGCCGACCGAGCTCGTCACGCGAGCCGGTGTCGATCTGCTGCAACGGTGGCAGCCGGGCGAAATCGGCGGCTTCGAACGCGGTCATGGCGCGATCCAGGCGTTGCAGCCGCCGGGTGAGCCGGCGCAACAGCCACAGGGCGCCGATCACACCGGCCAGTGCCGCGCCACCGAGGATGTACAAGGCCAGGCGCAGGACGTAACTTTGCTGCAGCATGGCCGCGATCGAGTTCCGTTGTTCACCGGCCAGCACCACATACAGGTAACCCTCGGGGTGTGCGGGCGCGCCGACGGGGGCGGCGGAAAACACCTCGCGCGCGCTGAGATGGCGCGGATCGTCGCCAACGATCGGTGTGCGCCCGCCGCCCTGCAGGAAGGTGCGTATCGGTGCCAGGTCGATCCGCTTGCGCTTGACTTTTCCGGGTGGCGCCGAGAACGCAAGAATGCGTCCCTGGTCGTCCAGCAAATAGACCTCGATGCTGGGGTTGATGATCATGTAGGTGTGAAAAATGGGTTCCAGCGCACCGGGGTCGAAGCGCCCGTCTTGCACCTGCAGGCGGTTCTCGGCGATCAGGTTGGCCGCCAGTGTCCGGTTCAGCTGCTGATTGAGCTCCTGCAGGTACAGCCGGCCCGCCTGCAAGGTGATCAGCAGATATAGGCCGCCCAGCAAAGTCACCAGTAGCACCAGGCCGAGTGCCAGACGCGTGTAGAGGCTGTGCAGGGAGTGTTGCCGTGGCGCGAGCTCAGGCATCCCGGTGCTCGGCGAATTTGTAACCGATGCCCCAGACGGTGAGGATATAGTGCGGTTGCGCCGGTTGTTGTTCGATTTTGGCGCGCAGGCGGTTGATGTGCGAGTTGACGGTGTGTTCGTAACCGTCATGGCCGTAGCCCCAGACCAGATCCAACAGTTGGGCGCGGCTGTAGACCCGCCCCGGATGCCGGGCGAAATGCAGCAACAGGTCGAACTCCCGCCCGGTGAGGTGCACTTCACGGTCCTCGAGCAGCACGCGCCGGCGCGAGGTGTCGATGGTCAGCGCCCCGAGATGCAGCGGCTCATCGGTCTCGGCGCCCGGTTCGGTCATTGCCTCGGCGCGCCGGAACAGCGCTTTGACCCGCGCCAGCAGTTCGCGGATGCTGAACGGTTTAGTGACATAATCATCGGCCCCGACTTCCAGGCCCAGCACCCGGTCGAACTCGGTGGACTTGGCGGTCAGCATCAGAATCGGCAGGTAATCCGGCCGGGCGCGCAGGCGCCGGCAGATCTCCAGACCGTCCAGACCCGGCAGCATCAGGTCCAGAATGACCAGGTCGGCCTGGGTGTCGGCGAGCCGCTGCAGCGCGCTGTTGCCGTCGCCGGCTTGCAGCACCTCATAGCCGGCGTCGCGCAAATGCAGGCTCAGCAGTTGCGCCAGGTCCAGGTTGTCTTCCACCACCAGAATGCGGCGTGTCACGGGGGTGCCTCCAAAAGCGGCTTCAGCATTGGACAGGAAACCATGCGAAAGTCACGAAATCATCCCGAGCCGCAGCCCCGGACGTGCCACGCGTCCCGGGGACGGGTCAGTGCAGCGGTTGTCCGGCCTGCCTGGGGCGGGGCGACAGAGGCGGGTGCTGTTCTCGCTGACGCAGTGCGCGGGCGTAGTCAGCGAGATCACCGTGCAGCAGTGCCGCGTACAGCTCGCTGTAGCGTGTCGCGCTGTCGGTCCAGGAGAAGTCGCGCTGCATGCCGGCAATCACCAGTTTCCACCAGTCGACGCGGTGATTGCGGTACAGCGACAGCGCGCTCAGACAGGTCGCGAGCAGAGCCTCGGGGCTGTCATCGTCGAAACACAGGCCGGTGGCGCTGCGACCGTCCAGCGTCGCCTGATTGAAATCAACAATGGTGTCGGCCAAGCCGCCGGTGCGCCGGGCGATCGGCACCGTGCCGTAAAACTGGGCGTACATCTGATTGAGGCCGCAGGGTTCGTAGCGCGAGGGTATCAGCAGCGCGTCGGCGCCGGCCTGCAGGCGATGGGCGAGCTGTTCGTCGTAGCCGGCGTATATCGAGACCTGACGGGGATAGCGCCGCGCGGCCTCGCGCAGTTGGAGTTCCAACGCCTGCTCGCCCGCACCCAGGGCCACCACCTGCACCGGATGTGCGGCCAGCTGATCGAGTATTTCGACAATCAGATCGACGCCTTTTTGTTCCACCAACCGCCCGACGTAGCCGAGCACCAGCGGTTGCGAGCTTACCGGCAGGCCGTGATCGCGCTGCAGGGTGAATTTATTGAACAGCTTGTGCTGCAGCGTGTGTACATCGTAGCGCCGCGCAATGCGGGGGTCGGTGCCCGGATTCCAGGTGTCGGGGTCGATGCCGTTGAGAATACCGCTGAGATCCGCCGAGCGGTGTTCCAGCAGACCCTCCAGCCCATAGCCGAAGGCCTCGGAGCGGATCTCGCGGGCATAGGTGGGGCTGACGGTGGTGATGTGGTCGGCGTTGGCGATGCCGCCCTTGATGAAAGACAGCTGGTTGTGAAATTCCAGCCCGTCGATGGACCACAGGGCGTGGGGTAGTTGCAGCGCCTCGAACGTCGAGGCCGGGAACAAGCCCTGGTAAGACAGATTGTGAATGGTGAACAGGGTGGCCGGACGCTCTGCGCGTTGTGACAGCAACGCCGGCACCAGCCCGGTCTGCCAGTCGTTGCAGTGCACCAGCTTGGCGCGCCAGGTGGGGTCGCCTTCGCCGAGGCTGAGGCTGACACAGGCGCGCGCGAACAGCGCAAAGCGCGCGGCGTTGTCCGGCCAGTCGCGCCCGTCGGCCTGCAGGTAAGGGTTACCGCGGCGGTCGAAATACTCCGGTGCGTCGACCAGGTAGAGCGCAACTTCGCTGTCGGGCAGGCGCCCGCGCAGGATGCGCACCGGCGTGTCGCTGCCGGCGAGCTTCAGACACGAGACCTCGCTGAGTGCGCCGGCCCGCTCCAGCGCCGCCGGATACGCCGGCATCGCCAGCCGAATGTCGTGTTCGAGCTGCAACAGCGCTTTGGGCAGACTGCCACTGACATCCGCCAGGCCGCCGGTTTTGATCAGCGGATAGGCTTCACTGGTGCAGAACAGGATATTCATTAGCGTCCTCCAGCGGTTGCCTGATAATACACACGCAATGGCTCGCTTGGCCAGTTGGGTCCGCTTCGCGCAGGCATCGGACGCTCACCCGGCGTGGCCCGGAAACGGGGCACACATACTGTTATAATAAGCGCCCCTAATTCCTGATGGGTAAAAGGTTTTTATGTCGCCGGCGGCCAATTCGTTATTTTCCTATCGCCCTTACTGGGCGAAGCGCTTCGGTACCGCTCCGGTGCTGCCGATGTCGCGGGCCGAAATGGACGCGCTCGGCTGGGACGCCTGCGACATCATTCTGGTGACCGGCGATGCCTATGTCGATCACCCCAGCTTTGGCATGGCGGTGATCGGGCGAGTGCTGGAGGCCCAGGGATTCCGGGTAGGTATCATCGCCCAGCCGGATTGGACGTCGGTGGACGCCTTTACCGCCCTTGGCCGGCCGCGTCTGTTTTTCGGTGTCACGGCCGGAAACATGGACTCGATGGTCAACCGCTACACAGCGGACCGCAAAATCCGCTCCGATGATGCTTATACCCCCGGCGGCCAGGGCGGCAGCCGGCCCGATCGCTCGCTGCTGGTGTACGCGCAGCGTTGTCGGGAAGCCTGGCGTGATGTGCCGTTGATTCTTGGCGGCATCGAAGCCAGCCTGCGGCGCATTGCCCACTACGACTACTGGTCGGATAAGGTGCGGCGCAGCGTACTGCTCGATGCCAAAGCCGATTTGCTGGTCTATGGCAACGGTGAAAGGCAGATCGTTGAAATCGCCCACCGTCTGGCCGGCGGCGAAGCGCTCGAGACTATCACCGATGTGCGCGGCACGGCGTTCATCGCCACCCAGGCGCGCGACGGCTGGACCGAGATAGACTCCCAGCTCATCGACGAGCCGGGCGAGCTGCAAACGCCGGTCGATCCCTACGCCGCCCAGAGTGCGCCCGAGTGCAGCGGCAAGGCCGGAGACCGGGCCGAGAGCGTGGTGGCGTTCCCGCGCCGCGCGCGCCCCACGCGCGAACGCAGTGTCATCCGCATGCCGGCGTTCGAGGTGCTGAAAAACGATCCGGTATTGTATGCGCACGCCTCGCGGGTGCTGCACCTGGAGACCAACCCCGGTAACGCGCGGGCGCTGGTGCAGCGTCACGGCAAGCGCGATGTGTGGCTCAATCCGCCGCCACTGCCGTTGAGTACCCGCGAACTGGATCGGGTGTTTGAATTGCCCTATACGCGTATGCCGCATGGCACCTACGGCGGCGCGCGCATCCCGGCTTACGAAATGATCCGCTTCTCGGTCAATATCATGCGCGGCTGTTTTGGCGGCTGTACTTTCTGTTCGATCACCGAACATGAAGGGCGCATCATCCAGAGCCGCTCGGAAGACTCCATCGTGCGCGAGATCGAAACCATTCGTGATACCACACCCGGTTTCACCGGGGTGATTTCCGATGTCGGCGGGCCCACGGCGAATATGTACCGGCTCGCCTGCAAGAGCCCGACAATAGAAGCCGCCTGCCGCCGGCCTTCTTGCGTCTACCCCGGCATTTGCTCCAATCTCAACACTGACCACGCGCCGTTGATTCGTCTCTACCGCCGTTTGCGCGAACTGCCCGGGGTAAAAAAAGTACTGGTTGCCTCGGGCTTGCGTTATGACCTGGCGGTCAAATCCCCGGAGTATGTCAAAGAGCTGGTCACGCACCATGTCGGCGGTTACCTGAAGATCGCTCCGGAGCACACCGAAGACGGCCCGCTGTCGAAAATGATGAAACCGGGCATGGGAGCCTACGACGAGTTCAAAGCGCTGTTCGACAAGTTTTCGCAGCAGGCGGGCAAGGAGCAGTACCTGATCCCCTATTTTATCGCCGCGCATCCCGGCACCACCCAAGAGGATATGATGAACCTGGCCTTATGGTTGAAGCGCAATGGTTTTCGTGCCGACCAGGTACAGACCTTTCTGCCCTCGCCGATGGCCACCGCCACCGCCATGTACCATTCCGGGCGCAATCCGTTGCGTCGTATCAGGCGCACCGGCGAACAGCTGGCCATCCCCCGTGGGCTGAAGATGCGCCGGCTGCACAAGGCCTTTCTCCGTTATCACGACGCCGATAACTGGCCGTTGCTGCGCGAGGCGCTAAAACGCATGGGCCGCGCGGACCTGATCGGCAACGGCAAGCGCCACCTGGTGCCGGCCTGGCAGCCGCGGGGTACCGGCGGCGCGGCACACCGCGCCGGGCGGGGGAAAGCTTTTCGCACTCAGCATACTGGCCTGCCGGATGCGCTGACCAAGAAACCCGCGGCGCGCCGGGCGGGCGCCGCCAGGCGGCGTTAAATGAGCGCTGTGCCGGCGGCGCGTGGCCTGGAGGCCAGAAGTCTGGGTTGTATGCGCAATGATCGCAGCCTGTTCGAGGCCTTGTCGTTTCGCCTGGCCCCCGGTCAGGCGCTGTTGCTGGAAGGTCGCAACGGCAGCGGCAAAACCTCGTTGTTGCGGATTCTCTGCGGGTTACGCCGCCCGGACGACGGCGCCCTGCACTGGGACGGCGAGGATGTTTTCCGCCTGGGGCCGGAGTACCACGCGCAGATCGCCTACGTCGGTCACCGCGACGGCGTCAAGCACGATCTGACCGCCGGCGAGAACCTGAAGGTGGCGCGCGGTCTGGGTCGGCCCAATCCGGCGCTCAGTCTCGAACAGGCGCTCGATCAGGTCGAGCTCTGGGACCACGAAGATGTCCCGGCGAGAAACCTCTCGGCGGGACAGCAGCGGCGTCTGGCGCTGGCGCGGCTGTTGGTCACCCGGGCAAAGTTGTGGATTCTGGATGAACCTTTTACCTCGCTGGACAGTCATGGTATCGGTATTGTCGAAAGTCTGTTCGCCCAACACGTGGCCGACGGTGGTATGCTTGCGGTTACTTCGCACCACGCCGTCAGTTGGAATGACACTGATATTATTCGTATAAATCTGTCGCCATGACTACCGCGTCCCTTAACCGCGCCTTCGCACTGCTGCTGTGGCGAGACTTGCTGCTGGCCTTCCGGCGGCGTACCGAGTTGCTCAACCCGCTGCTGTTTTTTGTGCTGGTGACGACCCTGTTTCCGCTCGGTATCGGTGCCGATCCGGCGCTGCTGCGCCAGATCGCCCCCGGTATTATCTGGGTGGCGGCGCTACTGGCGGCGATGTTGTCGCTGGACAGTGTGTTTCGCTCGGATTTCGAGGACGGCTCGCTGGAGCAGTTTCTACTCAGCGCCCAACCGCTATCGGTGCTGGTGCTGGCCAAGGTCATCGTGCACTGGTTGATTACCGGTTTGCCGCTGCTGATAGTCGCCCCGTTGCTGGGCCTGTTGCTCAATCTGCCGGGCGAGAGTATTGCCACGCTGATGCTGACGCTGTTATTGGGGACACCGGTGCTGAGCCTGGTCGGCGCCATCGGCGTGGCCTTGACCGTGGGTCTGCGCCGCGGCGGTATGATCCTCTCGCTGCTGGTGTTGCCGTTGTATATTCCGGTGCTGATTTTTGCCGCCGACGCGGTGCAGAGCGCCGGCGCCGGCTTGTCGATTTCGGCGCATCTGTCGCTGCTCGCCGCGTTGCTGATGCTCTCGGTGAGTCTGTCACCGCTGGCGACAGCCGCCGCGCTTAAAATAAGCCTGGGTTGAATTATGCTGCGTTTTTTCCACCAACTGGGTTCACCGAAACATTTTTACCGCATCGCCGGGGCGTGGATCCCGTGGCTGGCGGCGGCCTGTGGAGTGCTGGTGCTCTACGGTCTCTACCAGGGTATGGTGGTGGCGCCGACCGATTACCAGCAGGGCGACAGCTACCGCATTATGTTCATTCACGTGCCCAGTGCCTGGATGTCGCTATTTATTTATGTCGTCATGGCGGCGGCCGGCGCCATCGGACTTATCTGGCACATGAAACTGGCCGAAGTGATTGCTATCAGCAGCGCGCCGATCGGCGCCTCGTTTACTTTTTTGGCGTTGATTACCGGTTCCATTTGGGGGAAACCGATGTGGGGCACCTGGTGGGTGTGGGACGCGCGACTGACCTCGGAACTGATCCTGCTGTTTCTCTACCTGGGCGTGATGGCGTTGTACAGCGCCGTCGATGATAAGCGCACCGCGGCGCGCGCCGCCGCTATCCTGGCCATTGTCGGCGTGGTGAACATTCCCATCATTCATTACTCGGTGGAATGGTGGAACACCCTTCATCAGGGACCGACGGTGACTAAATTCGGCGCACCCTCGATCGATCTGCGCATGTTGATACCGTTGTTGGTGATGGCGGTCGCCTTCAAGCTGTTTTATCTGCTGGTGGTGCTGATGCGCGCGCGCGTCGAGGTGCTGGAGCGCGAGCGCAACGCCCGCTGGGTGCGGGAGCTGGTGGAGCGATCATGAACCTGCAAGCGTTTTTTCATATGGGCGGCTACGCCGTCTACGTCTGGAGTTCCTATGCCATCGCGCTGGTGGTTCTGGTGGCCAATATCCTGGCCCCCCTGCGCCAGCGCCGCCGGTTGTTAAGACAACTGGCGCGGCGTCAACGACGCGAAAGGAGACAACCGTGAGAGCGGCACGCAAGAAACGGCTCTATCTGATACTGCTGATCGTCGCCGGTGTGGGTGTGGCCGCCGCATTGGCGCTGAACGCCTTCAACCAAAACCTGATGTTCTTTTACTCGCCGAGCGAAGTGAGCTCGGGCAAGGCGCCGCCCGGGCATGCTTTCCGGCTCGGCGGCCTGGTTACCGAGGGTAGCGTCAAGCGCCTGAGCAATGGTCTGACCACCCGCTTCGAGGTGACCGACATGGACAAGACGGTGAGTATCGAGTACACCGGGATTCTGCCGGATCTGTTTCGCGAAGGGCAGGGCATAGTCGCGCACGGCAAACTGCGCGGCGACGGGGTGTTCGTCGCCGATGAAGTACTGGCCAAACACGATGAGAAATACATGCCTCCGGAGGTGGCCGCGGCGCTGAAAGACTCCCACGACAAGGGTGTCGCCGCCGGCGCTAAGGAGGCAGGCTTATGATCCCCGAACTCGGTCATTTCGCGCTGATCCTGGCGCTGTGCATGGCGCTGTTGCTGGCCAGCGTGCCACTGCTCGGCACCTTCACGCGCACGCCGGCCTGGGTAGCGCTGGCCCGGCCGTTGGCGTGGGCGCAGTTCGTGTTTCTGGCCGTGGCCTTTGCGGTGTTGACGCACGCTTTCCTGGTAGACGATTTCTCGGTGCTGTATGTGGCCAACCACGGCAACACCAAGCTCCCGGAAATTTATAAAATATCCGCGGTCTGGGGCGCGCACGAAGGCTCGCTGCTGCTCTGGGCGCTGATTCTCGGCGGCTGGACCATGGCCGTGTCGCTGTTCGCGCGTAACCTGTCCGAGGAGATGCAGGCGCGGGTGCTCTCGGTGATGGGTATGGTCAGTATCGGTTTTCTGTCTTTCCTGCTCTTTACCTCCAATCCCTTCGAGCGGATATTCCCGGTGCCGGTGGAGGGCGGGGAGCTCAATCCCTTGTTGCAGGACCCCGGCCTGGCGATTCATCCGCCGATGCTCTATATGGGCTACGTCGGTATGTCGGTGGCCTTTTCCTTTGCCATCGCCGCGTTGATCGGTGGCCGTCTGGACGCGGCCTGGGCGCGTTGGTCACGGCCCTGGACGCTGGTCGCCTGGATGTTTCTGACCGTCGGTATTGTGCTCGGCAGCTGGTGGGCCTATAACGAACTGGGCTGGGGTGGCTGGTGGTTCTGGGATCCGGTGGAGAACGCCTCGTTGATGCCGTGGCTGGCCGGCACGGCGCTGGTGCACTCGCTGGCGGTCACGGAAAAACGCGGCGCATTCAAGCGCTGGACGGTGCTGCTGGCACTGCTGGCTTTTTCGCTCAGCCTGCTGGGGACCTTCCTGGTGCGCTCAGGGGTGTTGACTTCGGTGCACGCCTTTGCCTCCGATCCGGCGCGCGGTCTGTTTATCCTGATGTTCCTGATGCTGGTGATCGGCGGTTCACTGTTGCTCTACGCGGTGCGCGCGCCGGAAATCTCGCGCGGCGGTGGTTTCGCCGGCGTGTCGCGCGAAAGCCTGTTGCTGAGTAACAATGTGCTGCTGGTGCTGATGACCGCGCTGGTGCTGATCGGTACGCTGGCGCCGCTGCTCTATGACGCCCTGGGATGGGGCAAGATTTCTGTGGGCTTTCCCTGGTTCAACAGTATGCTGGTGACCTTCATGCCGCTGATGGTGGTGCTGATGGGCGTCGGCCCGCTGACCCGCTGGAAGCAACAGGAGCCGGGCGAGTTGGTGCGTCGTCTGCGTGTCGCGCTGGCCGTCAGTATTATCGCGGGATTGGCCGTAGCGCTGCCGTTGCTCGGTGATTCCTGGTCACTGGGTCTGGCGCTCGGCCTGTCGTTATGGCTGCTGACCACGCTGCTCATCGGCCTACGCCTGCGCCTGCGCGCCAAGGGCGGAATCGGGGGTATCTGGCAGGACTTTGCCGGGCGCGGTGGGCGCAGCTACTACGGCATGTGGCTGGCGCATCTGGGCGTGGCGTTTTTTATTCTCGGTATCACGGTCGCTACGCAGTTCGATATCGAGAAGGATGAACGTATGAGCCCGGGTCAGAGCGTGGAACTGGCCGGTTACGATATCCGTTTCGAGGGCGTCAGTGTGGTTCAGGGGCCGAACTATCAGGCCGAACGCGGCACGCTGCACCTGTCGCGCGACGGTGTCGAGTTCGCCGTGCTGCATCCGGAAAAACGCGTCTATCAGGTGCAGCGCAAACCGATGACCGAATCCGGCGTCGACGCCGGATTCATGCGCGATATCTATGTTTCGCTGGGCGAGCCGCTGCCCAACGGTGACTGGAGTCTGCGGGTGTATTACAAGCCGCTGATTCGCTGGATCTGGTTCGGCGGTTTACTGATCGCCGCCGGAGGCCTGCTGGCGGCCAGTGATCCGCGCTACCGCTTGCGCCATCGGCGCGGCGCAAGCGAGGGCGTGGTGCCGGCCGGGGGTGTCGCCTGATGCCGCGTTTTGTCCGCTATTTGCTGCCATTGGCGCTGTTTCTCGCCATGGCCGCATTGCTCTACCGCGGGCTGAGTATCGATCCGCATCTGGTGCCCTCGCCGCTGATCGGTAAACCGGCGCCGGCGTTCTCGCTGCAGCGACTGGAAGACCCGGCGGTCACGCTCAGCAATGCCGATTTCAAAGGGCAGGTGTCGTTGCTCAATGTCTGGGCCACCTGGTGCGTGTCTTGTCGCGCCGAACACGCCGTGCTGATGCAGTTGGCGCAAAGCGGCGCGGTACCGATCTACGGGCTCAATTACAAAGACGAACGCCCGGCGGCGAAGCGCTGGTTGCAGCAGTTCGGCGATCCCTACCGCGCCAACGCGTTTGACGCCGACGGCCGGGTGGGAATCGACTGGGGCGTGTACGGCACGCCCGAAACCTTTGTTATCGATAAGCGTGGCGTGATCCGCCACAAATACACCGGCCCGCTGACCCACGATATCGTGCGGCGTGAAATTCTGCCGTTGGTGCAACAACTCAAAGCCGAACAGGGGTGAAAATGCCACGTCTTTTTCTCGCCGGCTGCCTGTGTCTGCAGTTGCTGCCGGCGCTGGCCGGAACCGAAATGTTTGATTTTAGCGGCAAGGTGGGCGAGCAGCGCTACATGGCGTTGATCGGCCAGTTGCGCTGCCTGGTGTGTCAGAATCAGTCGCTCGCCGACTCCGACGCCGAATTGGCGCACGATTTGCGCGTCGAGGTCTACGAACATATGCAGCAGGGCCAGAGCGACCAGCAGGTGATCGATTTTCTGGTCGCGCGTTACGGCGATTTCGTCCTCTATAAACCGCCGGTGAAGCCCTCCACCTACCTGCTTTGGTACGGACCTTTTGTGTTGCTGGTGCTTGGCCTGATAGTGCTGCTGATAAATATCCGTCGGCGCGGCCGCCAGGCGCAGGAACATTTTTCAGCCGATGAACAGGCGCGCATCGATGCCTTGCTGACGGATAAAAACCGCCAGGAGAACGGCTCATGACGCTGTTCTGGATACTTGCCGGGCTGCTGGTGCTGGTGGCGCTGGCCTTTGTGCTGCCGCCGCTGTTGCGCGCGCCACGCCTCGGCGGAGTGCAGCGCGATGCACTTAATGTTCAGGTGATCAAGGATCAACTGGACGAGCTGGGCGCCGATCTGCACGCCGGGCGCTTGGACCAGGCCGCCTATGCGGCAGCCCGTCACGATCTGGAGCGCAGTCTGCTTGAGGATGTGGAACAGGCGCCCGCGCCGGCACCGGGGGGCGTGCGCAGCGGGCGCTGGCTGGCGGCGCTGCTGGTACTGGTGGTGCCCCTGGTGTCGGTGGTTATTTACCAGCGCCTCGGCGCCGAGCCGACACTGGAGCGCATCGCCGCCGGCAAGGCCGCGTTGCAGGCGGCCGGCGGTGGCCCGCAGGCGCTCGAAGCCATGGTCGAAAAGCTCGCCGAGCATATGCGCCAGGAGCCCGGCAACGTCGAAGGCTGGGCACTGCTGGGGCGCACCTATGCCGCGCTGAGTCGCTATCCGGATGCGGTGCAAGCCTACCGTCATGCAGTGGAACTGTCGCCCGATAACGCGGATCTGCTCAGCGATTACGCCGATGCCCTTGTCGCGGCCGGCAACGGGTCATTTACCGACGAAGTCGGCCAACTGCTGGAGCGCGCCTTGGCGGCCGACCCGCGCAACCTGAAAGCACTCTGGCTGCGTGGCCATTGGCGCTACCGGCACGGCAACGTACCGGGTGCTATCGAGGATTGGCAGACGGTGCTGGCGGCGTTGCCGCCCGGTGACGAGAATGCGGTCAGCATTCAGCAACAGATCACTCTGGCGCAGAGCCGGCTGGGGCAATCCGCCGAGGCGCAGGCGCCCGCGGGTGCGCCGGGTACCGGCGGCCCCGCTGCCACGCCCAAGGGGCGCATCCAGGTGCAGGTGGCCCTGGCCCCCGCGCTGCAGGGCAAGGTGTCACCGGACGATACGCTGTTCATTTTTGCCCGCGCCGTACAGGGGCCGCGCATGCCCCTGGCCATTGTGCGCAAGCGCGTGGCCGATCTGCCGCTGACGGTGACGCTGGACGATTCGCAGGCAATGGCGCCAACCATGAGGCTGTCGAAATTTCCCCAAGTCAGTGTCGGTGCGCGGGTATCCCGCAGCGGCCAGGCGATGCCATCGAGCGGCGATCTGCAGGGCAGCGTTTCGCCTGTGAGCAGCGCCGACGGTGAGGTGAAAGTCACCATCGATCAGGTCGTCCCGTAACCGCCCGGGTCCTCTCTGAAGCGGTTTAGGCCTCGTTCCGGTATTGCACCTGCGTGATCAGGTAACACCGGACGGTCTCGGCGCTCTGTACGGTCACCTCGTCGTCGACGCTTTTTTTCAGCAGGGCGCGGGCCATCGGTGAATCGACGCTGATCCAGCCCTTGGCCGGTTCGAGTTCATCCGCGCCGACAATGCGGTAGCAGTGCGTCGCACCGTGCTCGTCCTCGACGCTGACACGGGCGCCGAAGTAGATCTGCCGCGGATTGGCGGGCGTGGTGTCCACCACCTTGAGTTCGGGCAGGCGCGTTTGCAGATAGCGGATGCGCCGGTCGATTTCGCGCAATTCCTTTTTACGGTAAATGTATTCGGCGTTCTCCGAGCGGTCGCCTTCAGCGGCCGCCGCACTCAACGCACGGGTAACCCCCGCGCGGCGCTTCCAGATAGCGTCGAGTTCCTGTTGCAGAGCAATAAAACCGGCCCTGGTAATATAAGGTGAGGCTTTGGCTGGCGGCTCGCGGTAGCGTCCCATGATTGTCGGTACTGTAGTTGTGGCTTGGACGGATGCGTCCTGGCGCGGGTTGCTGTTAAACTGTTCTCAACAAACCCTGCGGGTTATGGGCAAAGGGTAGCACCCTCATGAGTCAGGTGACAGTCATCGCAATTGACGCACAGCAGCGCCAACAGGTGTGCGCTGAAACCTTGGCCTGCCTGCAGCGCGCCGAGCGGCTGTTCAGCCTGGCGCATCGCCCGATACCGGTCCTGTTCGATCTGAGCGGGCGCGCCGCGGGCATGTACCGCGTCGCCCGGGGGCGCGCCGTGATTCGTTATAACCCGTATATTTTTGCGCGCCACTTCGACCACGGCCTGGGAACCACCGTGGCGCACGAAGTGGCGCATTACATCACTGATCGATTGTACGGACTGCGCCGCGTGCGTCCGCACGGCCGCGAGTGGCGCGCCATTATGCAGGCGCTCGGCGTTGAGGCGCGCGCCACCAGCCGCTTCGATCTCAGCGGCGTGCCCTTGCGCCGCCAACGCCGCTTCAGCTACCGCTGCGATTGCACGACCCACCAACTGAGCAGCTGCCGCCACAACCGCGTAACGGCGGGAAGGGCCCGCTACCATTGCCGTGCGTGCGGGCGCGAACTGGTGGCCTTGGCGTGACGGCATGAACTGGCTGGTCTACATCATCCGCTGCAGCGACGCCACGCTCTATACGGGCATCACCAATGACATCGAACGGCGTTGCCGGCAACACGCACGACAGCAGGGCGCCAAGTACTTCCGCAGCCGCCGTCCTGTCGCCGTCGTTTACCTGGAACCAGGGCACGACCGCAGCAGTGCCAGCCGGCGCGAAGCGGTGATTAAAAAGTTACAACGGGCGGAAAAAGAACGCCTGATCGGTTCGTCGTGCAACCGACTGCTCGGCGCCAACCCCGTGGAGGTGAAACATGTTCACGCGTAAATCTGTCGCCGGCCTTTTAACCGCCGCCCTGTTCGCCGCGAGCCAGCCGGCGCTGGCCGATGACACCGTGGAGACCCGGCTGATGACGCTGCCGCTGGCCGCCGACATTGCTCGTGCCGCCGTCGCGGCCTGCGCCAAGGCGGGCTATCAGGTGAGCGCGGTGGTGGTGGATCGCAGTGGCGCGCCGCAGGTGGTGATGCGCGATGTTTACGCCAGCCGCCACACTATCGACATCGCCTCGGGCAAGGCCAATGCGGTGGTGCTGTCCGGGGTCAGCTCGGCCGAATTCCGCAGCAACCGCGCGGACATCGTGCCGGAGATGAACGAAATCGACGGCGTGCTGGTGCTGGACGGCGGTCTGCCGATACGCGCCGCCGGCGCGCTGCTCGGCGCCGTCGGTGTCAGCGGCGCCCCGGGCGGCGACAAAGACGAAGTCTGCGCACGCGCCGGGATCGAGCAGGTCCAGGATCGGCTGGATTTTGTCGGTGACTGAGTCGGTTCGGTTGCGGTGTCAATTCATCCGCTCGCGGCGGTGGTAGGCGCCGTTGCTGAAACTACCGAACACCTGTTCGATATAGGGGTGGTTGACGGGTAACTGCGAGTCGTCGGCTTCCAGGTTGCGTTCCGCCACGTAGGTGACGTTGTCCGAATCATCCACCAGGACGTGGTACCACGGACGGTCCTTGGGCGGCCGGCTGCGGGCCACCTGTTGATACCAGTCGTCGGTCCCCTGGAAGTCGGCGTCGACATCGACAATCACGCCACGGTAGTCGAATTTGACGTGGTGGACCAACTGACCGACATTAAAGCGTGCTTGTTCCGACATGATAGATTTTCCGCGCAGAAGGTGGAGGGCGCCGCTATCGGTTAAGACAGCGCCACCGCCGGTGAAGTTCTTGTCCTCAGTGTAGCGCATCTCTCTATTGGCGGTAGGCTGGACCGATAGAGGGTCGCCGGAGGGGGCACCCGGTGGCCGTGCACGATCAGGGTGCGCGACCGCTAGTGAACGGCCTGTTATTTGCATATGATGCCGGGTATGCCCGGCTATCGTCACGCCCCCCTGTCATCGCCCCGCCTGCCCGCCGGTATTCCTTATATCATCGCCAACGAAGCCGCCGAACGCTTCAGTTTTTACGGTATGCGGGCTATTTTGGTGGTGTTCATGACCGGCTCCCTATTGGATGCCCAGGGTCAAGTGGCGCCGATGCCCGACGCCGAGGCGCGCGGCTGGTATCACCTGTTTATTTCGGCGGTCTATATCACGCCCCTGTTGGGCGCGGTACTGGCCGACACGCTGCTGGGCAAATACCGCACCATTATTGTTTTGTCGCTCGTCTATGTCGCCGGCCACCTGGCGCTGGCATTGGATCACACCCGCCTCGGACTGGCGCTCGGACTGGGGCTGATCGCCCTGGGTTCCGGCGGCATTAAACCCTGTGTGGCGGCGCATCTCGGCGATCAGTTTGGCGCCCGGAACCGTCATCTACTGTCGACGGTGTTCGGGTGGTTCTATTTTGCCGTCAATCTGGGCGCATTTGTTTCCATGCTGATGACGCCCTGGTTAATGCAAGAGCAGGGCGCGGCGGCGGCGTTTGCCTTGCCCGGGGTGCTGATGGCGGTGGCCACCCTGGTGTTTTTCGCCGGGCGTTACCGGTTTGTGCATATTCCGCCGGCCGGCGGACATTTTGTGCGCCAGTTGCTCAGTCGCGACGGTTTGCAGGTGCTGGCCCGGCTGGGGATGATTTATCTGTGTGTGGCGGTGTTTTGGGCGCTGTTCGATCAGACCGGTTCGGCTTGGGTGTTACAGGCGCAGCACATGGATCGGCGGTTGTGGGGGGTGGAGATTTTGCCGGCGCAAATCCAGGCGGCCAACCCGCTGTTGGTGTTATTGCTGATACCCCTGTTCGCCTATTTTGTCTATCCGGCTATCGAGCGTGTCTGGCGCTTGACGGCGCTACGCAAAATCGCTCTGGGGATGTTTGTCACGGTAGCGGCTTTCGCTATCCCGACCTGGGTTCAGGTGCAGGTCGACCAGGGTCTGGCACCCTCTATCGGCTGGCAGCTGGTGGCTTACGTGCTACTGACCGGCGCGGAGGTGATGGTGTCGATCACCTGCCTGGAATTCTCCTACACGCAGGCGCCGCGCGCGATGAAGTCCTTTGTCATGGCATTTTTCATGATGTCGATCGCCGCCGGCAATCTGTTTACCAGCGCGATCAACTTTTTTGTCGTCGGCGGCGACGGCGACCAGCGTCTGGCCGGTGCCGATTACTACCTGTTTTTTACCGGCCTGATGCTGCTGACAGCGGTTCTGTTCACCCTGCTGGCGCGACGCTACCGGGGGCGGACCTGCCTGCAGGAAGACGTTGGGCCGGTGCCCGCGGGTGTGGATTAACCCCGCGGGTGTTTCAGGCCGGCACCGGGGCCGGCTCCAACTCGCTCAGTGGTCGTGGCCGCCAGCGCCGTGCACGTGACCGTGATCCAGCTCTTCGGCCGAAGCTTCGCGGACTTCTACCACTTCCACGGCGAAATTCAGTTGCTCGCCGGCGAGCGGGTGGTTGCCGTCGACGGTGACGGTCTCGCCTTCCACGCTGACCACGGTGACGACCAGGGTTTCGCCGTTGGGGCCCTGGGCGTGAAACTGCATGCCGACTTCGATTTCCGCGTCTTCCGGAAACATTTCCCGCGGCACCGACTGGGTTTTGGCCGGATCGCGCTCGCCATAGCCCTCGGCCGGCTCGACCGAGACGTTCAGCGCATCGCCGGAGGTTTTGCCGGCGAGGGCATTTTCCAGGCCGGGAATGATATTGCTGGCGCCATGGAGATAGGCGAAGCTGCCATCGTTTGACTGGTCGATAACCTTGCCGCTACTGTCGGTCAGGGTGTAATTCAGGGTGACGACTTTCTGTGCTTCGATCTGCATGGGAAACCTCGGGGCGGCGCTGAGATAAATCGGGAGGGCAGCACCATACAGCATAATGGCACACGCTGAAAAGGGCGATTCCCGTCGCGGCGGCGGGTTATTTTTTCACCAGCGGTTCCAGCAAGCGATTATATCCTGCATAATCAAATGCTTTTAGCTAACCTGGAGCGGTTGCCGTGAAATTCAGTATCGACGAATTCCGTGCCTGGAAAAACAAGAATGTCACCCTGCTGGGGATGTCGGGCGTTGGCAAGACCCATTTGTCGACACTGCTGTGTGGGCACCACTGGTTTCATTACTCGGGCGATTACCGCATCGGTACCCGCTACCTCGACGAGCCGATTCTGGATCTCATTAAGCAGCAGGCCATGCAGGTGCCGTTTCTGCGCGATCTGTTACGCCGGGACTGGATCTATATACGCAATAATATCAAAGTGGATGATCTGGGTCCGGTGCTGAGTTTTGTCGGTAAGTTGGGCAACCCGGAGCTGGGCGGCGTCGGCCTGGAAGCATTTTCACAGCGCCAGGCGCAGTACCGCGACGCTGAAATCGCCGCCATGCGCGACGTGCCGGAATTTATCCGCAAGGCCAAGGAAATTTACGGCTACCAGCATTTCGTCAACGATGTCGGCGGTAGCTTGTGCGAGCTGGACGAACCGTCGGTGATCGATCTGCTGGTGGCGCACACGCTGATACTCTACATCAAGGTGACCGACCGGGAAGAGGAGCAGAAACTCATCGACCGTGCCCTGAGCGACCCGAAGCCGCTTTACTATCGCGCCGATTTTTTACGCGAACAGCTGGGCATTTACTTACAGGAAAACGACCTGGGGTATGCCGCTGAAATGGACCCGGACGCCTTTACCCGCTGGGTGTTCCCACGGCTGTTTCGTTCGCGGCTGCCGCGTTATGAAGCCATTGCCGGGCCTCACGGTTACACGGTCACTGCGAAGGAAGTCGCCGCCGTGCGCGACGAAGCGGATTTTCTCGAACTGCTGGAGACGGCGATCGGGCGCAGTCCCGCCTGACGTTGTCCGTAACCGGAGCCTATATGCCACTGGTCGCCCACAACAACCTGCCCGCTTTCGAGCGCCTGCGCGCCGAGGGCATCCGCGTGTTGCGTTCGGACCGTGCCGCCGAGCAGGATATCCGCGAGCTGCACGTGGGGCTGCTGAATATGATGCCGGATGCCGCGCTGGAGGCCACCGAACGGCAATTTTTCCGTCTGGTGGGAGAGAGCAATCCGATAGCGCAGTTTTACGTGCACCCTTTTACCCTGCCGGAGCTGGTGCGTAGCACCTCGGCGCAGGCCTATATAGATCGCTACTACGAACCGGTGGACAAGGTTATGGCCGAAGGCCTCGATGCGCTGATTGTCACCGGCGCCAATGTGCTCGGGCCGGCACTGGCCGATCAGCCGTTCTGGGAGCCGCTGCGTAACGTAGTCGACTGGGCGATGGAGAACGTGACCTCCACACTGTGCTCCTGCCTGGCCACGCACGCTGTATTGCAGTTCAGGTACGGGCGCACCCGGGTGCCACGGGCGGAGAAAATCTGGGGGGTGTTCGCGCACCGCGTGGTGGACAAGACCCACCCGCTGGTCAACGACGTCAATACCCGTTTCGATGTGCCGCATTCACGCTGGAATGCCATCACCCGCGAGCAGTTCGATGCCGCTGGCCTGCGCGTGCTGGTGGAAAGCGCCGAAGTCGGTGTGCATCTGGCCACCAGTGCCGATGGCCTGCGCGCGGTGTTTTTTCAAGGGCACCCGGAATACGACACCATCTCGCTACTGAAAGAATACAAGCGTGAAGTGGCGCTGTACGCGGCGGGCAAACGCGCTGACTATCCGCCGTTCCCGCAAAACTATTTTCACACCCTGGAGCAGGCGGCATTGCAGGAATACCGTCTGCGGCTGGAGGCGGCGCGGGCGGCCGGCGGCGCGCTACCGGAATTTCCCGAGGAGCTGGTGGCCCGGCGTATCGACAACACCTGGCACGATTCCGCCGAAGCGGTGGTCGGTAACTGGATGGGTGCGGTTTACCAGGTAACCCACAGCGACCGGCGCATTCCCTTCATGGCCGGTATCGATGCGCTGGATCCCCTGGGGCTTGGCAACTTTCGCCCCAATGCCGATTGAACGCCCGCGATACCGGGGATCAGAAGTCGCCGCTGGCGCCGCGCTTCATGATATCCAGAATAATATCCTTGACGCGGGTGGCTTCCTCGGTCAGTTCCGGCGTCAGCGGCTCGCCGCCGTGGATCATCAGGTCCATGTTCAGGGTATACAGCCACAGCTTGCCCTGCGGATCCTCGACCAGGCTGATACGACACGGCAGATAGGCTGAAAAGGCATCGCTCATTTCGACCATCTTGGCCGCCGTCATGGCGTTGCAGAACATGTAGATTTTGAGAAAGCGGAACGGCTTGCCGCTGATCGCCTCGACTTCCTTGTAGAGGGGCAACTCGCCAACATTCTTGATGTTGTGCTCATTGGCGACAAAGCGCATGGTCTGTTCGACCTCTTCGGGTTTCAGGCCGGCGGTGACGGGGACTTTCCAGACGGTGGCCTCTGCCGCGCTGCCGGTCTGCAGCAGCGTTTTGCCGATAGTGGCATAGGTGGCCCCCGCCGCGGGGTCGAATTTGGCCAGCTTGCCCACGGCTGAAGGGCCGAGCTTCACCAGCACAATAATCATCAGGACAAGCACCGCGAGACCCAGCAGGGCCAGCAGATTCCAGATAACCTTCATGAACATACTCCTTTTCTATCGAATCGAGTCGTAACCGCCGTCAAGACCGTGCTTGCTGTAGACGATCTGCCATAACTGGTTGCGCCGCGCGCGCGCGGAGCCGGCCGAGGAGAGCAGAAAATAACGCCACATGCGGTAGAAGCGTTCATCATACCCCAAGGCGTGCAATTGCTCCCGGTTGGCATCGACATTGGCCATCCAGGCCATCAGCGTGGGGTCGTAATCGGCGCCGAAATTGTGCCAGTCTTCCATGATGAAAAGCCCGCTGCTGGCGGCATCGATCTGCTCGGCCACCGGCAGCACGCCGCCGGGAAAAATATACTTGTTGGTCCAGGGGTCGACGCTGGTTTTGCGCGTGTTGGTACCGATGGTGTGCAGCAGAAACAGGCCGTCGTCTTGCAGGCAGGCGTTCACCACCTGCATGTAGGTACGGTAATTGCGCGGCCCGACGTGCTCGAACATACCGAGCGATACGATGCGCTCGAAGCTGTCTTTGACTTCGCGGTAATCCTGGAAACGCAGATCGACGTTGAGATCGCGGTAGCGCTCGCGACCGAGCGCGATCTGTTCGCGCGAAACGGTGACACCGACCACCTCCACCGCGTAGCGTTCGGCGGCGTATCCGGCAAAACTGCCCCAGCCGCAGCCAATATCCAGAACGCGCATCCCGGGTTGCAGGTCCAGCTTGCGGCACACCAGGTCCAGTTTTGCCTCCTGGGCATCGTCCAGATTATCGGCCGTGCGCCAATAGCCGCAGGTGTAGGTCATACGCCGGTCGAGCATGAGGGCATAGAGATCGTTGCCGAGATCGTAGTGTTGCTCGCCGATGCGAAACGCGCGCCGTTTGCTTTGCGGGTTGAGCAGCTTCGAGTAGAGGACCGGCCACAGCAGTTTCAGCGGCGAGATGCTGTTTTCCAGATCGGCGCGCAGCAGCCGGTAGATCAAATCGTCCAGGCGCTCGCAGTCCCATAGGCCGTCCATATAGGTTTCGCCGAAGCCCAGCGCGCCGCCGGCCATCAGGTGCGGGTAGAAGCGCGGGTCGTTGACCTGGATGTCCCAGGGATGGGCGCCGTTGAGTTCGATCCCGGCCAGTTCCAGCAGACCGCGTATAGTGCTTTCGTCATTGCTTGCCATAGGGCTCGGTTGGCTCTGTGCAGGTTCGAAGGAGGCGCTATCATAATAAAAAACGTCCGCTGTGACGAAAAGTTGTCGCAAAGCGGTCTATAAAATAGAAGGGCGTCAACGGGAAGTCGCTGAGCGTGGCGCCGCCGAGCGCTGTGGCGGCGGTTTCAAGGCGTTCAACGCCGTATTGCAGAGTTGGCGCAACATTTGCCTGCTATTGTTTAAAAAAGGCCAGCGAATGGATGATCTCACCCGGGAAAAAGGTTTGCAGGAACTGTGGCGCAGCTCGCAGCTGGCGGGCGAGAATGGCGCCTACCTCGACGCGCTCTACGAACAGTATCTGAGCGACCCTGCTTCGGTCGCCGAGGGTTGGCGGACGTTTTTCGCCACCTTGCCGAGCTTTAGCGCGCCGACGACGGAAACCCGTCATTCCACCGTCCGCGAGACCATGCGGCAACTCACCGCCACGCCGGCGCGCCGGAGCGCCGTAAATTCCCTCTTGCCCGGTTCGGCTCACGAGCATAAACAGGTGCGGGTGCTGCAGCTGATCAATGCCTATCGTTTTCGCGGCCACCAGGTGGCTGCCATCGATCCGCTGGGTTTGCGTGCCCGCCCGGCGCTGGCCGAACTGGAGCTCTCCCAACACGGGCTGGGTACGAACGATCTCGATACCCTGTTTGAAACCGGCTCGCTGGCCCGGGACGGCAGCGCCACGCTGGGGCAAATCCTCGATCATCTGCGCGCCACTTACTGCGGCAGCATCGGTGCCGAATACATGCACATCACCGAAACCGCCGAGAAACGCTGGTTGCAGGAACAGCTCGAGCGGGCGCGCGGTCGGGCACAGTTGAGCGCGGCCAGCCGCTTGCGTATTTTGCGTCGCCTGACAGCGGCCGAGGGGCTGGAGCGCTATCTGCACACCCGCTATGTGGGACAGAAGCGTTTTTCGCTGGAAGGCGGTGACAGCCTGATCCCGCTGCTCGATGAACTCATCCAGCGCGGTGGCAGCCATGGTGTCAAGGAAGTGGTGATCGGCATGGCGCACCGCGGGCGTCTGAATGTGTTGATTAATATTGTCGGCAAGACCCCGGCGGAGCTGTTTCAGGAGTTCGAAGGTACCGCGGGGCCGACCGGAAATGGCTCCGGCGATGTTAAATATCACCAGGGGTTTTCCGCCGATCTGAACACCGAGAAGGGTCTGGTGCACGTCAATCTCGCTTTTAACCCCTCGCACCTGGAGATCGTCAGTCCGGTGGTGGAGGGCTCGGTGCGTGCCCGTCAGCAACGTTGCGGTGATGAGGCCGGCACTCGGGTGGTGCCCATCCTGGTCCACGGCGATGCCGCGTTTGCCGGTCAGGGCGTGGTGATGGAAACCTTCAATATGTCGCAGTCGCGGGGGTTTTCCACCAAGGGTACGGTGCACGTGGTGGTCAACAACCAGATCGGCTTCACCACCAGCCATCATCGCGACGCCCGCTCCTCGCAGTATTGCACCGACATCGCCAAGATGGTCGATGCGCCCATTTTGCACGTCAACGGCGATGACCCCGAGGCGGTGCTGCACGTCACCCGCCTGGCGCTCGATTACCGCATGAATTTTCACAAAGACGTGGTCATCGACCTGGTGTGTTACCGCCGCCACGGCCATAGCGAAGCCGACGAGCCGACGGCGACCCAGCCGGTCATGTATCGGGCTATCGGTGAGCGACCGACAACCCGCGCCCTGTACGCTGACAAGCTGGTGAGCGCCGGGCACTGCGATGAGTCGCTACCGCAGCAACTGTTGGACGAGTATCGCGCACGCCTCGACGCCGGCCTGCCGGTGGTCGAAGAACTGGTGCCGGCCGAGCAGGCCAAATACCCCTACGCGGTGGATTGGGCGCCGTACCTGGCCCAGGCCTGTACCGCGTTTCTGAATACCTCCATCCCGCAGGAGCGTTTACGCGAGCTTTGGCAGCGACTCGGACAGCTGCCGGAGGGCTTCGAGCTGAATAACTCGGTGGCCAAAGTAATGGACAACCGCCGCAAAATGGCCGCCGGCGCCCTGCCCATCGATTGGGGCTTCGCCGAGACCAGCGCTTACGCCGCGCTGGTGAGTGAAGGCCACGGCGTGCGACTGTCGGGCCAGGATTCCGGGCGCGGTACTTTTTTCCACCGTCACGCGGTGCTGCACTGTCAGCAGGACGGTTCGCTGTACGTGCCGCTACGCAACCTCGCCGCCGAGCAGGGCAATTTTCTGGTGATCAATTCGCTGCTCTCGGAAGAGGCGGTGCTGGCGTTCGAATACGGCTATTCGACCACCGACCCGCGCACGCTGGTGATCTGGGAAGCGCAGTTCGGCGATTTTGCCAACAACGCCCAGGTGGTGATTGATCAGTTCATCAGTGCCGGCGAACAAAAATGGAATCGTCTCAGCGGTCTGGTGATGTTTTTGCCCCACGGGATGGAGGGCCAGGGCCCCGAGCATTCCTCGGCGCGTCTGGAGCGCTTCTTGCAGTTATGCGCCCAGCAGAATATGCAGGTTTGTATGCCCACGACACCGGCGCAGATGTTCCACCTGTTGCGCCGCCAGCAGTTGCTGGAGTGTCGAAAACCCCTGATTGTGATGACACCGAAAAGCCTGTTGCGCCACCGCCTGGCGGTCAGTTCGCTCGAGGATCTGACCGCTGGAGAGTTTCAGCCGGTGATCGCCGAGTGCGACCCCCTGGATGGAGCCGCGGTTAGCCGCGTGGTGATGTGCAGTGGCAAGGTCTACTATGACTTGCTGGAAAAGCGGCGTCAGGAATCACTGGCGCACGTCGCCATCGTGCGCATTGAGCGCCTTTACCCCTTCCCCAGGGTCCAGCTGCGCGCTCTGCTGAAGAGCTACCCGCGGGCCGAGACTTTTGTCTGGTGCCAGGAAGAAGCAAAAAATCAGGGCGCCTGGTTTTCCACCCAGCATCACCTGCGCGCCGTACTGTCGCAGCCTGAACGTTTAGCGTATGCCGGCCGGCGTTTTTCGGCCGCGCCGGCGGCCGGCTACGGCTGGCTGCACGTAAAGCAGCAACACGCGCTGGTCGACGAAGCGCTGGGGCTGAAAACCTCTGGCGACTGAATAAAGGATCATTATGTCTATTGAGCTTAAAGTGCCGGTTTTCCCGGAATCGGTCTCCGATGGCACTATCCTTACCTGGAACAAACAGCCCGGCGAGGCGGTAAAGCGCGACGAATCGCTGGTCGATATCGAAACCGACAAAGTGGTTTTCGAGGTGCCGGCGCCGCACGACGGCGTGCTGGAAGCGATTCTGGAACAGGCCGGAAGCGTGGTCGTTTCCGGGCAATTGATCGGGCGCATGCAGGAGGCGCAGACGACAGAACCGGTGGCCTCTGCCTCGGCGGACAACGATACCGCGCCCCGCACCACCGGCGGCGTGGCGCCGTTTGCGACCCCGTCCGCACAACGGTTAATCAGCGAGAACGGGCTGGATGTTCGCCAGGTTCCTGCCAGCGGCAGCGGCAACCGCGTGCTCAAGGAGGATGTGCTGAGCGTTCTGGCCGAACGTCGGCAGACCGAGCAGAGCGAGGCCGTGCCGGCAGCACCACCGGCGCCGGCGCCAAAGCTGGTCGAGGTTGCGACGGCGGCGCCGAGCGACGCCGACCGACCCGAAAAACGCGTGCCCATGACCCGGTTGCGCGCGCGCATCGCCGAGCGTCTGCTCGATGCACAGCAGAATGCGGCCATTCTCACTACCTTTAACGAAGTGAATATGCAGCCGGTCAAAGAGCTGCGTCAACGCTACCGCGAAATCTTCGAGAAGACACACGGGGTCAAGCTCGGCTTCATGTCGTTTTTTGTCCTTGCGGTCATCGAGGGATTGCGTCGTTTTCCAGAGTTGAACGCCTCTATCGACGGCAAGGACATTGTCTATCACGGCTTTTTCGATATCGGCATCGCGGTGTCCTCGCCACGGGGACTGGTAGTGCCGATTGTGCGTGACGCCGACCAGTTGTCCATGGCCGCCGTTGAAGCACGGATCAACGATTACGCGGGCCGGGCCCGGGAAGGCACGCTGGGAATGGACGACATCACCGGTGGAACCTTCACTATCACCAATGGCGGCGTGTTCGGCTCGTTGTTATCGACGCCGATTCTCAACCCGCCGCAGTCGGGTATCCTCGGCATGCACAGCATCCAGGAGCGCCCGGTGGCCGAAAACGGCAAGGTGGTGATCAGGCCGATGATGAATCTGGCGCTGTCCTATGATCATCGCCTGGTCGACGGTCGCGAAGCGGTGCAGTTTCTTGTCAGCATCAAACAGACGCTGGAGGACCCGGCACGCATGCTGCTGGGTATCTGAGGGCGTATGAGCGCAAAAGCTGACGTTATCGTCATCGGCGCCGGGCCGGCCGGTTATGTCGCCGCGATACGCTGTGCGCAGCTGGGGCTGAACACCGTGTGTGTGGACGATTGGGTCGATCCGCAAGGCCAACCGGTGCCGGGGGGCACCTGTCTCAATGTCGGCTGTATTCCTTCGAAATCGTTGCTGGAATCATCCGAGCGCTATGTGCAGGCGTTGCACGAACTCGGCGATCACGGCGTCATCGCCAGTAGTGTCAGTCTCGATCTTGAGCGCATGCAGGCGCGCAAACAACGCATAGTGGGCGAGCTGACCCAGGGCATCGCCCAGCTGTTCAAAGCCAACCGTATCGACTGGGTGCCGGGGCGCGGACAATTGCTGGCGGAGCGGTGCGTCCGGGTTACCGACAGCGCCGGCGGCACGCGGGAGTTATCGGCCGATCACATCATACTGGCGCCCGGTTCGTTGCCGGTGCAGCTCGACGCTGTACCGCTGGCGGCACCGCAGGTAGTCGACTCCAGCGGGGCCTTGGCGTTCACCGAAGTACCGCGGCATCTGGGCATCATCGGCGCCGGCGTCATCGGTCTGGAACTGGGCAGTGTCTGGCGACGGCTGGGTGCCGAGAGCGTCACGCTGTTGGAGGCGCAGGCGGAGTTTCTGCCCATGGCCGATACCCAGACGGCGCGCGAGGCGCAGCGGCTGTTGCGCGCGCAGGGGTTGGATATCCGCCTGGCCAGCCGGGTGGTGTCCAGCCAGAGTGTCGGCGCCAAGGTGGAGATCCGCTACCAGGAGGGCGAAGCGGAACATAGCGCGGTATTCGACAAACTGATCGTTGCCGTCGGGCGGCGACCCAACACCGAGAGTCTCGCCGCCGATGCGGCGACCCTGCTGTTCGACGAATGGGGTCTGATTCATGTCGACGAGCAGTGTCGCACCAATCTACCCGGCGTCTATGCTATCGGCGATGCCGTGCGCGGCCCGATGCTGGCGCATAAGGGCTCGGAAGAAGGCGTCATGGTGGCCGAGCTGATCGCCGGTAAGGCCGCCAAGGTCAATTACGAGACGGTGCCTTCGGTTATCTATACGCGTCCAGAGGTGGCCTGGGTAGGGCAGACCGAGCAGGCGCTGCAGGCGGTGGGCGCCGACTACCGCGCCGGCGTCTTTCCATTGGCGGCTTCCGGTCGCGCGCGGGCCATGGGTGAGCGCGATGGCTTTATCAAGCTGCTGGCCGATCGCGCGACCGATCGACTGCTCGGCGCACACATGATTGGCCCGCACTGCTCGGAGCTCATTGCCGAAGCGGTGATAGCGATGCAGCTGGGTGGCAGCAGCGAGGATCTGGCGCTGACGATGTTCGCCCACCCCAGTCTGTCGGAAAGCGTTCACGAAGCCGCGCTGGCCGTCGACGGGCGCGCGCTGCACAGCATGGCAAAGCGTCGACCCAGGTAGCGGTATTAAATTTCATTGTCGATAAACTATTGTTATTTCGCCGCTGCAACCGGCACGGTATCCTCTCCCATTTGCTGAAAACGGCTGACGCCGGGCGATTTGACCCTAATGGCGTTACTTGGTAGTTTAAAAATCAGTCAATGGATAGCTGATGTCCGAATCCAACACACCGCCTCTTTATCTGCTTTTGATCAGTATTCACGGACTGATTCGCGCTCAGGACCTCGAACTGGGGCGCGATGCCGACACCGGCGGTCAGACTAAATACGTGATCGACCTGTTACGGGCGCTCTCGGAGTCTACTCACGTTCGTCAGGTGGACTTGGTGACACGCCAGGTGATAGCCAACGATATCAGCCCGGAGTATCGCCAGGAGCAGGAAACCCTGTCGGACAAAGCGCGTATTGTCAGAATCCAGGCCGGCCCCGACGCCTACATCCCCAAGGAACAGCTCTGGGACCATCTGGATGCGTTTACCGACAACCTCCTTGAATGGCTCAACCAGCAACCACGCCTGCCGGATGTGATACATGCCCACTACGCCGATGCCGGTTATGTCGGCGTTCGGTTGAGCAATATCACCGGCATTCCCCTGGTTTTCACCGGACACTCGCTCGGGCGCGACAAACGGCGCCGGTTGCTCGCCGCCGGTCTGCAGCGCGAGGAGATCGAAGAGCGCTACAACATGTCGCGGCGTATCAAGGCCGAAGAGGAAGTGCTGGCCAATGCCAGCCTGGTTGTCACCAGTACCCACAATGAAGTGGAAGATCAGTACGAGCTGTATGATTTTTACGATCCACAGTGTATGGCGGTGATTCCTCCGGGCACTGATCTGGAGATGTTTCATCCACCGGTCGAAGGCGAGCAATATTCCTTTTCACGCAATCTGGCGCGTTTTCTCAACAAGCCGGACAAACCCTTTGTGCTGGCGCTCTCACGCCCGGATGAGCGCAAAAATATCGTGACCCTGCTGGAAGCCTATGGCGAGTCGCCGAAACTGCAGAAGGCGGCCAATCTGGTGATCGTCGCCGGCAACCGCGAAGACATTCGCGAAATGGACAGCGGCGCCCAGGCGGTGTTGAAGGAACTTCTGCTGCTGATCGATTTCTACGACTTATATGGCAAAGTGGCACTGCCCAAGCACCATAAACCGCGCCAGGTGCCGGAGATCTACCGCCTGGCCGCGTCGCTGGGCGGTGTCTTTATCAATCCCGCGCTGACCGAGCCCTTCGGGCTGACCTTGCTGGAAGCCGCCGCCAGCGGTTTGCCGGTGGTGGCCACCGAAAACGGCGGTCCGACCGATATTATCGGCAATTGTCACAACGGCATACTGATCAACCCCCTGGATAAAGAGGCGATCACCGGCGCGCTGTTGCAGCTGTTGCGCAGTGCCGAAGACTGGCAGACCTATGCCGATAACGGTATCAAGGGCGTACGCCGACACTACTCCTGGCCGGCGCATGCCGAGGGCTACCTGTGCCGGCTGCGACCGCTGTTGAAGCAAGGCAGCCCGTTGCAGAAAAAGCCCGCCGGACGGCGCCCGATGCTGTACCACGATCGGGCCATATTCACCGATCTGGATCAGAGTCTGCTAGGGGATCCGTTGGGTCTGAAGCAATTCGTCGAGTTGGTGCGCGGCAACCGCAAGTGCGCCAGCTTCGGAGTGGCCACCGGCCGACGGCTGGATTCAGCGCTGGGGGTGATGCGTAAGTTCAATATTCCGCTACCGGATATCCTCTTTACCAGTTTGGGCACCGAAATCTATTACGCACCGCAGCTGGTCGCCGACTCGGCCTGGAGCGTGCATGTAGACTACCACTGGAACCCGCAGGGCGTGCGCCGTGTGTTGCAGGAAATGCCGGGTCTGGTACTGCAGGATAAAGGGGAACAGAGTCGCTTCAAGGTGTCTTATCACTACGACCCGACCATCGCCCCCTCGATCGAGGAAGTCAATGCCGCACTGCGCCACGAAGAGATTGCCGCCAATGTGGTACATGCGTTTGGCCAGTTTCTGGATATCATTCCGGTGCGTGCGTCCAAAGGCTTGGCCATCCGTTATTTTGCGCATAAATGGGGCATTCCCGTCGAGCATATTCTGGTGGCGGGCGGGTCCGGCGCCGACGAGGATATGATCCGCGGCAACACCCTCGCCGTGGTGGTCGCCAACCGTCATCACGAGGAGCTTTCCGGGCTGGTCGATCTTGAGCGCGTGTATTTTGCCCAAAAACCTTACGCGGCCGGCATACTGGAGGCCATCGATCACTATGACTTCTATCGATCCTGCGGCGTGCCAGAGGATGCTGCGTGAGCGAGCCCCTTCTTGTCTGTACCGATCTGGATCGCACCCTCCTGCCCAACGGCAAGCAGGCCGAGTCGCCCGGAGCGCGACAAGCGTTCGCCAGACTGGCAGCGCATGAGGGGGTGAGCCTCACCTATGTCAGTGGCCGGCATTTGGCGCTGGTGGAGAAGGCCATCACCAACTATGTACTGCCGCATCCGGACTATGTCATCGCCGATGTCGGCACCAGTCTGTATGAGTTCAGCGACGACTGCTGGCGGCGGCGCTGCGACTGGGACGAACAGTTTTCCCCCGACTGGGGCAATATGGACCACGCCTCGATCCGCCTGCTGTTCGCCGATATCATCGATCTGCAGCTGCAGGAAGCCACCAAGCAGAGTCGCTACAAGCTGAGTTTTTATGTGCCGATGTACACCGACAAGCACGCGCTGCTGCCGGTGATGCGCCAGCGTCTGCAGCAACACCAGGTCAATGCCAGCCTCATCTGGAGTATCGACGAACCGGCCGGTATCGCCCTGCTGGACGTGGTGCCGGCCAGTGCGACTAAGTTTCACGCCGTCGAATTTCTCATGCACAGCCAGGGCGTCGCCCCGGAACACATGGTTTTCGCCGGCGACAGCGGCAACGATCTGCCGGTGCTCACCAGCGGTTTGCAGGCGGTTCTGGTGGCGAACGCGACCGAGGAGGTGCGCGAGGAAGCCCTGCAACTGGCGCGCTCGCGCGGCGTGGCGGAACGCCTTTATCTCGCGCGCGGCGGGTTCATGGGAATGAACGGCAACTACAGCGCCGGTATTGTTGAGGGCGTGGTGCATTTTCTGCCGCACACCGGAGCCTGGATCGAGACCGGGAGCGACCGATGACAGCCTCCGGCTTGTGTCTGTTCGGCGAAGTTCTCTACGACTGTTTTCCCGACGGACAGCAGGTGCTCGGTGGCGCGCCGTTCAATGTGGCCTGGCACGCCCAGGCGTTCGGGTTGGTGCCACGACTCATCAGCCGGGTGGGTAACGACGCCGCCGGGGAGCGGATTCTGGCCGCCATGCATAACTGGGGTTTGTCGCTGGCCGGTATGCAGCAAGACACCGAGCACCCGACCGGCAGAGTCCAGGTAAGTCTATCGGAAGACCACGAACCCTCTTACGATATCGTGCCCGACAGCGCCTGGGACTTTATCGATGCGCCGGGCGGTTCGCCCGCCCTCGACTGCCAGCTGCTCTATCACGGCACCTTGGCATTGCGCAGCCCGGTCTCGCGCAGCGCCGCCGGCGCGCTGCGCGGGCAGTTAAAAGAGGGCGTCTTCGTCGATATCAATCTGCGCACGCCCTGGTGGGACATCGAGCATGTGCGAGCACAACTGGACAGCGTCCGTGGCGTCAAACTCAACCGTGATGAACTGGCGCTGATAGTGCCACAGGCGCCCTCGGAAGAGGAAGCTGTGCAGGAATTCATGACGCGGTATGCGCCGCAACTGCTCATTGTCACACTGGGTTCCGCCGGAGCCCTGGCGGTGACCGACCAGGGCGAGCGCGCGCGGATCGAGCCGCGCCCCGGTCTGCGCGTGGTCGATACGGTCGGCGCCGGTGATGCCTTTATGGCCGTGGTGCTGCTGGGTGTGATCCGACAGTGGCCGCTACTGGATATACTACAACGGGCCCAGGCCTTTGCCTCGGCCGTCGTCGGTGTGCGCGGCGCTACCGTGGCCGACGCCGCTTTCTACCAAACATTCATAGACGCTTGGGGTTTATCATGAGCAGTTTACCGGTACCGGACATGGTTGTGCAGTTGCAGGCTTATCTGCAGCAACACCGCAATCTAGCCCATCAGATGCTGCACGGGCTGCAGGCCCTCGACCAGCCTTTTATGTTGCGCAGCGAACTGCACGATGCCTTCGAGGCGGTGTGTAAGGAAGATGGCGATGATGGCCTGCACGCCAGTCCCTTCGAAACGGTCATCGAGCACGCCCAGGAGGCCGCCCAGGACCAGGCCTGGATCTACATGGCGTTGCGTTTGCGCATTGCGCGCTGGTGCTATCTGCGTATTCACCTTGAGACCATGGTACTGGAGGTGATTGATGTGTCGGACTACCTGGCCTTCAAGGAACACCTGGTCGGGGGCGGACAGCCGGAGTGGACGCTGGAGATTGATCTGGAACCGTTCTCGCGCGAGTTCTATAAACTGCAGGAGGCCGACTCCATCGGCCGCGGCGTCGAGTTTCTCAACCGCCGGCTGTCGAGCAAGCTTTTCGAGGACCTGGGCAAAGGCGACAGACGACTGCTGGATTTTCTGCGCGTACACCAGTACCGCGATCAACAGTTGATGCTTACCGATTCGGTAAAAGACGTCAAGCAACTGCGTGATGCTCTGCGCCGGGCCGACAAGGAACTGTCGCAAATCGCCGCCGAGGCGGGATGGCCGGAATTCCAGCCACTGCTTGAACCGCTGGGTTTTCGCCCCGGCTGGGGGCGTAACGTGGCGCGTACGCGCGAGACCATGCGTCTGTTGCTGGATATACTCGAGGCGCCCTCGCCGGTCAACCTGGAAACCTTTCTCAGCCGTATCCCGATGATTTTTTCCATCGCGATTATTTCGCCACACGGCTACTTCGGCCAGTCCAACGTGCTCGGGCGTCCGGATACCGGCGGCCAGGTGGTCTACATTCTTGACCAGGTGCGCGCGCTGGAAAAAGAGATGTATGCGCGCTTCGACGAGCAGGGTCTGGATATTGACCCGCAGATCGTGGTGCTGACGCGTCTGATCCCCGAAGCCGACGGCACCACCTGCGATCAGAAACTGGAACCGATTGTCGGCACCCGTCACGCGCGCATTCTGCGGGTGCCCTTTCGCACCCAGCAGGGCGAAACCGTGCCCCATTGGATTTCGCGTTTTGAGATCTGGCCCTGGTTGGAGCGCTACGCCGATGACGCCAGGCAGGAGCTGCTGGCCGAACTTGGAGGGCGGCCGGATCTGATCGTCGGCAACTATTCCGACGGCAACCTGGTGGCGTCATTGTTGTCCGAAGAACTCGGCATCACGCAGTGCAACGTCGCTCACGCGCTGGAGAAAACCAAGTACCTGTATTCCGATCTGTACTGGAAGGACAACGAAGAGCAATACCATTTTTCCACTCAGTTCACCGCCGATCTGATCGCCATGAATACGGCCGATTTCATTATTACCAGTACCTATCAGGAGATCGCCGGTACCCACGATAGTCTCGGGCAGTACGAAAGCCACATGAGCTACACCTTGCCCGGGTTGTACCGGGTGGTTCACGGTATCGATCCCTACGACCCCAAATTCAATATTGTTTCACCGGGCGCTGATGACACAGTCTATTTTCCCTACAGCCACAGCGAAAACCGGCTGACGCACCTGCATCCACAAATCGAAGCGCTGGTGTTCGGCACCGAACCCCGGGAGGATATCCGCGGCAACCTGCAGGATCGCGATAAATTTTTGATCTTTACCATGGCGCGCATGGATCACATAAAGAATATCACCGGTCTGGTGGAGTGGTTCGCCCATTCCCCGGCGCTGCGCGAGCAGGCCAACCTGGTGGTGGTCTCGGGTTACGTCGATCCCAACCGTTCGTCCGATGAAGAGGAGCGCGCGCAGATCAACCGCATGCACAACCTGATGAACGAATTCAAGCTGGACGGACAGGTGCGCTGGCTCGGGCTGCATCTGGAGAAAAGCCTGGCCGGCGAGTTATACCGCTTTATCGCCGATGCCCGCGGCGTGTTTGTCCAGCCGGCGCTGTTCGAGGCCTTCGGTCTGACGGTGATCGAGGCGATGAGTTCAGGTCTGCCGACGTTCGCCACCCGCTACGGTGGCCCGCTGGAAATTATCGAAGACGGTGTGTCCGGTTTTCATCTCGACCCCAATTACGGCGAACAGGCAGCCGAGCGCATGGCGGAGTTTTTCCGCCAGTGCCGCGCCGACCCGGATTACTGGACGCGCATTTCGCAGGGTGGACTGCGCCGGGTCGAGGAACACTACACCTGGAAGCGCTATGCCGAGCGCATGATGACCTTGTCCCGGGTCTACGGTTTCTGGAAATATGTCACCGACCTGGAGCGCACCGAGACCCGGCGCTATCTGCAGATGCTCTACGGCTTGCAATTCCGTCCCCTGGCCGCGCGGATTTCCTCGACGCAAAGGTGAGCGCCCGGCCGCCGACACTGCTCCGGCCTGGTCCCTGCCCGGGTCCGGTGTGCCTGGGTAACGCTGCGGCTGACCGGGCACCGCACCGGTAGCGCCCTTTACTCGCCGTGGAGATGCTCGAGGCTGTAGACAGGCACCTGCGGCGGGCGGCAGTCCGTCGGCACCGCACGGTGCTGGTGCTTACCGGTCAGCACGAGGCGCTGGTGGTCCGGGCGCAACGGCTGATTACCGGTCTGCGCCAGACGCAGGTGTGTTGGTTCAGCGATCGGCCGCCCGCTGGTGCGTGCGCCGTATCGGGTGGCGATGCTCTGAGCCTGCTGGGGACAGAACTCGATGCACTGGTATTCGACGCCTGGGCGGGTTTTGACCCCGACGCATTCGGTGTTCTCACCGGCTGTATCCGCGCCGGAGGGCTGCTCATCCTGTTGTCGCCGCCACTGGCGGACTGGCCGTCCTATCCCGATCCGCAACACGCACGAATTACCGTGGCGCCGGTTCCCGCCGCGCAGGTGAGCGGGCGCTTCCTCGCGCGCCTGGCCACGCTGTTAGACAACGAGCCCGCGCTTTTTCTTGCCGAGGACGAACGCCTGGTGCGCCAGCCGCCACCGACCGCAGCACAGGCACCGGTGCATGCGGCCATTGACTTCCCCACGGATGGGTGCAAAACCGGTGACCAGCAACGGGCGGTTGAAGCACTGATCAAGGTGGTTACCGGGCACCGACGCCGGCCGGTGGTCCTGGTGTCCGACCGCGGCCGGGGAAAATCGGCGGCATTCGGCATCGCCGCCGCGCGGCTGGCGGCTACCGGGCGACAGCGCATACTGCTCACGGCGCCCAGCGCCGCGGCAGTCGCGGCCGTGTATGAGCGAGCCGAGCAACTCGAGCCGGGCGCCCGGGGTTATCTGCATTTCAAGGCCCCGGATGAACTGGTGGCGACGCTGCCTGCAGCCGATTTGGTGCTGGTGGACGAGGCCGCCGCCATACCGCTGCCGATGCTGGAAAAACTGTTGCGCCACTACGCGCGCATCGCCTTTGCCAGCACCGTACACGGCTATGAAGGCACCGGGCGTGGATTTACCCTGCGCTTCTCGACCTTGCTGGAGGCGCTCAGTAACAGTTGGACAACGCTGCGCCTGAGTACCCCGATCCGCTGGGCGGTGGACGACCCGCTGGAACAGCTCGTGTTTCGCCTGCTGGCGCTGGACGCCGAGCCGGCGGACAGCCGGGCGTTCGGCGTCGCCGCGGCGGCGCAGGATTTTGAACTCTGTTGTTTGCAGCGCGACGCGCTGGCCGCCGATGAACAGATGCTCTCGGAGTTGTTCGGCCTACTGGTGCAGGCGCACTACCGCACCCGTCCGCTGGACTTGCGCCATCTGCTCGACGGACCCAATTTGTCGGTTTACGTGCTGCGTGCCGGCGGACATATCGCCGCGACGGCCTTGGTGGCCGCCGAGGGCGGTTTTGAACCCGAGGTGGCGCAAGCGATCTATGCCGGCAAGAGCCGCCCCCAGGGGCATCTGCTGCCCGAATCGCTGGCGGTACATCAAGGCTTGCAACAGGCACCGCTGTTGCGCTGCGGGCGCATCATGCGCCTGGCGGTTCACCCGGCGCTGCAGCGGCGGGGTCTCGGCAGCCAATTACTGTGCGGTGTTGCGGCGCGGCTGGCAGCCGAAGGTTACGATTACGCCGGCAGCAGCTTCGGCGCCACCGCACAACTGCTCGATTTCTGGCGAGGTCTCGACTGGTTTCCGGTACGCCTGAGTATCAATAAAGGCACCGCCAGCGGCACTCATTCGGCGGTCTGTCTGCAAGCTTTCACGGCCGCGGGTGAAGCCTTGCTGGCAGAGGCGCGGGGGCGTTTTTTTGCCCAGTTCCCGCACCAGTTGGTCGACCGCCTGGGTAGCCTGGAGGCCACGCTAGTCGCCGGCCTGTTGCGGCACGGCGATGCCTTTGCCGCGCCGCTGGATGCCGCGGATGAGCGTGACTTGCGGGCATTTGTCTATGGCGAGCGACTGGTCGAGGTGACCATCGGTTCGCTGTGGCGACTCGCATTGCGCGCGCTGATGCAGGGGCGGGCCGCGGCGCTGAGCGACGCCGAGCTGACAGTGCTGGTGAAGCGCGTCCTGCAACGGCACAGTTGGGCGAGCTGCGCCAGCGCCGGCGGTTTCAGCGGGCGCAAACAGGCGCTGCGTTGCCTGCGCACGGCGGTCGGCAAACTTCTCGACTGAGTTCTGCTATGATGGCGATCCCCTGTATTTACCGGGCACTCGAGTACCGTGACAACCTATAGCGGCAGCACCGATTTTCGCCACGACCAGGACGATTGCACCGGCATCCTGCTGGTCAACCTGGGTACCACGCAGGCGCCCACGCGCCCGGCCGTGCGCCGCTATCTCGCCGAGTTTCTGTGGGATCCGCGAGTCATTGAAATTGCCCGCCCGCTGTGGTGGCTGATTCTGCATGGCGTCATTCTGCCCCTGCGCCCGGGCAAGGTCGCGCGCGCCTATCAGTCGATCTGGACCGATGAAGGCTCCCCGCTGTTGTCGATTTCAGAGCACCTCAGCGCCGCTCTACAACAGCGGCTGAGCGAACGAGCGGTGCGGCGCATCGAGGTGGCGCTGGCGATGCGCTACGGGCAGCCTTCGATAGCCTCCGCGCTGCAGAGCTTGCGCGAGCGCGGCATGCGTCGTCTGCTGGTGCTGCCCCTGTATCCGCAATATTCAGCCACTACCACCGCCAGCGTGTTTGACGACATCGCGAACGTGTTGCGCGCCTGGCGTTGGGTGCCGGAGCTGCGCTTTATTCAGCACTATCACGATCACCCCGGCTACATCGAAGCGCTGGCGGCCAGTGTGCGCGCGCACTGGCAGCGCCATACCCGCGCCGACAAGCTGCTGATGTCGTTTCACGGCATCCCGAAACGCTACTTTCTTTCCGGCGACCCGTATTTCTGCGAATGTCAGAAGACCGGGCGCCTGTTGGCGCAGGCGCTGGACCTCGACGACGATCAATGGCGGCTGAGTTTTCAGTCGCGGGTCGGTCGCGAGGAATGGCTGAAGCCCTACACCGACAAAGTCCTTACCGCTTGGGGCAAGGAGAAGCTGCAGCGCGTCGACGTCATTTGCCCGGGTTTCAGTGTCGATTGTCTGGAAACGCTCGAAGAGATCGCTCAACAGGACCGCGCACTGTTCCAGTCCCGCGGCGGCGGCGAGCTCGCCTATATCCCGGCACTGAACGATAGCCCGGCGCACCTCGACCTGCTGAGCGATCTGTTGTTGCAGCACATGCAGGGCTGGGAGTGTGTAGATCAGGCAGAGAGCCTCGAGGCCCGCCAGGAAACCCAGCGCCGCGCCCAGGCCATGGGCGCCAGTCACTAGGACCCGATCGGTATGGGGCGTGGCACAAGCACTACTGAGCAGAGTATTGCAACGCTCGAGGTCGAGCGGGCACGCCAGCGGCTCGAAAGCTATTGCGCCCGGCGCAACACCCAGCAGCACGGTGCTCCGGGCTGGCGTCTGATAAGCGAAGGCGACGCGCTGCTGGTTTGTCAGGCGGGTGATGCGGCGAGGCTCTTCAAGCTCTGCTTTCGGGCGCCGCGCTGGCAACTGTACACCGCCGATAGCGACGGCCGCTGGCAGCCGTATCCGCTGCGCTATGAAGTCACGTCAATAGATGCGGTCATTGCAGAGCTTGAGCAGGCTCCGTTGCACATCCATTGGTGATGCGCAGAGTGTCCGGATGAGAACATCAGCGCTCATCGCTCTGGTCTGCCTGTTCGCTCTCGGTGGGCCATGCCGCGCCGAGGAAGTCGAAAAGACACTGTTTTTGCTGATAGAGCCGGGTGAGGTTATTGCGTCGAACACGCTCTCGGGACGGTTTGATCGCCTGGAGTTGGACGCCAAGGAAAATATTCTCGACTACAAAGCGGCCAACGCGGTGGCCGTGGTGATAACCAACCAACGTTTTGCCGGTTACGGTGTGCTCGCAGGCGGTTGGCAGACCTTACGCAGGGAAGCGGGGGAGCATACACGCTCACTGCAGGCCGAGGATTATTCCGCCACTGTGGTCACCGACGACCGCTTTCTCAATTTTAACGGCCGCACAGGCGCCTGGAATCAGCTCAGACGGTCGGTGCAGTTCAAATAGCGGTTCAGATATCAGGCACCCGTCTGCCGGGTAACGTCCACGTAGAGTTTGAGATGCTGTCCCGGGCGCAGGTATTTACCCACGGGAAGATCATTCCAGCGGCGCAGGTCGGTGACGCGGACACTGAAACGGCTGGCGATACGCGACAGCGAATCGCCCTTGCGCACCGTGTAGTGCACCGAGCGCACGCGCGAGCCCGAATGCAGGCCTTTGGCTGCCAGCTGTCCGCTCCACACCACCAGTGTCTGACCGACGCGCAGCGTATCGCCCGGGGCCATGCCGTTCCAGGACGCCAGTGAACGCACCGCGACTTTGTACTCCCGGGACAGATCCCATAGCGTGTCGCCGTTGCGCACCACGTGGCGGGATTTATAGCCTTTGCCCGAGCGGTTTTGTTTGCGCCGCAGGCGCTGAGCGGCACTCAGGGTGTAGCTGGTGTTGGCTTTGCTCGCCACCGGCACCATGAGGTGCTGCCCGGCGCGGATAGTGGTGCCGTTGAGCTGATTGGCGGTGGCCAGCACGGCGACCGTGGTACGGTAGGTGTGTGCGATCTGACTCAGCGTTTCTCCACGGCCGATTTTTACCCGATTCCATCTGACGCGCTGGTCCACCGGCAACTGAGCGATGGCCTGTCGGAACGTGGCGCTGGCGGCGGCGGGCACCAGCAGGCGGTGCGGGCCTTTAGGCGCGGTGGCCCACTGATTGAAACCCGGGTTGAGCTGGTAGAGCGTATCGAGTTCGATGCCCGCCAGTTCGGCGGCCACGGCGAGATCGATCTGACCGCCGGTTTCGACGATATGAAAGCCGGTCTCGGCCGGCAGCGGCGGCAGCTCAATGCCAAACTCAGCCGGGCGGCTGATCAGCTCGCCGAGCGCGATGAGCTTGGGCACATAGGCGCGGGTTTCTTTGGGTAGTTTCAGGTCCCAAAAGCCGGTGGGACGGCCTCTCTTGCGATTGTACCGCTGTGCCGCCAGCACAGTGCCTTCGCCGGAATTGTAGGCCGCTAATGCGAGCAGCCAGTCGCCGTCGAAACGCTTGTGCAGGTATTGCAGGTAGTCCAGCGCGGCGCGCGTGGATTCGGGGATATCGCGCCGCCCGTCGAACCACCAGTTCTGTTTCAGGCCGAAGCGTTTACCGGTCGACGGGATGAACTGCCACAGCCCGGCGGCGCGTCCGTGGGAGTAAGCGAACGGATCGTAGGCGCTTTCGACAATCGGCAGCAGGGCGATTTCCGCCGGCATGGCGCGTGCCTCTAAGGCGCGGTGGATATACCAGGCGTAACGTCGGGCGCGTTGGGTGACGCGTTTCAGATAGCGCGGGTGTTTGATATACCAGTTGCGCGGCGCGCTGATACGCGGGCTGTCGTGCTGGTGGGGCAGAGCAAAGTTTGCCCGCATCAGGTGCCAAAGATCCGTTTGCGCCGTGGCCGGCGGCGAGGCCGCTGCCCGCAGTGGGCGCTCGGGGGCCGGTTTTGCCACGACCGTGGCAGACGGCGTATTGGTTTGCAGGGCCTGGGGAGTGGTACAGGCGGCCAGCATCATCGCTGTGCCAAGGGTGAGTATCCGGATATCAGCAGCCATAGTGTCCTTATCGGCCCGCACCCCCGGACTTTAACCTCAAGCGGGTGAAGACAAACGTTTTTTTGATAAACCGGCGGGTCATGCTGACAGTCGGCGCGGCGTCCGTCAAGTGCTGTGGTCCGCGTCTCCGGATGCGTTATTATTGAGTCTCTTATGCGACAGAAAAACGTTTTATCCAGCGCTCGGCGCTTGCGGGCCTTGCGCGCCTGGAGCCAGTTGCCCCTCGGTCAGGCGCTGGCGGAGGCCGAACAACAGGTATTGGGCGACATTCTTAGCGACGTCTTCGGCTACCATCTGATTTTACTCGATCCCTCCTCGCAGTCCGATGCGCTGGCCAGCAGCCGTATCCTGCACCGGGTGGTGCAGACCTGCACCGAGACCGGCCTGGCGCAAACGCCGGGGCTTATCGCCAGCGCCGAGCAGCTGCCTCTGCAGGCCGACAGCGTGGATGCTTTTGTGCTGCCGCACGCGCTGGAAGTGGCGCGAGATCCGCATCAGGTGCTGCGTGAGATTGACCGCTGTCTCATTCCCGAGGGGCATCTCATCGTTCTCGGGCTGAATCCGTACAGCTGGTGGGGTCTGCGGCGGTTGCTGTTTGGCTGGCGCGCTAAAGTACCCTGGTCGCTGCGTTTTATCAGTCTGCCGCGGCTCAGGGACTGGCTGTCGTTGCTCGGATTCGATATGGTGCACAGTCGCTATCTGTTTCCCCACCCGCCCTGGCACTATGGAAAAAAACACCCGGCACCCGGTCTGTTGCAGCGGCTGCACAAGGGTCGCTGGCCACTGCTGGCCGGGGCCTATGTCCTGGTGGCCCGCAAACGGGTGGCGACACTGACCCCGATCAAACCGCGTTGGCGACCGCGGCGCGCGGTCCTCGCGGGGGGTATGGCGGAAACCGGACACGGGAGAGCTTGGCGCAATGGCTGATGTGGAGATTTACACCGACGGCGCCTGTCGCGGCAATCCCGGCCCGGGTGGCTGGGGAGCACTGTTGCGTTGTGGCCGCCACGAGAAAGAACTGTTCGGCGGCGAACCGGATACCACGAATAACCGCATGGAGTTGATGGCGGCCATCCAGGCGCTCGAAAGTTTGACGCGGGGCTGTAAAGTATCCCTGACCACAGACTCGGTGTATGTGCGCAGCGGCATTACCGAATGGTTGCCCAACTGGAAAAAGCGCGGCTGGAAAACCGCGGCAAAAAAACCCGTCAAGAACGCCGATCTGTGGCAACGCCTGGATCAGGCGACCGAAGGGCACGATATTTCCTGGCACTGGGTGAAAGGCCACAGTGGGCACCCGGAAAACGAACGCGCCGATCAGTTGGCGAATCGGGGCATCGATCAGCTATCGCGGAGGGCAGAATGCGACAGATAGTACTGGATACCGAAACCACCGGTCTTGAACCCGCCGACGGTCACCGGATTATCGAGATCGGTTGTGTGGAGCTGGTCGGTCGGCGACTGACGGGCAATAATTTTCATCAGTACCTGCAACCGGACCGGGAAATTGACGCCGGAGCGATCGAAGTACACGGTATCACCAATGAGTCTCTGGCCGACAAGCCGCGCTTCGCCGACGTGGTCGCGGATTTTATCGCCTATATCGAGGGCGCCGAGTTGGTGATCCACAATGCGCCTTTCGATGTCGGTTTCCTCAACCACGAATTTCGTCAGTGCGCCGAGGCGCGCGTGGTGACCGATCTGTGTGGGGTGCTCGATACCCTGAAGCTGGCGCGCAAACTGCATCCGGGCCAGAAAAACAACCTGGACGCGCTGTGCCGGCGTTACAGCATCGATAATACCCGCCGCGATCTGCACGGCGCTTTGCTCGATGCGGAAATTCTCGCCGATGTCTACCTGGCGATGACCGGTGGTCAGGTCGCCTTGTCGCTCGGCGGCGGCGATACCGACAGTCATGACGGCCACGCGCTGGCGCCGCGCCGATTGCCTGCAGAGCGCCCGCCCTTGGCGGTGATACGCGCCACCGAGCAGGAACTGGCCGAGCACCGCGCGCGGCTCGAAGCGATAGCGGGAACTACCGGCGAAGCTTCGGTGTGGGAGCGGCTCTGGCCGGAGGGAGGGGGGTGAGCGCAGGCGGCTTAGCGCAAGCCGGCGGCCAGCTCGAAACTGCCGGCGTTAACCCACAGATGAGCAAAAATACCCGCGGCGTATCCGGTGGCGATCACCGGCGTCCATTTGAGGTGGGTGAAAAACGTGTATTTGCCGCGTGCCTGTCCCATCAGCGCGACGCCGGCGGCCGAGCCGATAGACAGCAGGCTGCCGCCGACCCCGGCGGTAAGCGTGACCAGCAGCCATTGTCCCAGCGCCATGTCCGGGTTCATCGACAGCACCGCAAACATCACCGGAATATTGTCGACGACCGCCGAGAGTAGGCCGACGATGACATTCGCCACAGTGGTATCCATTGAACCGTACATGAGCTGAGAGGCCAGGGTCAGATAACCGGCGAAGCCCAGACCGCCGACACACAGCACCACCCCATAGAAAAACAGCAGCGTATCCCATTCGGCGCGCGCCAGCCGCGAGAACACGTCAAAGGGTTTGCGCTCGCGCTCGGCGGGCAGAATGTCGCCCACGGTGTTGTCGAAGCCGTCGCCGGGGCGGGGTTGATGCGTCTGCTTCAGGTAGTAGCCGAACAGTTGCAGATAGGCCAGGCCGGTCATCATACCCAGTACCGGCGGCATACCGAGAAAATTATGAAAGCCGACGGCGGTGGCGATGGTCAACGCGAACAGGCCGATAATAACGTAGGCGCCCCGGTACACAGGCGCGCTGTTGCCATCAGCGTGCGGCAGTCCCCTTGGGACGGCAAAGTGCATGATGACCGCTGGGACGAGGAAATTCACCGCCGAGGGAACAAACAGTAAAAAGAACGTCTGGAATTCGACCAGGCCTTTCTGCCAGACCATCAGGGTGGTGATATCGCCGAACGGGCTGAACGCGCCGCCGGCGTTGGCCGCGACGACAATATTAATGCACGCCAGGCCGATAAAACGGTCGTTGTCACGCCCCGCCGCCAGCACCACTGCACACATCACCAGCGCGGTGGTCAGATTGTCGATGACCGGCGAGAGGAAAAAAGCGAGGCCCCCGGTGATCCAGAACAGCAAGCGATAACTGCAACGCTTATTGACCAGCCAGGCGCGCAGGGATTCGAACACCTGGCGTTCGTCCATGGCGTTGACATAAGTCATGGCGACCAGCAGGAACAGGAACAGTTCGGCGAATTCCATCAGGTTGTGCCGAAAAGCCGCTTCGGCCACCGGACTCATGGCGCCCTGACTGTAGCGCCAGGCGAGTAGGCCCCAGATGATGCCGGCGGCGAGGATCACCGGTTTGGATTTTCTCAGGTGGGTGAATTCCTCCAACATGACCAGCAAGTAGGCCAGAACGAAGAGCGTCAGCGACGCGTAGCCGACCCAGTGCGAGGTCAAATCCAGCGGCTGTGCGGCGGCTTGCGCAGCCCACAGCGTCCGCGGTAGGAAGAGGCACAATGCCACGCTCAACGCGGGCGCCAGTGCAAGTATTTGCCGTAAACCTTTTTCCAAAATCAATTTGATTGTTCTTTTTCGCCAAGTTGCCGGCGCAGTATAGCGTATCCTCCGGGGCAACGGAGTCGACTATCAGCTCGAAGCGGGTGTTGATCCGCCGTTAAGCTCAGCGTTCGACAATAGCGTGTAGAATTTCCAGGTCTGCGGCGGAAATGGCGATGATCTGAAAGCCGCTCCAATAGGTGCCCGAGCCGTTGGTGTCTTCGCACCATAAGCATTCCGCGCCGATGGTGATTTCCACCAGTTGCTCGGCGACCATCAGCGGGATGCGCATCTGGCGGACGGTGTGACAGGCGATGCGGTTGTTGCCCGCGATCATCAGGCCGTCGGTGGACAGATTGACCAACTGGCCGACGATTTCTCCGCTGTGACGGTCGGTTATCCGCGGCTGCCCCGCAATACTGACACGCGGCCTGCTGCGCTGATCGGCGTGCTGATTGACAATGGTCATGGGCACTTCTCCTGTCTCTATGGTTCCCTAGGCGGCATGGTCGAGCATTCGCTGAATGGCGTCGAGTGCCCGGTCGACAAAGGGCTTTTTGTCGCTGGCTGTAACGATGCGCGCGGTACCCTCGAGCATGCAGTTGGCCAGGTCGTGCATGCCGATCACGGCGGCTTTAACGCCCATTTGATCGACAAACATATATTTCTCGGTGACGTTGCTGCGCCAGGAGAGTTTGACGCGTTTTTTTGCCTCGCCGTGTTGCTGGAATTCGAACCAGGTACCAAAGGGGAGGGTTTTCAAATGCTCGAGCACTTGTTGCTGTTCGGGTGACATCTCGGCTGCTGGGCTGATGCGTACCGGCGCGGGCTCGCCGAGAACCATATCGGCAGGCGCGGCACTCTGGGTCGTGGCTGTGCCCCTGGCAACGCGATTTTGCAGCGCGAACAGTGCGTCCAGCAGCTTATCCTTGCCGGCTTGTTGCAGGCTGCCGGTCGTGGCGCGGATGTCCTCCTGCAGGGCCGATACTTCGTCGATGGAGAGTCGGTTTTTGCCCGTATCCTCTGGGCCTGCGACCGATTCGATCACACGGGTAGCCAGCGTGACGCTGCGCTGCCAGTCGTCACTGCTTTGACCTGCTTCACTACGAAGCAGAATGAAAGTGAGCCGGTCCGCCAGTATGCGTTGCAGGAAATCGCGAGCTACCTGCGCCACGGCGCGGTCGCGCATTAATGCCCGCAATTCTTCCTGGACGCAGGTCCGGGCCGCCAGCAGTTTTTCCTGACCGTTGGCCGCTTCGTTGGTGCGTTGCTCGACGCGGCTCGCCCGCTGCTTGAGCGCCTCAACCGCGGTAGTGAATTCGTCAAGAAGCTCGTCGAAAAGAGCGACATCGTCATGAAAGTCGCGCAACACTCTGTCGACGATTTGCTTCATTTTCGGAAAGATGCCCCGCTCCGGGTGCGCTTCATCCAGCCAGCGGATGCCGGCGGCGGTCATATCGTTGAGCAGCCTACGCGCGGCATGCGCCTGGTCGCTGAAGAAGCGTCGGTCGAGCACCGCGACTTTCAGTAGCGGCGTGTGCAGGCGGCTCAACAGGACTTTGGCCAGATTTGGCAGGGACTCATCCATCAGCATGTATTCGAACATCATGCCGACCAGTTCAATGAGGTCGCTATCGACGCCGTGTGCATTGTCCGGTTGGACCGCATTCAGGATCTTTCCGCGTTCATCGGCCAGTGTGTCCTGCAGGCGCTCGATGAGCAGTTGGTCTATTTCGATGTTTTCAATAAGCTCAACGTTGGACATGTCCGCGCAGGCGCGCTGGCGCCCCGCCTGCACCTTACTGATCTGACCGAGGAGTGGGGCGGCGCCGTTTCGCGGGTCGCGCGCAGGCTGGCCGCCGCCGGCTCTGTTGCCTCTACCGCGCCCGGCCATCAGCTCGCAAATACGGGCGAACACTTCATCACCCAGTTCCGACGGCGTCTGCGCTTCTGGCGCCGCGGCGTGTGCGCGCGGCTGCGCGTCGTCCGTATCCGGTTCGCCAGGGTGGATTTCTTTTTCAATGATTTCGACACTGCCGGCGTGCTTGTGAACTTCGTAGCGCAAGTTGGGCAGGATATCGGCCTCGATCAGGCGTTTGTTGTATTCGTCGAACAGAGCGTCCGCCCGGCCCAGCACATACTTGTCGAACAGAGCGATAAATACCATGCGCACTTTGTGATCCAAGTCGGCTTGTTCCACCGCACGCCGATAGGCCGATGCCAGCCATGCCGGCCCCCCCGGAATCTGCGTTTCTTCGATGGCCGCTCCGCCGTTGATCACCGCCAGACGTTGGCGCAGGGCAAAAATGCGATTCATGATGCGGCTGATCAGTTTGCCCGCCGTGTTCTCGGCGGCGACGGATAATTCCAGGGCGTGCGGATCGACCAGCGTCAGTTCATCTGCCGAGACGTTGTGGTCGGCGGGCTCGGCGTCCGGTCTGGCCGGAAATTCTCTGAATCCGCGGTCGAGTTCGGTATAGAAACTTTTTTCGATATCGTTGCGTTGTTTGCGCACCTCGCTCATGGCATCAAAGAACAGGCTTTGGGCCATGTTGTTTTCCGCCTTGTTGGCGAAATCGAGCAAGGCGACGTCGGCATCTTCGAACATACGCTCGACCAGTGGGCGCAAATGGCGCAACTGCATTGCCTGGCAACCGTCCAGCAAGCTGCGAAATTGTGCCGCGAGGGCCATGGTGGGCTCCGTGTAGTCGACGCCTGAAACCTGTGAAAGGCGGTCTCTCCTTAGCGGCCCTAGCCGTGCCCGGCTTGAGGTATTCGGCCGGCGCCGGCGCGCTCCGGCGAGGGCTGCCGCGGCCCCAGCAATATTCTTATAACGCATTAATATTAAACAAAAATAAACTTTTTGGCAGTGGTGGAGCCAGGTCGACGGGGGGTGGCCGGCGGGTGACGGCCGCGGCGCGGCCCGGTGAGGGTTAATGTCGCGGGCGTATCTACCGCTATAGAGGCACAGAAAGGGTCCAATGCCGGAACCCGGTTTTTGTCCCGGCAAATGGAGCTTAACACCAGGGATCAGTTGAGACGGGGCGGGAAGCCTACAGGGAGTCATTATGAAACTATCCAATAGACCGGCCGGTGTATTAGGGCATCTGTTGATCGCGGCGCTGCTGTCGCTTGGCCTGTGCCTGCCGGCGACGGCCAACAACATGTGGAAAGCCTTGTTCAACGAGCATATGGAAAATGCCAAAGCCGGCGAGCCTGACGCCCAGTACGAACTCGGCATCATGTACCTCAAGGGGCAGGGTGTGGCGCAGGATAGAGACGAGGCGGTGAAATGGCTGAAGGCCGCGGCGGCATCCGGTCACCCGCTGGCAGAGGGAAAGCTGACGCGCATTGAAGAACAGGAAGAGAAGTTCGAACAGTTGAAAAGCAGCGCGGACGCGGGCGATCTGGAAGCGCAGTACGAACTGGCGATGATGTATCTCAAGGGCCGTGGCGTAAAAACAGACGGCGACGCGGCATTGCGCTACCTGCGCAAAGCGGCGGATAAGGGCGATGAGCGCGCCATTACCCGGCTCGGGATTGTCACTTTCAAGGGCGAAGCAGGCAAGGCGGATTATAAACAGGCGCTGTCATTGTTTAACCGTGTCAGTGCCAAGAGCGTGCTCGCGCAGTACTATCTGGGTGAAATGTACGCCAGCGGCTCAGGTGTGAAACAGGACTACGGTGCAGCGATCGATTGGTATAAAAAAGCTGCTGATGGCGGTTTTAATCGTGCCGCCGGCAAAATCATCAACCTGGAAGAAGAGCAAAAGACCGAACAGCGCCGTAAAGCGAATGCCGCCAAACGGGCGCAAGCGGAGCGCGCAGAGCTCGCCGCCGCGCGCCAGGCCGAGCAGGCCGAGCAGGCCAAACAGAGCGAGGAGAGAAAACAGGCCGAAGCGCGATCGCGGGACGCTCGCTCCGAGTCTTTGGCGAAAGCGTCGCGCGCGCCCACCAAACAGGTGGTGGCGCGAAAACCCGCGCCCAAACCGAAAGCAAAGTCCAAGCCCAAGCGGCAACTGACCGGCCTGGACAAACTCGCCGACAGCCAATGGCTACGTAACAAGCGGCCGGTCGACTATCTACCGTCGCGGGTCACCCGGTGCGATCGCGATGATGACCGTCTGGTGTGTTTCAGTGAAGTCTTGCACCGTACCCGTGGCGCCAAAGTTGTCGAGTACCGGGTAAAGTCGATTATCAGCGAGAAAGATGCCGCCTACTCCATCATTTATAGAAACCTGGTGCTCGATGTCACGGATGCGCAAGAGCCCGAAGATCAGCCGCTGGGTTATGACGACCAGTTGGCGCAGGGATTTCATGTCAAGACCGGCTGGACGGCCGAACATCG
>JASBSN010000041.1 GCA_030148915.1 Thiogranum sp.
TGGAAATAAACGCGGCCCCGAGCGACATTGTACGTCTGTGGGTGGATAATAACCGGTCAAATCCAGACACCTATATATCCGCTTTGGATAGATTGATGCAATATCGGGGGTCCGGCAATGGCACCGCCGCATCGGCTTACCGCTTTCTGGGTGTGCGCCGCGAACGCAAGGCAGGCGTTGACTATCTGTGTATTTCGTTCTGTTCTGTTACCCAATCGTGAGTACTGTTCAGCCTTGATGAGTTCTCGTAGGTGCTGACTGACATGGCCTAGGCCGCGCCCTACGACTAATTGAGGACTGCACCGACTGCTCTGTCGGCAGGTTGCGAATATCCTCTGTTCTCACGTAGTCGGTAGTTGCACCGGCTCGAACACAGGAGGCATGAGTCATGTCAAAAACCAGTGGTAGCGCAGACCAGGTCGAGGGCGAAGGGAGTTATACCGCGGCCGAGGAATATGATCAGGCGGCGCGGGACTTTGTACAGCGCGGCAAGGTGAAAAAAGCCGCTCAGGACGCCGCGCCCGAAGATGCCCGGGAAGCGCGCGAACTCGAGGAGGCCGAGAAGGAAGGCCTGGCTCACGCACGGAGCGAAAAAAAGGGCTAGGCGTGAACCAAAGGAACGCGCGCAACCGGAATACGGCGGTTATTATCAATCAAGGAGAGTGTTTGTTATGAACAAAGATACGATCGAAGGCAATTGGAAACAGCTGTCTGGCAAAGTTAAGGCGCAATGGGGCAAGCTCACGAATGACGACCTCGATGTAATCGATGGGCGCACCACCGAGTTGGCCGGAAAAATCCAGGAGCGCTACGGTATCGAGCGCGAAGAAGCCGAGCGCCAGGTCGATGAGTGGCAGCGGAATATGGATTCCTGAAATTAGCGTGTGCCCCCGGGGGTGACGAGAGGCGGAGTCGTAGGCGTGCCGGTCCCAGAAGGAACAATCTGATGCTTTCTTATGCGCTGGTTTATCTGTTTGTGGCGCTGATTGCGGCTGTTTTGGGCTTCGGCAGCCTCGGAGCGGGGGCCGGCGAGATAGCACGAATGCTGTTTGTGCTGTTCCTGGTCATCTCCGCTGCCAGCTTCTTTGTCCACTTGGTGGGGCGCCGTGACGGCAGCCGCCGCCACTAAAACTTTAGCTACACGTTGAACTACACATAATGACTATGAGGAAAAAAATTATGCATAAACGAACCTATTTGGCCTGCACTTTACTGGCTGGCATGAGTTCGGCTTCATTGGTACAGGCGGCTCCTGCAGCCGGTGATCGTGAGATCACCATTCAGGGTACCGGTACCAGCGACAAGAATTTCGATACCAATGTCTTTTCAGCCGCCGGCAGCTATGGCTGGTTCACTACCGATCAGTCGGAGTGGGGTATCAGGCAGTCGGTCGGTGTTTCCGATACCAGCAACTCGAGCTCCCGTTGGAACGGCGCCACGCGCCTGTTCTATGACTACCATTTCACGGCCAACAGCACCTGGGTACCTTACATCGGCGCCAGTCTCGGTTACATCTATGGGCAAGAAACCAAAGAGACCTTCAGTGCGGGTCCTGAGATCGGTCTCAAGTACTATGTCAAAGACAAAACCTTTGTCAGCATAGGTGCGGAATATCAATTCCTGTTCGACGACTCCAAGAAAATTGACAATACCTACGATGATGGGGCGATTTTTTACGGCCTCGGAGTAGGTTTCAACTTCTGAGCTAGTTAGCCGCAAATTTGCCCTGGCCCGCGTTACTGAGGAGTAACGTGTGTTGGGGCGAGCTTGTTACGGTCTTGAATTCAGGCAAGGCGCGGCCGAAAATATAATATAAAACAAATGGGTAGGGGCGCGTCGAAAACGGTGGCCTAGGGCCACGCGGTGATGAAAAGAAGTGTTTTGAGCGCCAACGGTGAGAAAAGGGCGCGGGTCACAAAGCCCTGCGCTCGCTAGGGTGGAATTATCCAGTGGGGCATGTACAGTGGCGGGAATAACTGTAGGAGGAAGCCGACATATAAATGGGGATCGTCCTACGGGACGGGGTGGCGTGCCGGCCCCCAGGCGCTCTAGAATGAACCTGCCAGCCGCACCAGACAAGCTCATTCCGGCATGCCGGCATTGGGAACGGTATGAAGGCCACAAGGCGGGTGGCCGCGGCACATATAAGACAAAAATGATCAGTATGAAACCTACGCGTGTGTTTAGCCCAGTAAGAATCGCCATTGTCGATGACCATGAAATCGTCCGCCGTGGCTTTCGCGAGTTGCTGGCAGAGGAAGACGATTTCGACGTAGTCCTGGATACGCCGTCCGGCTCCGTGCTGATGGAAGCGCTTAGAAACGACCAATGCGATATTGTCCTGTTGGACATCTCCCTCCCGGAAGAAAGTGGCGTCGATATCCTGCGCGCCGTCCGCCAGCGGTTCGAGAGTGTCGGTGTACTGATCCTCAGTGGCTTCCCCGAAGACCGTTATGCCTTACCCATGATCCGAAACGGGGCCGATGGTTACCTGTGCAAGGATTGCGAGAAAGAGGATCTGATCACCGCCATCCGCAGCGTGGCGCGCGGACAGCGTTACATCTCGGCAAAAACCGCGGAACTGCTGGCCAGGGAAGTCGCCGGTGAACAGGATTCACAGCCCCACCAACAGTTGTCGGAACGTGAGTTGCAGGTATTCCTGCGCCTGGCTCAGGGCGCGAATGTATCGACCATCGCCGATACGCTGCACTTGAGTACCAAGACCATCAGTACTTATCGCTCGCGCCTGATGGAAAAAATGGGCCTGACCAGCAATGCCGAGCTGGCGGCTTACGCGGCCCGGCACGGCTTGGCGTAACAGGTGGCGGCAAGTTATGCAAAGCGGGCATAGCAGCGCTGAGACGCTCCGGACAACGCCCGTGTATGATATCGAAATTATTGAGGATTCCGTGTTGCTGCGGGAGATGCTCGTCGACGTCGTGTCCAGCGTCGATAAGGTCGCTGTGGTGGCTGAGGCCGAAGATCAGGCTAACGGACTGAGCCTGATGGAGGCGCATCGGCCCGATCTGGTGATCATCGATCTGGAGCTTAAAACCGGTAGCGGTATCGGCATATTAACGGCTTTGAGCAACGACCCTGAGCGCTACGGCAACCCCAAAACCGTGATATTCACCAACCACGGTTCCAGCGTATTGCGTCGCCGTTGCGAAGATCTGGGCGTAGACGGTTTCTTTGATAAATCGTATCAGTTGGACGAGTTAATCGACTTTATTCAGAGTGAACGCGACGCCACGGATCGGTGACTCAGGATAGGTCCGCGTGGCGGCGACTTTGCAGCGGAATAGTCGCCTCGATTATTGTGCCCTCGCCGGGTGCGGTGGAGACACTCAACGCACCGCCGAACATCTGCGCCCGATGGCGCATGCCGGGAATACCGTTACCCATACTTTTCAGCTGATTGGCGTCGAAACCGACGCCGTCGTCGACGATGCGGATGTGGATAACATGCCCCTCAATATGCATTTGTACGTCGATACGGCCGGCCTGCGAGTACTTGCGAATATTGGTCAGCGACTCCTGAATGATCCGGAATACGGCCAGCGACTTTTCGCCATCCAATTTCGGCAGGCGATCGGGCAAATCGACATGCACCTCATGGGCGCCGTCGACGGCCATATCCTCCGCCATTACCGTGACCGATTCGATCAGCCCCAGTTCCCGTAGCAACGGAGGTTTGAGGTCCGTGGTGATTTTCCGTTTCAGGCTGATCGCGGCGTCGAGCGAATGCGAGAGCCGCTGCAGACGTTTGGCGTATTTCTCATTGTGGGCCGCATCCATGTCGCGAATTATCCAGCTGGTATCCATTCTGGCGGCAGTTAACAGCGCACCCATCTCGTCGTGTAACTCCTGGGCGATATGTTGTTTTTCTGCTTCGCTGAGGCGTGTCAAATAGGTTGCCAGGTCGTTCAACTCGACGGTGCGTTGTTTGACCAGACGCTCCAGCCGTTCGTTCTCGTCGGTCATCATGGAGGCAATCCGTTGCCGCAGGCTGATTTGTTTTTGCAGCAGCACGAACAGGCTGAGAAGGAGCAAAAAGGCCGCAGTAAACAGCGATACCACCACCCAGCGTGACTTGCCGAGAAAGCCCAGTGACGTGACATAATAGGTGGCGGAATCCTCGGACAGTTGCGCGCGGATGCGGTTCAGGCTGTCGCGTATCGCGTCCATCGTCCGGTTGCCGTGCTCGATGAGTTCGTCGGGCAGTTGGCCGTCGGTCTGGCGCGCGTCGATGGCCGAACCCAACGCCGTTAACTCGGTGTCAATCAGTCGTTTCAGGCGGCCGTACTCGCTGACATTCAGGGCCGGCTTCTCGGGGTGGCTGTCGATGTCGCTCAGTAAGGCGCCGAGCCGGGAAATGGCGTCTCGATAGCGTTCCAGGTAGGTGTTGTCTGCGGTGACCAAAAACCCTCTGGCGCCGCTTTCGGTATTCAACAGCTGGATCAGTAGCGCATCGACTTTGTCCACCTGCCAGGCGAATTGTTGTAAATCCGTCAACAGCCGTCTTGCCGAAGTCGCGTAGTAGAGGGTGACGACGAGTAAGGTGAGTAACAAGGCGCTGGCGATGCCGAGCGTGACGTGTGGCCACCACTCGGGGACCGCCGGCTCGGCTGCTATATCCCGGGGCGGTACAGCTCGCTCCATGACAGATCTCCAACGCTGCGGTAACGGACTTACAGCGTATCAAGTGAACAGAAAATAAAAAAGCCAGCTGAAAAGGAGGGAGGTTTGGAGATTCCAGGCTGGCTATATGGCCAAAATATGGGCCTAAGGGAGCGGTAATCGTCGTGCAGACTATCCGAGTGCTGACAAACGCGAAGTGTTTACCGCAGGATTGTGAGTAAGTTTAATCGGCTGCCATCAGGCTCCTGTTGCGCTGTGTGTTGGGTACAGTAAACCTCAGCTGCCAATCGGCTTCTGTCGGAATACGGGCTGAATTCGTGTAGGGAAAACGGAAGGCTAAACCCCCCGCGAAGGGAGTGAGGCTGGCTTAACATCTCTCCGCGCTCCGGGCGCTCCGCCCAGGTGAAGAATCAAGGTGATGAAAACGGTGTAATTTAGTCCCCTGTAGGGCGGGCTCGTTGAAATTGGTGCCATGGGTAGGGGCTAGGCCCGGGGGCAGAGGGGGAGTCCCGCTCTGCGTAATTGTAAGTGGGCGCCTACAATGGCTTCCGGTTCTGCTGACAGTTCTACCCCGTGCGGACCGGTAACGTTTGCCCAGGCGGTTGCTGCGGGGAATGGTCCCGGCAGAGCCTGGTAACAACAGCGATCTAACGAGGATATAAAAATGAAAGTGTATTCCCTGGCAATACTAATGGCTTCCCTGCTGATGGCCGGTTGTAACACCATTAAGGGCATGGGTCAGGACGTGGAGAGCGGTGGTGAGGAAATACAGGACGCGTCGGATCACGTTAAAGACAAAATGTAATCTGGTGTGATATCACCGATTGCTTTTACGGCAGTTAAACAAGCGGGTGCATGCACCCGCTTATTTTCCTGGGCACAGCCCCTGAGGCTGACACTACTTCTTCAGCCAACCGTTGTCACTTTTTCGGTAACGCTGTTTGACGGCGGCCCAGGCCACCTTGTGCGCGACCTCTTCGCGTGACTCATCGCCTTTGCGGTCTTTCTCATCGGCATATTGTTCCCAGGCGGCATTAAAAGCCTCTTTGTAGATTTCCCGGGCATGTTCTGGAAGATTCCGGCGCACTGAGTCTGGCAAGTCGTTTTGCGTAGAGTAGGGCATGTATCTCTCCTCCTGGTGCAATGTCACGGCGGCTTAGATCGCTGCGTAATCAGTTTGCTTTTCCCGTGGCCCAACGCATTATCAAATGTGAATGAGCGCCGGTGAGGCTTATCCAACACTACCGCTTCACCTGACATTTTAACCGAGACAGTCTCGGCCGGAGAGATACCTATGTCGCTCAGTAACGTGCAGTTCGACGCCGACGGATTTTTGCAGCGTGCGGAGGATTGGGATCCCGCGCTGGCCGCTGAAATCGCCTCCCGGGATGGTATAGGACCATTGGAAGAGACGCACTTTAAGGTGATTGAGGCGATGCGGGCTCACTTTTTCGCCCACGGCACCCTCCCGGTGATGCGTCAGATCTGCAGCGAAACCGGGCTGGAACACCACTGCGTCAGTGACCTGCTCGATGACCCGCGTCGCGCCTGGCGAATTGCCGGTCTGCCCAATCCGGGAGAGGAAGCCATCGCCTATATGCCGGGTGCCGAAGCGCCGAAATAAAACCCGAGTCGACGCCGACGGCATCGGTAATGGAATATGGTGAGGGACCGCATTAGCTTGAGATCTTTACCGCAGCTGCTGTGCGTAATAGGCGGCCTTGTTCTGGTGCTCGCGAGTGCCGGATGCGCTCTGCAGGGCAACGGTTTTCTGAACCCGGTGGGGCCGACCGCTGAAGCCGAGCGGCAGTTGTTTTTCGAAGTAACAGCGCTGACGCTGATCGTGGTTGTGCCGGTGTTGGTGCTGACGCCGTGGATTGTCTGGCGCTATCGGCGCGGTAACAAACAGTCGGCTTATCGACCCAAGTGGGAATTCTCCTGGCCACTGGAGATCCTCGCTTGGGGCGTGCCGGTGCTGATCGTTATCGCTCTGGGTCTGCTGTTATGGAACCGGACCTTGCGCCTGGACCCCTACCGCCCACTGTCCGCTGCCCTGCCGCCGGTTGAAATTCAGGTGGTGGGTCTGGACTGGAAGTGGCTGTTCATCTATCCCAGGCAAGGCATTGCTACGCTCAACGAACTGGTGATCCCCGTAGGTAGACCGGTACACCTCACCCTGACCAGCGATACGGTGATGCAGTCGTTTATGGTGCCCAACCTGGCCGGTCAGGTCTATGCCATGGCAGCAATGAAATCGCAGTTGAATTTGCAGGCCGACCGTGCGGGTGAGTTTTTGGGCGAAAATACTCAGTACAACGGCAAGGGATTCCAGAAGCAGAAATTTCGTACGCGTGCTGTCTCGGAACAGGATTTCTCCCGGTGGCTGGAACACGTGCAAGAGACCGGTAAGCGACTCGACTGCGACCAATATGCCGGCTTGATGAAACAAACTCTGGTGCCCAAACCGGTGCATTACGCACGCGCCGAGGCCGGGTTGTTCGAATGGGTGGTAAAGAAATATCAGACCGAGCCTTCACCGGCTTGTCAATCGCTTACCGGGGAGAGTGCGCGTGACTGAAACCACCGGCCTCTGGCACCTCCTCATGGGTAACCTCAGTTACGATGCGCTGCCCTTTTACAGCCCGATCGCAACGGTGGGTGCATCGATCGTCGTGCTCGGTGCGCTGGGTACCGCGGTGCTCATCACCTGGCTGGGCAAGTGGAAGTACCTCTGGAGCGAATGGCTCACCAGCCTCGACCATAAACGTATCGGGATCATGTATATTGTGCTGGCGCTGCTCATGTTGAGCCGTGGCGTTATCGAAGCTGTCATGATGCGCACGCAGCAGGCGCTGGCGATCCAGTCCCCCGGCTATTTACCGCCGGACCACTTCGGTCAATTGTTCAGTACTCACGGCACCATCATGATTTTCTTTGTGGCCATGCCGTTTCTGACCGGGTTGATTAACTTTGTCATGCCTCAACAGATAGGCGCGCGGGATGTACGCTTTCCACTGCTCAATGCCATCAGCCTTTGGTTGACCGTGGCCGGCGCCGCGCTGGTGATGGTTTCGCTGGTGCTGGGGAAATTCTCCACCGGGGGCTGGAGCGGTTACCCGCCGTACACCGAGAGCGCCTACCAGCCGGGCGTCGGCCCCGATTACTGGATCTGGGTGCTCACCCTGAGCTCCATCGGCAGCACCCTCACGGGGCTTAATTTTGCCGTGACCATCTACAAGGAACGCGCCCCGGGCATGCGCTTTTTCCGCCTGCCGCTGTTCACCTGGACGGCGCTGTGCACCAGCATTCTGATGATTTTCGCCATGCCGCCGCTGACCGTCGCCACCGCCCTGCTGGCGCTCGACCGCTACCTGGACATGCACTTTTTTACCAACGCGCTGGGTGGCAACATGATGAATTACGCCAACCTGTTCTGGCTCTTCGGACACCCGGAGGTTTATATCCTGATTCTGCCGGCGTTCGGCGTGTTTTCCTCGGTTTTTTCCACTTTTTCGGCTAAACGGTTGTACGGTTACAAGTCGTTGGTCTACGCGACCATGGCTATCGCCGTACTGTCTTTTACCGTCTGGCTGCATCACTTTTTCACCATGGGGCAGAGTCCGAGCATCAACGCCGCTTTTGGTATTGCCACGATGCTGATCGGCATCCCCACGGGCGTTAAAATTTACGACTGGATGCTGACACTTTATCGGGGGCGCGTTCGTTTTAGTGTTTCGCTGCTGTATTCGCTGATGTTCATGCTGTTGTTTGTCATCGGCGGGTTGACCGGTATTCTTCTCGCCACCCCACCGGTGGACTTCGTTGTGCACAACACCGTATTTCTGGTGGCGCACTTCCACAATATGCTGATCCCCGGCATGTTGTTCGGCATGCTCGCCGGCTATCAGTTCTGGTTTCCCAAGGCTTTCGGTTTCCGCCTCGATGAGACCTGGGGGCGGATCGGTGCGGCCTGCTGGGGCCTGGGGTTCGTGCTGGCCTTTATGCCGCTCTATGTGACCGGCCTGGAAGGCATGCCGCGTCGCAGTCAGGAGATCTTCCAACCACAGTTCGCGCCCTATCTTCTGCTGGCCGAACTCGGCGGGCTGATTATCCTCGCCGGTCTGTTCAGCCTGTTCGTGCAGCTGTGGGTCAGTATTCGCCGGCGTGACCATAATCGTGTGCCCGTGGGGGATCCCTGGGACGGGCGAAGCCTGGAATGGGCCAACCCCGCGCCGCCCCCGGAATACAACTTTTTCACCCTGCCGCAGGTCGAAGACCGCGACGCCTTCACGTGGATGAAGGAGCGGGGTGTGGCTTATCTGCCAGCGCAGCACTATGAGGATATCGAAATGCCTCGCAACAGCGCGACGGCGGTAGCGATCGGCGTCGCCGCGCTGTTGTCGGCCTTCGGCCTGGTCTGGCATATCTGGTGGATGGCCGTGGTCGGTCTTGGCGCGGCCTGGGCGGCGGTGATCGTGCGCAGTTTCGTGCGCGACACCATGCGCACGATTCCGGCCAGTGAGGTCGAACAGGCGCATCGCGGGTGGCTCAGAGAGATCGCCGCCACCAGGGCGGTATCGCGTGATGAGGAAATGAGCGCCGGCAATGTCGGTCTGGCAGAGTCGGCCTCATGAAGCCTGAGGTGCACGTAGCGCTAAAACATCCCGGCATCAATCTCGGGTCAAGCGATCGAAAAACCGACGTCGCGGCGGAAAGCCCGGTTTTTGGCTTCTGGGTCTTTCTCATGAGTGATGCGGTGATCTTCGCGCTGTTGTTTGCCGTCTACGGGGTCATGATGCACGCTGTCGCCGGCGGCCCCACCCCCCATGATCTGTTCGAGATAAAGAGTAGCTTTCTGGAAACACTCATTCTGCTAACCAGCAGTTTCACTTTCGGTATGGCGTCGCTGACGATGAAATACAGCGCCGACAACAGACGGCGGCTGCTCGGCTGGTTTGCGCTGACGCTGATCCTCGGAGTGGTTTTTCTCGCCTTCGAGCTGCACGACTTTTCTTCCATGGCGGCCAAGGGGGGAGTCCCTCAGCGCAGCGGCTTTCTATCCGCTTTTTTTGCCCTGGTGTCCACTCACGGGCTGCACGTGGCGTCCGGGAGTATCTGGCTGGTGGTGATGATGGTGCAAGTGGTGGTGTTCGGTGTGGATCCGGTTGTCAAAACCCGGATTATGCGGCTTGGTCTGTTTTGGCATTTCCTCGACATCATTTGGGTGGGGATATTTTCCGTGGTCTATCTGCAGGGACTTATATGATGGATCAGCAGGCGCAATACGCAAAAGAGCGGCGCTCTTACCTGGTCGGTTTTCTTCTGGCCTTGGGGCTGAGCGTTGTCTCCTTTGCCCTGGTGGCGGCGAAACTCTTGCCCGCGGATTATCTGCTAACCGGCGTATTTGTACTCGGCTTCGTGCAGCTGCTCGTGCACTTTCGGTTTTTCCTGCATATCAATTTTTCCAAGTCCAAACGAGACGACCTGGATCTGCTGCTTTTCTCCACGCTGATCATTGTTCTGATGGCGGGAGGCACATTGGTCGTCCTGTTCAATCTGCATCACAGGATGACCTGAGCACTACTGAAGTCATCAACCTATCAACTTGTTTATTAACCGTAGGAGATAAGCATGAAACATTCCGCTAAAGTACTGCAGAACACGTTGCTCTCGATCTTTCTCGCAGCCTCACTCCATAGCGTCGCCTTCGCTGCCGGCAAAGGCGATAATTTCTGGGTATACCCTGTAATCGAGGGATACGGCCGTATACACCCATTGCCGGACGCAGCGATGCAGCCGGATCCGGAAACGACTTACAAGGTGGTCTTTACCGCCACCAAGGGCAAGGAGAAGGATGGCGTCAATGCCAGTCTGTGGCGTGTCGCTCGTGCGGTAAATGTCTTCGGACAGGCCGGAGTCAAGCAGGATCATCGCGATTTTGTCGTGGTGATCAGCGGCAAAGCGACGCCGCTGATTATGAGCAATCAAGCCTACAAGGCGAAACACGGTAAAGACAACCCCAACCTCAAGCTCATCAAAGCGTTGCAGGATGCCGGCGTCAAGCTGCAAGTCTGTGGGCAGGCTGTGGCCGAAAACAAGATCGACTATAAGGCCATAAATCCCGACATCACTCTGACGCTCTCGGCGCTCTCCGATGTGCCAATGCTTCAAGCGCAGGGTTATTCGTTGTTTCCCCTGTAAATCCGGCGAAGCCCGGGGTGCGGCGAATACTCCCGCCCCGGGCCTGAGCGCCCAGGTGGTTTGATCGGCTGAGAACGTATAGGGCATAATGCTGATTGAGGTGAAACCACATGTATGCCAGCCAACATTTGCGCAAGATCGTTCGGGTTGCGTTCACTGAGGATATCGTGCGCAGCGCAGTGGCAACAGCCGCGGTGGTCGGTACCGTATTAAACCTCATCAATCAAGGCGCCCGCTGGCTTGACGGGGAGGGGCTGCTGTTTGGCCACGTCCTGCTCAATTATCTGGTGCCGTACTCGGTCGCCAGCTACAGTGCCGCGCGGGCCCGTTGGCAGGATATCGAATCGGGCGAGAACTGCAAAAAACTTCACGATACCTGAACGGGATTGGCCGGGCTGAGGGGGTTAGAGGGCTCCATCGCCGGGCGCGCTCAGGGCTCGTCGCCGAACAGCGCCGTGTGCGGGTAAAAGGCATACCAGGCGAACCAATAGGCGATAACACTGGGAATTTCAGCGCCGCTGAGCGCATCGTGCACTGATCCGCTGCGATGTCTGCTGTCATACCGGATAAGGATCCGGCGCCCGCCCAAGGTATCTTCAATTTCGCCGTCCGTATCGGCCAGCGCCGAGAAAGGGTAGGCTTTGCTGGCCCCCTCGATGACAACACCGATAACCTGCTCTTTGGGGTGATAGCGCTCGCTGTGCGATTTGACGCCGAACCAGATCGCCGAGGACCGGCCATAGCCGGCGTAGGGATCGCGACTGTAATCACGACGGAACCCCGTCTCGGTAGAAAGCACTTCGGTTTGCGGATACCGATTGTGCCAATCTTCCCAACTGGTGTGCTTCAGCGCAATCATTTCCAGGCGCTTGCCTCGCAGCGGCCCGGTGACCGCCTGGGACATCAGTTGTGGCCAAAGTGACCCGGTCTGTCGGTCGTAGAGCAGAACGTCGCTATTGTAAAGCAAACCGGATACGCCGAACTCGAGGCGCATGTCTCCTATTTTGGCGAGGTACGCCAACCCCGTGCCGCACAGGGGGCAGTAAGTTACCACCACTGGGTCGTCGCCGTAGCGGTCATTGACTATTTCGTGCCAATTTAGGATCGCCACCGGATACGCTCGGGCGATACCGTTGTGGGTAATACCGAGCACGCGATCCTGGGCGCGCAGAAATTTCACCCTTTCCGCGGCGATGAAATGCGGATGGTCGAGTGCCGGAATACCGTCACGCTCAGGCCCCCCCGAGACGATAGCGTCGACCGGTATCAGCGCGTCACCCAGATCGAATCCGTTACGCCTGGGGCTGGAATCGCACGCTGGTGACAACAGCGCACTAACCAGCAGCAAGCCGGCGAGGCAGGTGCTGAGCGGATTTCTGCTCGATCGTTTCACCATCGGCTCCGGGGAGCCGGGTCTGACGTCGGTCCGGCTCCGGATAAGTAGTCGCCCCAGTCCGCTAATCCTGACGATTAAATATAGTGTAAGGATTCGTGCCTTTA
>JASBSN010000045.1 GCA_030148915.1 Thiogranum sp.
GCGATACAAGCCGGCGAACGAGGCCTCCACACCGCTGTGCTCGACGCCCGCAATCGGATGCCCGGGCACGAACCAGCCGGGTGCCTCCCCCACCGCGGCGATCACATCCGCGACCACACTGGCCTTGGCGCTACCGCCGTCGGTGACCACCGCATGCGCTTCCAGCGAGCCCTTTATGGCCGCAAACACAGCGCCCATGGCGCCCAAGGGCACGGCGACAAAGACCATGTCGGCGCCGCGCACCGCAGCAGCCGGATCGGTATCGAAGCGGTCAATCACACCGAGCTGCACGGCGCGCTGCAAGTGTTCGGCGCTACGGCTGGTGCCGATAATTTCTCTGACATAACCGGCTTCGCGCAAAGCACGCGCCAGCGAGCCTCCGATCAGCCCCACGCCGATCACACAGAGCCGTTCGATCACGTTCCCAACACCCGTGCCAGCGCCTCGAGACAGCGTCGGTTCTCTTCCGGCAGGCCAACACTGATGCGCAGAAAACCCGGCATGGCGTAGTTGGCCACCGGTCGTACGATGACACCCTCGCGCAACAGGGCGGTATATACCTGGCCGGCATCGCGGCCCGTATCGACGCTGATAAAATTCCCCGCCGAGGGAATAAAGTCCAGTCCGAGGGACTTGAAGCCCGCCTCGTATTGCTGCAGGCCCCGCCGGTTGAGCGCGACGCTGGCGCTCAGGTGTGCCGTGTCCTGCAGGGCGGCGACGGCCGCGGCCTGGGCGAGACTGTTGACATTGAACGGCTGACGTACGCGGTTGAGCACCTCGGCAAGCGCGGGTTGCGAGACGCCGTAACCGACGCGCAGTCCGGCCAGGCCATAGGCCTTGGAGAAGGTGCGGGTCACCAGGAGGTTGGGGAACGCGTCTATCCACGCTACGGTGTCCGGGTAGTCGGAGGCCTCGACGTATTCGAAATAAGCCTCGTCGATAACCACGATCACATCGCCCGGGATTCGCTCGACAAAGGCCCGCAGTTCGCCGGCGGGCGCCCAGGTACCGGTGGGGTTGTTGGGGTTGGCGACAATCACCAGCCGGGTGTTCACCTCGATGGCCTCGAGCATCGCCGCCAAATCGTGGCCGTAACGCGGCCCGCGCTCGCCGCGGTGCGCCGGCGTCACCAGGCTGCGCGCGCCGATGGCCTGAGTGATGAGCGGGTACATGGCGAAGGCATGTGCGGAAAACACCGCCGATGACTGTGCCGAAAGAAAGGCCCGCGCCACCAGTTCGAGCACATCGCTGGAACCGTTGCCCAGCGTGATGCAGGCCGCATCCACCTGCACGTGCGCCGCCAGCGCGGTTTTCAGCGCAAAGCCATTGCCGTCGGGGTAACGCCCCAGTTCGTCCAAGGCGCCGCGCAGCGCCTGCCGCACCCGCGGACTCGGGCCGAGAGGGTTTTCATTCGAGGCCAGCTTGACCGCCTGCGTGATGCCGAATTCGCGCTCCAGCTCGCCGAGCGGTTTGCCGGGCGCATAGGGCTGTAGCGCCTGCACGCCACTGACGGCCAGATCCAATATCGATCTCATCGCCGGCGTCCCGTTCATAGACTGCTGCGCGGAAACGAGCCCAACACCTTCAGCGACGAGGCCGCCTCGCGCAGCTCGCGCACCGCCGCGCTGACGTCCTCGTCCTCGACGTGGCCTTCGACATCGACGAAAAACACATAGTCCCAGTTGCTCAGCCGCGAGGGCCGAGATTCGATCCGGGTCATGCTGACACCGTGGCGCGCGATGGGCTCGAGCAGCGAGTAGAGCGCGCCCGCCTGGTTGCGCACCGTGACCATCAACGAAGTTTTGTCCTGGCCGCTGGGCCGCGGCTGCAGCGTGCCGATCACCAGAAAGCGCGTGGTATTACCCGGGTCGTCTTCGATATTCGTCGTGAGGATATTCAGCCCGTACACTTCGGCTGCCGCTACACTGGCAATGGCCGCCGCGGTGGACTCCTCGCCGGCCAGACGCGCCGCCTCGGCGTTGCTGCTCACCGCCAGGCGCTCGACCCCGGGCAGGTTCGCATCCAGCCATTCGCGGCACTGCGCCAGCGACTGCTGGTGCGAGTACACTTTGCTGAGTGCAGCCGTTTCGCCCGCCAGTGAGAGCAGCTGATGATGGATGGGCAATTCCACATCGCCGCAGATTTGCAGCGGCGAGCGCATGAACCGATCCAGTGTATGATTGACTGCGCCCTCGGTGGAATTTTCCACCGGCACCACACCGAACTCGGCGCTGCCGGCCTCGACGTCGCGAAACACCTCATCGATGCCGCTCAAAGGGTGCAACGCCACGCCATGGCCGAAATACTTCTGCGCCGCTTCCTGACTGTAGGTGGCCTCGGGTCCCAGATAGGCGACCCGTAGCGGCTGCTCCAGCGCCAGGCAAGCCGACATGATTTCACGGAACAGCCGCACCATCGCTGCATCGGGCAGCGGCCCGTGGTTACGTTCGCGCACGGTACGCAACACCCCCGCTTCACGCTCGGGGCGATAGAACACCGTCTCACCCGCACCGCGCTTGGTTTCAGCGACCTCCAGAGCGCATGCGGCGCGCTCGCTCAGCAGCGCCTGGATGCGCTCATCCAGTGAGTCGATGCGCTGGCGCAGTTGCTCGAGTTTGTTGTCGTTCATAAGCCGCCGCCCCGGCACCCCGTCTCAGTCCAGTACGCGTACCGCCAGCACCCCCTCGACAGAAGCGATTCTGTCGATGCAGGCCTGACCGATACTACTGTCGACGTCCACCAATGTGTAGGCCAACTCCCCCCGCGATTTGTTGATCATATCGAGGATATTGTGCCCTTCATTGGCCAGAGCGGTGGAAATCTGTCCCAGCATGTTGGGCACGTTGGCGTTAGCCACGCACAAACGGTACCCCTGGTAGCGTTTCATGTACACCTTGGGGAAGTTCACCGCGTTGCGGACATTGCCGTTCTCCAAGTAATCGCGCACTTCATCGGCGACCATCACCGCACAATTGTCCTCGGCCTCTTTGGTCGAGGCGCCCAGATGCGGCAGCGTGATCACCCGCGGATGGTTCTTGAGCAGATTGCCGGGGAAGTCGCAGACGTAGGCATACACCTTACCCTGCTCCAGCGCCTGGACCACCGCCTCGTCGTCAATAATGCCGTTACGGGCAAAATTCAACAGGATCACACGGTCTTTCATGTTGCGCAGGCGTTCGGCATTGATCATATGCCGGGTCGCCTCGACCAGCGGCACATGAAAGGTGACGAAATCCACTTGCGCCAACAGATCATCCACACTGCCCGCCTGCTCGACATCGGCGGTCAACTGCCAGGCGCTTTGCACGGTGATATCCGGGTCGTAGCCGACCACCTTCATCCCCAGTGCGTGCGCCGCGTTGGCCACCTGCACGCCGATCGCACCGAGACCGATCACGCCGAGCGTGCGCCCGGGCAACTCCATACCGGCGAACGCTTTCTTGCCCGCCTCTACCTGTCGGCTGATCTCGGCATCGTCGCCGCTCAGATTACGGGCGAACTCCCAGCCCTGCACCAGGTTGCGCGCCGCCATCAGCATGCCGGCCAGCACCAGTTCCTTGACCGCATTGGCGTTGGCGCCCGGCGCGTTGAACACCGGCACACCGCGGCGGCTCAGCTTCTCTACCGGAATATTGTTAACGCCGGCTCCGGCACGCCCGACGGCCTTCACCGACGCGGGGATATCCATATCGTGCATATTGAATGAGCGCAGCACAATGGCATCGGGATCGGACTGCTCCGCGGCCACTTGGTATCGGTCCGCCGGCAGCCGCTCGAGCCCGGCGGCAGAGATATTGTTCAGAGTAAGAATCTTGTACATAACCATTTACCTTAGCATTCAGCCACGCACAACACCCGCACCGCCATAGCGCAACACGCCGGGCACGCGGCTTTGCCGTGGAAATTCGCGAATCGTTATCCCCGGCGGCGTTCGAAATCCGCCATGAAATCCACCAGCGCCTGCACCCCCGTCTCGGGCATCGCATTATAGATGCTGGCGCGCATGCCGCCGACCGACCGGTGCCCCTTCAGCGAGACCAGACCGGCCGCCCCCGCTTCTTCGAGAAAGGTGCCATCCAAGCCGGGGTCGGCCAGGGTAAAGGGCACATTCATCCACGAGCGGCTGTTGGCATCGACCGGGTTGGCGTAAAAGGCGGAGTTATCGATGCTGTCGTAGAGCAAGCGGGCCTTGCGGTGATTGACCAGCGAAATAGCCTCCAACCCGCCCAGATCCTTGAGCCACTGGAATACCAGGCCGGCGAGGTACCAGCCATAGGTCGGCGGTGTGTTATACATCGATCCGTTGTCGGCGTGCACGGCGTAGTCAAACATTACCGGTTGCCCATCGAGCGGCTGGCCGATGAGATCATCTCGCACAATCACCACGCTCAGCCCTGCCGGACCGATGTTTTTCTGCGCCCCCGCATAAATAACCCCGAAGCGACTGACATCCACGGGGCGCGACAAAATGGTCGAGGACATGTCCGCCACCAGCGGCACGGCGCCGGCATCGGGTATCCAGTGGAACTCGACACCGCCGATGGTCTCGTTCGGCGTGTAGTGCAGGTAGGCGGCATCCGCATCCAATTGCCAGCCGGAGGGCTCGGGAATGCTGTTGAAGCCGTCGGCTTGCGAACTGGCGGCGATATTCACCTCGCAGTAGCGTTTGCCCTCGGCGATCGCTTTCTTGCCCCAGGCGCCGGTGCAGATATAGTCGGCGCGGGTTTTGCCGCGCAACAGGTTGGCCGGCACCATGGCAAACTGACTGGACGCGCCGCCTTGCAGGAACAGCACTTTGTAGTTGTCGGGGATTTTCATCAGCTCGCGCAGATCGGCTTCGGCCCGGGCGGCAATCTCCATGAACTGCTTGCCGCGGTGGCTCATCTCCATCACCGACATACCGCTGCCGTGCCAGTCGAGCAGTTCCTCGCGCGCCTGTTCGAGCACCTCTTTGGGCAACACCGCCGGACCGGCGCTGAAATTATAGACAGTCATTGCTTATCACACTCCAAGGATTATTCTGATTCGGTCGACCCGCCCGCCGCCCGCCTACCGCGGGGCATCGTCGGTCGGTTCACTATCCACGACAGCTTCGTCCTGGTCATCGATCACGCGCTCCACGCCGACCAGACGCTCTTCGCTGTGCAGGTTGATCAGGCGCACGCCTTGCGTGTTACGCCCCATGGTGGAGACTTCATTGACACGGGTGCGCACCAGCGTGCCGCCGTTGCTGATGAGCATGATTTCGTCTTCATCGCGCACCAACACCGCGCCGACCACATCGCCGTTGCGCTCCGAACCCTGGATGGAAATCACGCCCTGGCCACCGCGACCGTGGAGCGGATAATCCGCCACCAGAGTGCGTTTGCCGTAGCCGTTGGCCGTGGCCGTCAGCACCGAGCCTTCGTCGACGATTATCTGCGCGATCACCTTCTGGCCGGCGCCCAGGCGAATACCGCGCACACCGCAAGCAGTGCGGCCCATGGGTCTGACATCCGCCTCCTTGAAACGGATCGCCTTGCCGGCGTTGCTGAACAGCATGACGTTCTGGTTGCCGTCGGTGATCTGAACGTTGACCAGATAATCATCGTCGCGCAGGTCGACGGCGATGATGCCGTTAGTGCGCGGGCGGGAGAAATCGGCCAGCGCGGTCTTTTTCACCGTGCCCTGCGCCGTGGCCATGAAGACGAACTGAGTTTCGCTGTATTCGCGCACCGGCAGCACGGCGTTGATGCGCTCGCCCTCTTCCAGTGGCAACAGGTTGACGATCGGTTTACCGCGCGCGGTACGCCCCGCCTGCGGTAACTGATACACCTTCAGCCAGTACGCCTTGCCCCGTGAACTGAAGCAAAGAATGGTGTCGTGGGTGCTGGCGATAAACAGCTTGTCGACGAAATCCTCTTCCTTGACGCGCGTGGCCGCCTTGCCGCGCCCGCCGCGGCGCTGGGCGCGATAGTCGGACAACGGCTGCGACTTGGCGTAACCGGAGTGCGACAGGGTGACCACCACATCCTCTTCGGTGATCAGATCCTCCATCGTCAGATCAAGCTGATCGACGAGAATTTCGGTGCGCCGCGGGTCACCGTACTGCTCGCGCACTTCCAGCAACTCATCACGGATCACCTGCATCAGACAATCCGGGTTGTTGAGAATCTCCAGCAGCGCGTCGATACGTTCGATCACCTCGCGGTATTCGTCGACGATTTTACTCTGCTCCAGACCGGTGAGCTGGTGCAGGCGCAGGTCGAGGATGGCCTGGGCCTGAGTCTCGGACAGGCGGTAGATCTCGCCGTGAAAGCCGCACAGTGCATCCAGCCCGTCGGGGCGCGATGCCTCGCTGCCCGAGCGCTGCAACAGCTCGGTGACGATGCCCGGCCGCCACTCGCGGCGCGCCAGTTCCGCGCGCGCCTCGGCGCGGCTTTTGGACGCCTTGATTAACGCGATCACTTCGTCGATGTTGGCCAGCGCGACCGCCAGGCCTTCCAAAATGTGCGCGCGCTCACGCGCCTTGCGCAGATCGTAGACGGTACGCCGGGTAACCACTTCGCGGCGGTGACGGACAAACGCCTGCAGCACTTCTTTGAGGTTGAGCAGTCGCGGCTGGCCGTCGACCAGGGCGACCATATTGATCCCGAATACATTCTGCAGCTGGGTGTGCTGGTAGAGATTATTCAGCACCACCTCGGCCACTTCGCCGCGTTTCAGCTCGATGACCATGCGCATGCCGTCCTTGTCAGACTCATCACGCAGCTGGCTGATGCCCTCGATCTTCTTGTCCTTGACCAGTTCGGCGATCTTTTCCAGCAGCCGGGCCTTGTTCACCTGATAGGGCAGTTCGGTGACAATAATCGCCTGGCGCGCGCCGTCCTCGCCCTCGACGTGCGAGCGCGCGCGGATGTACACCCGCCCGCGCCCGGTGGCGTAGGCCTCATGAATACCGCGCACACCGTTAATGAACGCCGCGGTGGGAAAATCCGGCCCCGGTATATACTCGATCAGCTCCTGCAGCGAGAGCTGCGGATTGTCGATCAGCGCCATGCAGCCGTCGATCACTTCGCTGAGGTTGTGCGGCGGAATGTTGGTCGCCATGCCCACGGCGATACCCGCCGAGCCATTGACCAACAGGTTGGGCACCCGCGTGGGGAATACCGAGGGCTCGGATTCCGATTCGTCGTAGTTGGGAACGAAATCGACCGTTTCGCGGTCCAGATCGGCCAGCAGTTCGTGGGCGATCTTCGCCATGCGCACTTCGGTGTAACGCATCGCCGCGGGCGAGTCGCCGTCGACCGAACCGAAGTTGCCCTGCCCGTCGACCAGCATGTAACGCAGCGAGAACGGCTGCGCCATACGCACAATGGTGTCGTACACCGCGGTATCACCGTGGGGGTGATATTTACCAATCACGTCACCGACCACGCGCGCGGACTTTTTATACGGTTTGTTCCAGTCGTTACCCAATTCGCTCATGGCGAACAGCACCCGACGGTGTACCGGCTTCAGGCCATCGCGCACATCAGGCAGGGCGCGACCGACAATCACGCTCATGGCGTAATCGAGGTAGGACTGCCGCATTTCGTCTTCCAGGTTGACGGGAAGAACTTCTTTGGCGAAATCAGCCATGCTTATCCAGTGTTATTGTTTCCGGGGCTTGTGTCCGGCGCTGGAAATTCTGCGCGCGTAAAAGCGGCATCTTAGCACAGGCGCGGGGGGTACTGCATCAAGACAAACGTTGCTGAAAACGGCTCAGAATCGCTCTGAGAGCGATTCCGTCAAATTTCCGTCAACCCATGAGCGCAGCCATTTTTGTCGCATCCGGCCGTTCAACCACGCCGCGTTCGGTGACGATGGCATCGACCAAACCCGCCGGAGTGATATCGAAAGCCGGGTTCCAGGCCTGCGCGCCGGGCGCCGCGACCGGGCGCCCCGCCAGCTGCAGAATTTCCTCGGCCGGGCGCTGTTCGATGGGAATATCCGCGGCGCAGGCCGTGTGCATGTCAACCGTCGAGGCCGGCGCGACCACCATTACTTTCACGCCGTAATAACGGGCCACGATGGCGGCGGTACAGGTACCGATCTTATTGGCGACGTCGCCGTTGGCGGCGATGCGGTCGGAACCGACAATCAGCCATTGCACCTGACCGGACTGCATCAGATGCGCGACCGCGCCGTCGACCACCAGACTGACGGGAATCGCATCGCGCACCAACTCCCAGGCGGTCAGTCTGGCCCCTTGCAGCCACGGGCGCGTCTCATCGGCGAACACCGCATTCAATTTGCCCTGGCGCCAGGCACTGCGGATCACCCCCAGCGCCGTGCCGTAACCGCCGGTGGCCAGCGAGCCGGTGTTGCAGTGCGTCAACACCCCACTGCCTGCTTCGATGAGCGCAGCGCCCAAATCCCCCATGCGGCGATTGGCGGCTATGTCCTGCTCATGAAGCTCGCGCGCCAGCGCCAGCAGCGCCGCTTCGGGGTCGCCCCGCAGGTTGTCCAGACAGGCGCTGACCCGATCCAGCGCCCAGCCGAGGTTGACCGCGGTGGGCCGGGCCTGGCGCAACAGATCAAGATCGGCTTGCAGGGTTTGGCGCCAGGCAAGCGGGTCGCTGCGGTAACGATGGCGGGCCGCGAGCACCGCGCCATAGGCCGCGGTAATGCCGATGGCCGGCGCCCCGCGCACCACCATGTCGCGAATCGCTGCGGCCACCGCTGCGGTGTCGGCCAGGGTCAACCAGATCTCTTCCGTCGGCAGACGCCGCTGGTCGAGCAGCCGCAGTGCATTGTCTTCCCAGTGTACGGCGCGTACGCAATCGTGATTATCGTTCATCAGCGCAATTGTACAGCAGCGGCCGGCGTGGCTTGCAAGCTGATTGAATTCAGGTTCTACTCGACGCCTGTTGACTTTGATTCGATTCGTCGCGCCGGATACTGAAACAAGTTCAGCACGGGCTGGTTGATGGATCCCGGCCTGCGCCAGTATGGCGAATTGATCAGAGTTTGCCTAATAATGACGGTTACAGAATTAATCCGCCCCCCTATACAGAATGAATCAGTGCCCCCCTAACCCGTATGTAAGGAGTTTTGTTTTATGGAATCTGTAACCGCAGTCGACTGGAGCGACCCGGCCATCATCGAGTCGGTGCTGGTTCCCTGGGGTATCCGTATTGTCGTGGCGATCCTGATTTTTCTGGTCGGCCGCTGGATCGCCCAACGGCTTACCGGACTCTCGCGCCGGGCCATGACCCGCAGCCGGCTCGACGAGATGCTGATTAATTTCCTCACCAACATCATCTATCTGGTGCTGCTGGTGGCGGTGATCATGGCGACCCTGGACCATGTCGGCATCCAGACCACTTCGCTGCTCGCTATTTTCGGCGCCGCCGGCCTGGCCGTTGGCCTGGCGCTGAAAGATTCACTGTCCAATTTCTCCTCCGGGGTGATGATCATCCTCTTCCGGCCTTTCAAGGCGGGGGATTTCATCGAGGCTGGCGGTGCCGCCGGCGTGGTCGAGGAAGTGCGCATGTTCGCTACCCTGCTGCGTACCGGCGATAACCGCGCGGTGATCGTGCCCAATAGCCAGATCTACGACGGCACCATCACCAACTATTCGACCAAACCGACCCGTCGTATTGACCTGGTGTTCGGTATCGGCTATGACGACGACATCGCCAAAGCCAAGCAGCTCATGGCGGATATCATGCAACAAGACGAGCGCATTCTGGAGGATCCGGCGCCGAGCATTGCCATGGCCGAACTCGGCGACAACAGTGTCAATTTCAATGTGCGCCCCTGGGTCAACAGCGCCGACTACTGGCCGGTGCGCGCCGATCTGCTGGAAAACATCAAGCTGGCCTTCGACGCCAACGACATCAGCATCCCCTACCCGCAACGCGACGTGCACCTCTACGCCGTCGACCGGAAATAACAGCGCTTGCCCCGCCCGGTTCCCTCGCTTCTCACTTGGCCGCTATACTCGCCGCCATGAGAGCCGTTGAAACACTGCTGCACGCCCGCTGGGTTATCCCGGTAGAACCTCACGCCACGGTGCTGGAGCACCACACTGTCGCCATCGACGAGGGCCGTATCGAGGCGATTGTGCCGCAAGCCGAGGCCCGCCAGAGCTTTCAGGCGCGCAGCGAAGTCGAACTGGACCGACACGCTCTGATCCCCGGTCTGGTCAATGCCCACACACACGCCGCCATGACTCTGCTGCGCGGTATCGCCGATGACCTGCCGTTGATGGAATGGCTGCAGCGGCACATCTGGCCGGCCGAACAACAGTGGGTCAGCGAACAGTTCATCCACGACGGCACCCAACTGGCGATGGCCGAAATGCTGCGCAGCGGCACCACCTGTTTCAACGATATGTACTTCTTTCCCGAAATCACAGCCAGGACGGCAGCCAGCGCCGGCATGCGCGTGTGCGCCGGCATGATCCTCATCGACTTCCCCACCGCCTATGCCGGCGGCCCCGATGAATACTTCGCCAAGGGCCTCGCCCTGCAGGACGAGTACAAACATCACCCCCTGGTGCGCTGCAGTTTCGCCCCGCATGCCCCCTACACGGTATCGGACGCGCCGCTGCGCCGCGTGCAGGTACTGGCCGACGAACTGGAGCTGCCGGTGCACATGCACGTGCACGAAACCGCCGGTGAAATCAGCGACAGTCTGCGCGCCTGTGGCCAGCGGCCGCTGCAACGCCTGCACGACCTGGGGCTGCTGTCGCCTTCCCTAATGGCGGTGCACATGACACAACTCACCGACGCCGAGCGCCAACTGGTGGCCGACAGCGGCGCCACGGTGGTGCATTGCCCGGAGTCCAACCTGAAACTGGCGAGCGGATTCTGCGCGGTGCAAAAACTGCTCGATGCGGGTATCAACGTGGCGCTCGGCACCGATGGCGCGGCCAGTAACAACGACCTGGATATGCTGGGCGAACTGCGCAGTGCCGCACTGTTGGCCAAAGCGGTACAGGGGGACGCCAGCGCTCTGCCGGCCCCCGAGGCTTTGCGCATGGCGACGCTGAGTGGCGCCCGCGCGCTGGGGCTGGGCGAGGCCATCGGCTCGCTGCAAGCGGGCAAATGGGCGGATATCACCGCTGTCGACCTCGGCGCCGTGGAAACCCGGCCGCTGTATAACCCCATCTCGCAACTGGTCTACGCCGCCGGGCGCGAACAGGTCAGCGACGTCTGGGTGGCGGGCCACCACTTGTTGAAAAACCGCCAACTGACACAACTGGACATGGCCGATATCCTGCAGCGTGCGCACACCTGGCAAGGGCGTATCGCGGCGGCCGACGCGGCGCCTCACTCGACCTGACACGGGCCTTGCCGAGTCACCCCACCCCCGGTATCTTGTCGCCATGAACCCCGTCACCGACAACGTCGATCACGCCGAAATCAGCAAATTTGAGGAACTGGCCTCGCGCTGGTGGGATCCGCACAGTGAATTCAAGCCGCTGCACGACATCAATCCGCTGCGCCTGGAGTACATCGACCGACACGCGCCGCTGGCCGATCGCCGGGTGATCGATGTCGGCTGCGGCGGCGGACTGTTGTCCGAAGGCATGGCGACCCTGGGTGCCACCGTGACCGGTATCGATATGGGTGAAGCGCCGCTGACCGTGGCGCGATTGCATCAACTCGAATCCGGCCTCGAGGTGGACTATCAGCACACCACCGCCGAACAGATGGCCGCCGAGCACCCGGCGGCTTTCGACAGCTGCACCTGCCTCGAAATGCTCGAGCACGTGCCCGAGCCCGCCTCGGTGATTGACGCCTGCGCGCAACTGGTCAAGCCGGGTGGCGACGTCTTTTTCTCAACCATCAACCGTAACCCCAAGGCGTATCTGTTGGCCATCCTCGGCGCCGAGTACCTGTTGCGGATGCTTCCCCGTGGCACTCATGACTACGCCAGATTCATCCGACCCTCGGAACTGGAACGGTGGGCGCGGGCGGCCGGCCTCAAGCTTCAGGACCTCACCGGTATGACCTACAACCCGCTCACCGCGCACTACCGGTTGGAGCGCAACGTGGATGTAAACTATCTCGCCTGGTTCAAGAAAGCTGACTGACCACGCCTATACCACGGTGCTGTTCGATCTCGACGGTACCTTGCTGGACACCGCGGTCGATCTGGCCGACGCGCTGAACGCGGTGTTACAGGCCAACGGCGCACGCCCGCTGCCCTTCGAGTTCATTCGCCCTGTAGTTTCCCACGGCGGTAATGCGTTAATCGAACTCGGGTTCGGGCTGAAGCCCGGCGAGGACGGATTCGAACCCCTGCGAGAGCAGCTGCTCGCGTATTACTCCAGCCATATTGCCCGCCGCACCCGCCTGTTTCCCGGTATGGAAGCGGTGCTCGACTATATTGAATCCAACGGCCTGCAATGGGGCGTGGTCACCAACAAACCGGGCTGGCTGACCGCACCGCTGCTGGAAGCCCTGCAGCTGAGCACGCGCGCGGCCGGCGTGGTCTGTGGCGACACGCTCGAACAACGCAAACCGCACCCGGCGCCGCTGCTGCACGCCTGCCGGCTGATCGGCGCAGAGCCCGACCGCTGCCTCTATGTGGGCGATGCAGAGCGCGACATACAGGCCGGTCGCAACGCCGGTATGACCACACTGGTGGCGCTGTTCGGTTATCTGCTGGACAGTGATCGCCCGGAGACCTGGGGCGCCACGGCGCTGATCCGCGAGCCCGGCGATATTCTCGCCTGGCTGTCATAAACAGTTCACCGAAACTACACGCACCCGTCATACAAAGGACCGACACTGGCGGCGTCTAACCACCGGTGCAAGCCTTTGCCTGCTGGACCCTACATCGCTGTGGTGACCGAAACCTACGCCCCCGAGGTCAACGGGGTTGCCATGACCTTGGGCAAGCTGGTCGAGGGCCTGCTGCGCCGCGGCTGCCGGGTGGAGTTGTTTCGGCCGTGTCAGTCGCGCGACGAATCCCCGCGCATCAACGGTCAATATGCCGAGCACCTGTTCGCCGGCATGCAGGTGCCCATGTACCGCGAATTGCGCTTCGGCTTCCCCGCCTTTGGGCGGTTGCGCAACACCTGGCGCAACCATCCGCCGGACGCCGTGTATATCGCTACCGAAGGGCCCCTTGGCTGGTCGGCGGCCGGCGCCGCCCGCGAGCTCGGCATCGCCGCGCTGAGCGGCTTTCATACCAACTTTCATACCTACAGCCGCCACTACCGCCTCAAACTGCTGGAACCGCTGATACTCGCGTACCTGCGTAAACTGCACCGGCGCACCGGCTGCACGCTGGTGCCGACCGCGGCGTTGGCGGCGCAACTGCGGGCCCAGGACTTCGGCTGTGTGGAAGTGCTGCAGCGTGGCGTAGACGCCGCGTGCTTTAACCCGGCCCGACGCGACGACAGTTTGCGCCATCAATGGGGTGTCGATCCGGGACAATTGGCATGCCTGTATGTCGGGCGCATCGCCGCCGAGAAAAACATTCTGACCGCCGTGGCGGCGTTTCGCGCCATAGAGAGGCAAACACCCGGCGCCCGCCTGATCCTGGTCGGCGACGGACCGATGCGTGCCAGGCTGTCGCGCGAGAACCCGGATTTCGTCTTCTGCGGTATGCGCCATGGCACCGAGCTGGCGCGGCATTACGCCAGCGGCGATCTGTTTCTGTTTCCCAGTCGCAGCGAGACGTTTGGCAATGTGGTTACCGAGGCGATGGCCTCCGGGCTGGCGGTTGTCGCCTATGCGCTGGCCGCCGCCGGCGAACATATTCGCGACGGAGACAATGGCGCGCTCGCCGCCAACGACGAGCCGCAGGCGTTTGTCGAGCGAGCCGTCGCCCTCGCGCACGATAGCGCGGCTGTGCGCCGCCTCGGCGCGGCGGCCGCCCGCCATGCCGCCGGGTTGACCTGGGAGGCCATTGTCGAGCGTTTTCAGCAGTTGCTCGAAGAGCAGGCAGGCAAAACGCCATGAACCGCTGGTACCAACTGGATCTCAACCTGTGCATCGGCTTTAATCGCCTCAGCGCATACCGCATTCCGGAACTGTTTTTTCGGTTCATCAGCCGCATGGGCAACGGCGTTTTCTGGTACAGCCTGATACTGATTCTGCCCTCGCTCTACGGCGAGCCGGGCTGGCAGGCCGCGCTGCACATGCTGCTCGCCGGGCTGCCGGCGTTGCTGGTTTATAAGGTGCTGAAAAAAACCACCTCGCGGCAGCGTCCGTGTAACCTGCACCCGCGGGTGCGGCAAAAAACCGCCAGCCTTGATCAGTTCAGTTTTCCCTCGGGGCATACTCTGCACGCGGTCAATTTCACCCTGGTGTGCAGTGCCTATTTGCCCGAACTGGCCGCGCCCCTGGCCTCGTTCAGTGCACTGGTGGCGCTGTCCCGACCGGTGCTGGGCCTGCACTACCCCAGCGACGTGCTGGCCGGCGCCGCGATCGGCACCGTTATGGCACTGCTCTCCCTGGAGCTGCCATTGTTCGGTTGAGCGGCGCGGGGCGCGGTACGGTATGATGTGCTGGCATGGAACTTACCTACTGGATACTGTTGCTCGTCGCCGTGCCGTTGGCCGCGCTGGTCGGCTGGCTGCTCGCCCACCTGCGCGCCCAGCGTGCGGTCGCCGGGCTGCGTGAGGACAACATCCGTCTGGAGAGTCAGCTGGGCTCCCAGCGTCAGGCGATGGAAGAAAAACTGCGCAGCTTCGAAGAGGCTCGCCTGCAATTCGAGACCACCTTCAAATCCCTCGCCAGCGATGTGCTGAAATCCAACAGCAGTGAATTTCTCAAGCTGGCGGAAACCAATTTCAAGACCCTCCATACGCGTGCCAGCGGCGAGTTGGAGCAGCGCGAAAAAGCCGTCGAGGGTCTGGTCAAGCCAATCCGCGAATCCCTGGAAAAAACCGACCAACAGATCCGGCGCATGGAAAAGGAGCGCGAAGCGGCCTTCGGCTCGCTCACGCAACATTTGAAGTTCATGGCCCTGGCCCAGGAGCAACTGCAGGGCGAGACGCGCAACCTGGTCAAGGCCCTGCGCCGACCGGAAGTGCGCGGCCAGTGGGGTGAGCTGACCCTGAAACGACTCGTCGAGCTGGCCGGCATGGTCAAGCACTGTGACTTCGAGCAACAACGCAGCGTCGATACCGACAGCGGTAAGCAGCGCCCCGATATGATCGTGCGCATGCCCGGCGGGCGCGAAATCATCGTCGATGCCAAAGCGCCCATGGATGCGTATCTGGGAGCGGCCGAGGCGGCCGATGACGCCGGCCGCGCGCTGGAAATCCAGCGTCATGCACGCAACGTGCGCGACCGGGTGCGCGAACTGGCCAGCAAGAGCTATTGGCAGCAGTTTCCGCAATCACCGGATTTTGTCGTCCTGTTCATCCCCGGCGATCAATTCCTCAGCGCGGCACTGGAAATCGACCCGCGTCTGCTCGAAGAAGCGATGGCCGAAAAAGTGGTGCTGGCCACGCCCTCCAGCCTGGTGGCGCTACTGCGCGCGGTGGCCTACGGCTGGCGCCAGGAATCGCTGGCCGAAAACGCCGAGCAGGTCCTGACCCTGGGCGAAGAGCTGTACGATCGTCTGAGCACTTTTGCCGACCACCTCGGCAAGCTCGGCAGCAGTCTTCGGCGCAGTGTCGACAGCTACAACAGCGCCGTCGGCTCGTTTGACAGCCGCGTGCTGCCGGGCGCGCGCAAGTTCGGCGAAATGGGTATCCGGCGTAAAAAAGACCTGCCCGAACCCGAACCGGTGGAACGCCTGCCGCGCCCCGTCCAGGGCGAGCCCGACCCCCCCGGCGATGTCCACTGATCCGGCCGCGGTACGCGCCGGCTACCGCTGGTGCCGGGCGCTGGCGCGCTCTCACTACGAGAACTTTCCGGTCGCCTCCCTGTTGCTGCCGGCGCGCTTGCGCGACCCGGTCGCCGCCATCTATGCCTTTGCCCGCTGCGCCGACGACATCGCCGATGAAGGCAGCGCAAGCGCACAACAACGGCTGGCGCAGCTCGACGAGATGGCCGCTGCGTTGCACTTGATTGACGAGGCCCGCACACCCGACAGCCCGCTGTATCTGGCGCTGGCCGACGCTATTTCCCGACACACTCTGCCGCTGCAACCCTTCCATGACCTGCTGAGCGCCTTTCGCCAGGACGTGACGCAGACGCGCTACCGCGATTTTGGTCAACTCATGGACTATTGCCGGCGCTCGGCCAATCCGGTTGGCCGGCTGCTGCTGCACCTGCACGCCCAGGCGTCACCGCGCGATCTCGGTTTATCCGATGCGCTGTGCAGCGCCCTGCAGCTGATCAATTTCCTGCAGGATGTGGCGCCGGACTACACGTTGCGCGGACGTATCTATCTGCCAGGCGAAGACCTGGCGCGCTTCGGCGTGGCCGAAGCCGATATCCTCGCGCAGCGCAACAGCGCCGCCATGCGCGCCCTGATGCAGTTTCAGATACAACGCACGACGCGCCTGCTGCGCGCCGGCAGCCCGCTCGGGACACGCCTGAGAGGGCGCTTTGCACTGGAGCTGCGCGCTATCATTCTCGGTGGATCACGCGTACTGGAAAAGCTTCACCGCCAGCAGGATGCCTTCAGCCGTGTCCGCCTCAGCCGAGGCGAGCGCCTGAGCATCGGCTGGCGCGCGCTGCGCCAGGGGTTCGCCTGAGATGCCGGAGACGATAGAATCAGAGCAACACCCAGTGGCCGGACCGCTCATGGCCCCCGATCGGTATTGTCAGAACAAAGCCGCCGCCAGCGGTTCCAGTTTCTACTACAGCTTTCTCTTTCTGCCCGCCGCGCGCCGCCGCGCGATCATCGCGCTGTATGCCTTCTGCCGTGAAGTGGACGACAGCGTGGATGATTGCAGCGACCCGGGTATCGCCCAGCGTAAACTCGACTGGTGGCGCGCTGAGATCGAGGCCTGCTTCGCGGCGCGCCCCACCCATCCCGTCACGCGCGCACTGCAGGGGGTACTCGAGCACTACAATCTGCCCGCGGAATATTTCCACGAAGTCATCGACGGCATGGCCATGGATCTGCACCAGCAACGTTATGCAAACTTCAGCGAACTGGCGTTGTACTGCCATCGGGTGGCCGGCGTGGTAGGTCTGATGTCGGCGGAAATTTTCGGCTATCGGGACCGGCGGACGCTGAAGTACGCCGAAACATTGGGCACGGCGATGCAATTGACCAATATCATCCGCGACGTGCGCGAAGATGCCGAACGCGGCCGGGTCTACCTGCCGGGCGACGAATTGGCCGCTCATGGCCTCGACGCCGACAATTTGATTCATGCCGGTGAGCGCCTGCGCGGAGTACTGGCCGAGCAGGCGCGGCGCGCCCGCGATTACTACGCGCGCGCCCTGGCCTGCCTGCCCGAGGAGGATCGCTACGCGCAACGCAGCGGACTGATCATGGCGGCCATTTACCAGGCGCTGCTGGATGAAATTGAAGCCGATGGTTTCAACGTCATGCAGCACCGCTTGCGCTTGACGCCGTTACGCAAATTCTGGATCGCCTGGATGAGCGCGCGGCGCGAGCGTCGTCGCCACCGGCGCCGCGCCCATGAATGATACATCGGCCGACTGTCCTGTCGTGATCGCCGGCGGAGGCTGGGCGGGCCTGGCCGCCGCGCTCACGCTGAGCAGGCACGGAGTGCCGGTGGTGGTACTGGAGTCGGCGCGGCAGTTGGGTGGACGGGCGCGCAGTTTACGCATTGGCGGGCGGATTCTGGATAACGGTCAGCACCTGATGATCGGCGCCTACCAATCATTGCTGACGCTGATGCGCCAGACCGGTGTGGATATGGAGCAGGCTTTCGAACGCCTGCCGTTGACCCTGCAGCTCTACCGCCGCGAAAAGATCAGCCTGAAACTGCAGGCGCCCACACTCCCCGCTCCCTTCCACCTGCTGGGCGCACTCAGCGGGGCGCGCGGGCTGTCGGCGCGCGAACGGCTCAAGGCGCTGCGGTTCAGTCGTCGGGTCATGCGCATGCAAATCCCGGTCGACGAGGACATCTGCGTGCAGGCGCTGCTGCACGCCCATGCGCAGACGCCGGCGCTGGTGCGCAAACTTTGGGAGCCGCTGTGTGTCGCAACATTGAACACACCCGCCAGCCTGGCTTCAGCGCGGTTATTCGTTGGCGTACTGCAGACACTGTTCACCAGCGCCAGAGCGCACTCCGATCTGCTGATTCCACGCCAGGAGCTCAACGCACTACTGCCGCGCCCGGCCGCTGAATTCCTCGAACGCCACGGCGCCAGTGTGGAGTTGGGACAGCGGGTTACCGCGCTGGAGATCGACGGCCACGGCGTGCGCGCCGTGGCCGTCGGTGCGCGCACCATAGAAGCCCGTCAGGTGATTCTCGCCACACCGCACCGCACCAGCCGCAGGTTGCTCACCCGTCACGCCCTATTGCAACCGCTGGCGGCAAAGCTCGCCGCGCTGGGTAATGAACCGATTGCCACTGTCTATCTGCAATATCCCCCCGAGACGAGCCTGGAGGTGCCCATGGTCGGGTGCGAGGGCGGTGTCTCGCAATGGATCTTCGATCGCGGTGTGTGCGCGCAGCCGGGTCTGATGGCGGTGGTGATCAGCGGGCGCGGCGAACACCTGCGCTGGCCCGCGGCCAGGCTCCTGGAAAGCGTCACCGCCGAGCTGGCCGGCCATTTTCCACATTGGCCGGCGCCCGAGCATGGCCGCCTGATACGGGACAAACGCGCGACCTTCTGCGCGGCGGTCGGCGTTGATGCGCTGCGCCCGGACAACGACACGCCGATCAACGGTCTGTGGCTGGCGGGAGACTATACCGCTACCGGGCTGCCGGCGACGCTGGAAAGCGCGGTGCGCAGTGGGCAACGTTGCGCACGCCACGTCATCAAATCGCTACGGAAGACAAACATGTTAGACTTGGCCGATGCGTATTCCTGAGAATTGGTCGCCCCCGGAGGGCTCGCTCGAGAAGAAAATTATCCTCGTCACCGGCGCGGCTAAGGGCATCGGCGCGGCGGTCGCCTGCGCCTGCGCCGCGCAGGGCGCCACGGTGATTTTGCTGGACAAGGCAGTGCGTGAGCTCGAAGCGGTTTACGATCGCATTGAAGCGGCGGGGGGACCGCAACCGGCCATCTATCCGATGGACTTGGAAGGCGCTACCGAAAAAGACTACTTTGATCTTGCCGGCACCCTGGATAAGGAATTCGGCCGCCTCGATGGCCTGCTGCACAACGCCGCGATGCTCGGCGCGCTGGTGCCGCTGGCACATTTCGAGACCGAGCTCTGGCTGCGCATTTTACAGATCAACCTGAATGCGCCCTTCATGCTCACCCGCGCCTGCCTGGCCCCCCTGATGAAAAGCGAAGATGCCTCGGTGGTGTTCTGCTCCGACAGCACCGGGCGCCAGGGCAAGGCTTACTGGGGGGCCTATGCCGTCAGCAAGGCCGCAGGGGAAAACCTTATGCAAATCCTCGCCGACGAGCTTGAGACCAATACACCTATCCGCGTCAACAGCGTCGATCCGGGGGCGGTGGCCACGGCCCTGCGCAGCCTCGCCTATCCCGGCGAACATCCCGATCAGCAGGCCAAACCCGCGGACGTCGTGTCACCCTTTCTCTATTTGCTGGGCAGCGACAGCCGGGGCATAACCGGGGCTCAGTTCGAGGCGCAGTAGCGGCGCTTCAGTCCATCAGGTTTATGTGCACACCCTGCGCTTCCAGCGCCTCGGCGCGCTTCTGAATGTAGCGCTGGAAACTCGGCTGCGCGCGGTAGGCTCCGGAGAGCACATAATCCAGCGACGATTGTACATGGAAGGCCTTCAGATAAGCCTCGGTACGGAACACCTCTGTGCCCTCCCGGTCGAACATCGCCAATGTCGGTGCGTACTGGATATTCATCGCCCGTGACCATTGGCCGCTGGTGGTCTGTTGGCCGGAGGGGGTCTGTAGGGGTAGATCCGCCCGCATATCCAGCAAGACGATGTCAAACTGCTCGAGCAGCTGGCGAGTCTCGCTGCGGGCGAAAATATCCTCATGCAGCTCGTCGCACGAAGCGCAGTCCTTCTGTTCGAACAGCACCAGCAACGGCTTGCCGCTTTTCCTCTGCGCCAGTCGATATGGCGGTTGCAGGTAACTGGCGTCGTGGTGCAACTTGCCCTTGGAGGCTACAGGCGCATTACCCGCCAGGTAGGTGCGAAAATCCGATTCGCGTTCTTTGCGCTGCCCCACGTAGTCGAGCACGGCGGCGAATTTATGCGGTGGATAATAGCCGTTCAGGCGCACCACCACCGCGCCCTGCTCGTCGAGAAACACCAGCGTCGGGGTGAACATGACTTTGAGCGCCGAGGCAAAGTTTTTCTCCGTTACCGGATTGCCAGCGAAATCCACGACCTCGCGGTCTCCCCACAGGTTGATGGCGATCACATCGAACCGGTCCCGGGTGCGCTCGACGATATCGCGCTGGCTGAAATTGGTCTCCAGCAGTTTTTTGCAGTAAGGGCAACCGTCCTGATAAAAATACAGCATCACCCGCCGCCCGTTGGCGGCGGCTTCGGCGACATCTTCACGGATATCAAGAAAAGACTGTTTGAACCAGGCGGGTTGTTCGTGAAACCCCGGGTTGACCATACCCGGCCCCAACGACGGCGCATCGGCATTGACAGGGGCGGTCTCGGCGATTACCGCCGCAGGAAGCATTAGCAGAAAACATAACATCAATCGGTTCATGAATCAGGCGACTCCGGGCGGCTCTCCAAGCCTAATGGTGTGCGCTCCGCCGGCCGCACGCAAGCGGCTGCGCAGGCCCCTGCGCTACCCGTGACCGGCAAAATAGCGGCAACTGATACGCCAAATAATTGACCATTGCCGCGTAGGCGGCAAAAAGATAATTTTTTACTCTTTGTTTCTATTAATTTTTTACTTTTTGTCTGACAACTGGCACAGAATTAGCATTTGTTCGCAGCGGAGATTCACAACCGGTAAATCTATTATGAACAAACCGCTGCACGAGATGGCGCAAGTAGTGACAGGCGCGGCCCCGCCGCCCCGACGCTCGGTGCGCCCCGAGCTGGCCGCGCAACAGACCCTCGAGCTCGTCAGATACCTGCAGACGACTCTGGATCCAACGCGTCTGATAGAGTTGTTCAGCCAGGAGGTCGGCGCCTTGATCCCTCATCAGGGCGTGCGCTACCGCAACGAGGACCTGAACCTGGAAGTGAAACTCGGCACCCAAGCCCGCCACAGCTGCTCGTACAAACTGAACCTCGGAGATGAACCGCTCGGCAAGCTGTCGTTGCGCCGAAACGAGAAATTCAGCGACCGGGAAACCGAGATTGTCGAACGCCTGCTGTGCAATCTGCTCTACCCGCTGCGCAACGCGCTGCTCTATCAGGACGCCCTGCAGCTGGCGCAGAAAGATCCGCTGACCGGGGTCTGCAATCGCGCAGCACTCGACGAAGTGCTGCAGCGCGAGCTCAGTCACGCGCGTCGGCGCCAGGCCGACTGTGCCATGCTGGTGCTGGATATCGATCATTTCAAACACATCAACGACCGCTACGGGCACATCATCGGCGATTGCGCGCTCAAGGCGATTGCCCTCATGACGGGCACCTGCAAGCGCGACGGTGATCTGCTGTTTCGATACGGTGGCGAGGAATTTGTCGTCCTGATGCGAGATACTGACAGAGACGGCGCAGCGTTACTCGCCGAACGTATCCGCTGTTATATTGCTGAAAATCCCTGCCGATGCTCCGGGGCAGAACTGGCAATGACGGTGAGTATCGGCGTCAGCATGCTCGCTGACAGTGACACGGCCGAATCATTGTTTGCGCGCGCCGATCAGGCTCTGTATCGCGCCAAGCATAACGGCCGGAACCGGATCTGCGTCACCGATCCGCCGTCCTGATACCGGCGCGCACGCTCACATTCCGTTTTTAAAGGTGGTTGTCTCGGTGGCGCCGCTGGCGCGCACCTGACGCAGCGCGAGGGCGTATTCTTTGAGGATACCGAGCGCGTAGTCAAAACGGTCGCGAAAATACTGGTCGGCCTGAGCGTTGTTGTCCGCCTCACGCTCGTTGAGCACGCTTTCGACGTTGCGCACGATCACCTGTTCGGGGATATAACAGAGGCGATTATTCTTGTAACTGCTCATGCGCAGTTCGGCCACCGGGTACGCGCCGCCGTCGGCCGATGATACCGTTACGATCAACGCCGGTTTATGCCCGACTTCCTGTCGTGTAACCAAGAGGAAGAAATTCTTCAATCCCGCCGGTACCTGACCATGCCATTCGGGCGAAACGACAATCAGGGCATCGCTGGAACTCAGCTGCTCGGACAAAGGCTGGAGGCGCTGGCGCCATTGCGGGTCAGCCTCCCAGACGCCCTCGTCCCACAGCGGCAGAGGATTTTTCGCCAACGAGAATAGCCAGGTCTGGTCGCAGATCTGTTGTTTTTCCAGGGTTCGCTGCAGATAGCGTGCGACTTTTTCGCTTTGAGAGTTTTCCCGGTGACTGCCGCTGATAATACTGAATTTCATAACGCTCCTTGCATTGGGATTGAAGGCACCTGGTTTCAGGCGCCGGGTTTACCGGGCATAGACACCGCCAAGATGAGCTTCCAGGAAATCCACAATGTCCGCCCGGGAGCGGGCACCGCTAAAACGCCCCAGCTCCGCGCCGCGATGAAACAATACCACCGTGGGAAAACCCCGCAGACGATAGCGCCCGGCCAGTTTCATATTCTCACCCTGATCCACTTCCAGCTTGACCACGCTGAGGCGCCCCCGCAGATCAGCCGCCAGTCGCTCGAGGACCGGCGCAATCACCCGACAGGGCGCACACCAGTCGGCCCAGAAATCCACCAGAATCGGCGTCCTGTCCGACGCCTCGATAACCTCGGTTTCGAAGCCTTCCAGTGAGGAGTGCACAATGCTCATCGGGTCATGCGCGCTAGCTGCGAAAAAATACCTGTAGCCTACGAATGCACAGGAGCCGTTTTCCTACAGCGCCCCTAAACGATTTTTATACATATTAGGGAAGCTGATCAATTCGTCATACCGGCGCAGGCCGGTATCCAGGTTATTGAACCCCCTGGATGACTCGCTTCGCTCGCCCGTCGGGCCGCCCTGCAACGCGCAAGCGCTTTTGTCTGGCCTACGCCAGAATGACGGAATAGGAATAAATCAGATGTTCTTTAGTAGTTTACATTCTACTTATTGATTAGGCCGCCGGTCAAGCTGCGGCCGGGCCCCCGTCACGCACCCAGAGCGGAGAATAAGGCGATAGCGGCCTTTAATTCGTCACAAAATCGTAACTGGCCCGTCATAGTTCAGTAATACATCCGTAATACGCTGCACGCTCGTTTTTAACACATCACTGTGTTCATCATAAGGAGAGCGTGTAAATGCCTAACAATTTAATCCGCGGGGCCGTGGCCGGCGCGCTGAGTCTCGCCGTGGTTGTACCGGCATACGCCGGTATCACCGTCTACAAGGACGGTGACAAGTTCGTAAAAATGGGCGGGCGTATCCAGATGCAGTATCTGCGCACCGACCCGGACGGCGGTACGGCCACCGACGAGATGTTTTTCCGCCGTCTGCGCCCGTATGTCGAGGGCAGTCTGCATAAAGACTGGAAGGGCAAGTTTCAGATGGATTTTGGCAAAGCCGAAAACGAAAACGAAGTCGCGGTCAAGGACGCTTACATGCAGTACACCGGCTTCGAAGGCATGAAAGTCACCATGGGTAACGCCAATTTCCCCTTCTCGCGTGAATTTCTGACTTCCTCCAAGTACCAGGAGTTTGTCGAGCGTACCTTTGTCGGCGACCATAACTTCGGTACACCCGATCGCAACCTTGGCCTGCATCTGACCGGACACAACGCCAGCAAGAAGCTGACCTGGGGAGCCTCCGTGGCCCAGGCCGACATCGATCCCAACGCCGGTCGGGTGGATTTCGATACCCCGGTAAACGCCAATTCCGACTTTAATGAAGGCTGGATTTACGGCGGTCGTGTCGATTTTCATCCGCTCGGTTTTCTGAAATTCTCCCAGGGCGATTTCTCCGGCGAGACCAAAGCGACTATCGGCGTAGCCGCATTTCGCTGGAACAACGACGGCGACAACGAGGTCAACGCCGCCAGTCTCGACCAGGTGACGGGCTACGAGCTCAGCGGCGCGTTTCGCAGCAACGGCTTCTCGGTGGACGCCGAGTATAATCTGTTCAATGTCGATACCACCGATGGCACCTTCACCGGCGGGCTGTACCAGAACGGCAAAACCGATTTAAAGAACTGGTCGGTTGAAGGCGGTTATATGGTGATGACCGACCGCCTGGAACTGGTCGCCGGTTACTCTCAGCAGGACGCCGACAATTACGACAAGCAATGGGGCCGCACTACCTTTGGCGCCAACTGGTTCATCCATAAACACGATGTTAAAGTCCAGGCCACTTACCAGCTCAACAGCAACGAAAAAGGTGTCAACGGTAGCGACGCCAACGAATTGTTTGTGCAGGCTCAGTACGTGTTCTAGACGTTAGACGGTTCAGGGGACAGCGGCGCCGGACCTTATCACGGGGACTCCTTCCGGCGCGGCTGTCTCCCCGCTTTCGCCCAGCAACGCCTTAAGCTCCGGCACGCAGGAGCCGCAATTGGTCCCCGCCCGCAACCGCTCCCCTATCTGTTCGGCCGTACTCAGCCGATATTTCTCGATCGCTTTTCTGAGGGTGTTCACACCCACGCCGAAACAGGCACAGACGACCCGCCCGGGATCGTTTCCACCCGCACCCGGCCTGCCGCTGAGCAGGCTGGTACGGGAACCTTCGTCCAGAGTGTTCTGCTCAAACAGTTGCGCCAGCCAGTCACGCGCGGGCAGATGAAAATCCGGGCCGATAAACAAACAACTCTCCAGGGCGCCGTCCATCAGCCGTGCGGCACGGTAACGGACAGCGCCGGGGTCCAGGTATTCCAGCCACTCAGCCCGGTCGCCGTGAGCGCCCAGCAGCCGGCGCGCGTAATCGGCCCAGTCGGCGACAGACTGTCGTCCGGCGATTTCGTAACGCCACAGGCCGTGGCCTTTTGCGCTGGCCCAGTAGTGGCTGGTGCTGTTCCATGCGAGACGCCGCCGCGACAGTACAAAACCGTACCAGGCCGGCGCGTACGCGGCTATTGCCACGGGGGTATGCTTGAATTCAGGCTGCCCTGAGATCGGATCGGTGTCCGGGCTGATCAGACAGCCGACGCTCGCCACGCTGGAGAATTGCCGGCTCCAGTGCATGGGGATAAACACGCTGCCGCGCTGCTGAGTGTCGCTGACGCTGGCGCGCACGATCAGTTCCCCCCAGCGGCTGCTGACACGGACCAGACTCCGATCCTGAATCTCCGCCGCGGCGGCGTCCAGCGGGTGAATTTCGGCGTAGGGTTCGAGCGTATGGGCGGACAATCGCGCCGATTTGCCGGTGCGCGTCATAGTATGCCAATGATCGCGCACCCGGCCGCTGTTGAGCACCAGCGGATAGTCCGCGCTGAGCGGGTTGGCCGGCAGGCGGGGCCCCACCGCGATAAAACGCGCTTTCCCGTCGGGGGTGAAAAAGCGTCCCTCGGCAAACAAACGCGCCGTGCCCGGTCGCTGCGCGGTGACCGGCCACTGCACGGGCGCCAGGTCAGCGTATGCCTGGTCGCTGAGTGTGGCCAGTGCACTGATATCAAAGTCCCGCTGACCGCCGTTCCCGCAGCCCGACAGGGCGGCGTGTTCACGCCAGATATCGGCACTGTTGCGGTAATTGAAGGCGGCCCCGAAACCCATACGTCGCGCCACTTCGGTGATAATCCACCAATCCGGCCTGGCCTCGCCCAGCGACGGCAGGAAGGCGCGCTGGCGCGATATGCGCCGCTCGGAGTTGGTGACCGTCCCGTCTTTTTCGCCCCAGCTTTGAGCCGGCAGCAGCACATGGGCAAAGTGATTGGTATCGGTATGCTCGACGCAATCGGAGACCACTACCAGTTCGCAGGCCCGCAGCGCCCTGCGCACGCGCCCGCTGTCGGGCAGACTGACGGCGGGGTTGGTCGCCATGATCCACAGCGCCTTGATCTGACCGCTTTCCAAGGCGCCGAACAGGTCGACCGCCTTGAGGCCCTCGTCCTCGGCCAGGGTCGGAGACTGCCAGAACTGTTGTACCAGTGCGCGGTGTCCGGCGTCGGCGAGATCCATGTGCGCGGCCAGCTGATTGGCCAGGCCGCCGACTTCGCGCCCGCCCATGGCGTTGGGCTGGCCGGTAAACGAGAACGGCCCCATACCGGGGCGGCCGATGCGCCCGGTGAGCAGATGGCAGTTGATAATGCTGTTGACCTTGTCCGTGCCGTAGGAAGACTGATTGACCCCCTGAGAAAAAACGCTGACCACGCGTTCGGTACGCGCAAACAGCCGATAAAACTCCAACAGTTGACCGACTTCCAATCCACAGCGCCCGGCGACAGCCGCCGGGTCGGCACAGTGGACCCGGGCGGCGGCCAGCGCCTCATCCAGACCGGCGGTGCAGTGCGCCGTGAACACCTCGCTGAGCGCCCCCCCGGCGTGCAGGTAACACAGCAGACCGTTGAACAGATCGATATCGCTGCCGGGCTTCAAGGGCAGATGCAGATCGGCGCTGTCGCCGGTGGCGGTGCGGCGCGGGTCAATGACGACGATGCGCAGATCCGCGTTCTCCTGCCGGGCCTGGCGCATGCGCTGGTACAGTACCGGGTGGCACCAGGCGGTGTTGGAACCAATCAGAACGATAAGCTTGGCGCGTTCCAGATCCTCATAGCTGCAGGGTACCGTGTCCGCACCAAAGGCGCGCTTGTAGCCGGCCACAGCCGAGGACATGCACAGGCGCGAGTTGGTGTCGATGTTGGCCGAGCCAATGAAGCCTTTCATCAGCTTGTTGGCGACATAATAGTCTTCGGTCAACAGTTGCCCGGAGACATAGAAAGCCACCGCCTCGGGACCGTGCTGATCGATTACCCGACTGAAGCCCTCGGCCGCATAATCCAGCGCGCCGGCCCAAGAGCTTCTCTTGGCGCCGATCCGCGGGTACAACAGGCGCTCCTCCGGGCCGGTGGTCTCACCCAGCGCCGCTCCCTTCGAACACAGACGGCCGAAGTTGGCGGGGTGCCCCGGGTCGCCGCGGACACTGACTTGCATCTGCCCGTCGACAGAGGCCAGCACGCCGCAGCCGACGCCGCAGTAGGGGCAGGTCGTGCTGATTTCGCGTGGAGTGGAGTTACTGGACATCGCGTTCTTTAATCGCCGTAGGCCGGCGACCGGGCTATCGATCCGCACATCCCTCGTCGGGTGTCAGCGACAGCCGGATAAAACCGTCCTCGACCCTCACCGGGTAACGCGCGGCGCAACCTTCGTCGGGCGCCACCGCCTCGCCACTGTCGAGGTGAATTTTCCAGTCGTGAAGCGGGCAGGCGACCCGACGTCCATGGACGATGCCTTGTGACAGCGGGCCGCCCTTGTGGGGGCACTTGTCACGCAGCGCGAAAATCTCATCCTCGGCGTTGCGAAACACGGCAATATCGCCGTCGGGCGTGCGTACGACACGAGCACCGAGTGGAGGAATATCCTCGATTCTGCCGACTTCGAGCCAGCCACTGGCATCTGTCATGATTTTTTCCGCGTGGTTCATAAGACACTCTCAAATCCCATTGGGAAACGCTGATCGATTCGTTATCCCGGTTCCATTCGCCATCCCGGCCCCATTCGTCATCCCGGCGCAGGCCGGAATGACGACAAAGAAATCTTAGCTGACTTGCTTGATCGGTGTGAACTCATGGGCTTCGGCGCCCTGCGCGCGCGCCGCCCAGGGATCGTCCTGGGCAAACTGCTGAGCGTAGTGGAAACGTTGCACCAGCGCGTTGCGACCTGCCTCGTCATTGACCACTTTGTCCTTGATGTAGCTCAGGCCGACCCGCTCGATCCACGGCGCCGTCCGCTCCAGATAGTGCGCTTCTTCCCGGTACAACTGCATGAAAGCGGCGCAGTACTCCAGCACCTGTTCGGATGTCTCGACGTGGCAGAGCAGATCCGTGGCGCGCACCTTGACGCCGCCATTACCCCCCACATGCAGTTCGTAACCCGAGTCGACGCACACCACGCCGAAATCCTTGATCGTGGCTTCGGCGCAATTGCGCGGACAGCCGGAAGCGGCCATTTTAAACTTGTGCGGCGTCCACGAGCCCCAGGTCATTTTTTCCAGCTCGATGCCAAGGGCGGTGGAATCCTGGGTCCCGAACCGGCACCATTCGCGCCCGACACAGGTTTTTACGGTGCGTAACGCTTTGCCGTAGGCGTGACCGGACACCAGACCGGCCTGATTCAGGTCGCCCCAGATTTTCGGCAGCTGCTCCTTGCTCAGGCCATATAGCGCCAGGCGTTGGCCGCCCGTGACGTGCACCATTCTCACCGCGTACTTTTCCGCGACATCGGCGATGGCGCGCAGCTCCTGCGGGGTGGTGCTGCCGCCCCACATGCGCGGAATCACCGAATAGCTTGCGTCTTTCTGAATGTTGGCGTGGGCACGCTCGTTGATGAAACGCGACTGGTTGTCATCCTGATAGTCGCCCGGCCATTGGCAGAGCAGATAGTAATTCAGCGCCGGACGGCATTTGGAACAGCCGTCCGGGGTTTTCCATTCAAAGAACTGCCGCACTGCGGGGATAGTCGTGAGGACATTGTCGCGAATACCGGCGCGGATCTCATCGTGGTTATGCTCGGTGCAGCCACACAGCGGTTTTTTTGCCGGTGACAGCGAATAGTCGCCGCCCACCGTATGCGCAAGCAGCGCTTCCACCAGGCCGGTGCACGAGCCGCAGGAACTGGATGCCTTGGTGTGGACGCGTACATCTTCGAGGGTGAAGAGCTTTTCCCTAATAATGGTATCGACGATCTGGCCTTTGCAGACCCCGTTACAGCCGCAGATTTCCGCCGTATCGGCCATGGCCGCGACCCGGTTGTCGTCACCGTGCCCGGAATCGCCCAGGTGCGCCTGCCCGAACAGCAGACTGTCACGGAAACCCGACACATCGGTACCGTCACGCATTAGCTCAAAGTACCAGGTACCGTCGATGGTGTCGCCGTACATGACAGCACCCTGAATGCGGTTGTCCTTGAGCACGACTTTCTTGTACAGACCGCGACCGGGATCCTGCAGTACCAGCGCCTGGGTGCTGTCATCGCCGGTAAAGTCGCCAGCAGAGAACAGATCGATACCGGTCACTTTCAGTTTGGTTGAGGTCACCGAGCCTTCGTATCGGGCGATACCGATATGGGCCAAGTGATTGGCACAGACTTTGGCCTGTTCGAACAGCGGCGCCACCAGACCGTAGGTCTGACCGCGATGCTGTACACACTCGCCAACCGCATAGATACGCGGATCATAGGTCTGCATGGTGTCGGTTACCACCACGCCGCGTTCGCAATGCAGACCGATCTGTTCGGCCAGCTTGAAGTTGGGGCGGATGCCCACGGCCATGACCACCAGCTCGGCCGGTACTTCCAGGCCGTCTTTAAAGCGCACGCCGCTAACTTTGTCGGTGCCGAGGATGGCCTCGGTCTGCGCCTGCATGAGAAATTTCAGGCCCTTTTCCTCCAGCGAGGCTTTCAATAGCGCACCGGCGGGTTTATCCAGCTGGCGTTCCATCAAAGTGTCCATCAAGTGCACTACGGTGACATCCATGCCCTGCTTGTTGAGGCCGTTGGCCGCTTCCAGACCCAGCAGACCACCACCGATTACAATCGCCTTGCCGCCCGGTGCCGTACACGCCGAGAGCATGGCGTCCACGTCGGCGATATCACGAAAAGTAATCACACCTTCCAGGTCCTTGCCCGGAAGCGGTACGATAAAAGGGTTGGAGCCCGTGGCTATAATCAGGCGGTCATACTCGGCGGTAGTGCCGTCGCTGGCTTGCACGACCCGTCTGGCGCGATCGACGCACTCGACCCACTTGCCTTTGAATAGCCTGATGCCGTTATCAGCGTACCACTGTTCGTCGTTGAGCATGATCTGCTCGACGGTTTTTTCGCCGGCCAGCACCGGCGAGAGCATGATACGGTTGTAGTTCCCATAGGGCTCGCCGCCGAAAACACTGATGTCGTACTGCTCGGGCGCCAGCTTCAACAGCTCCTCCAGCGCCCGCACACCCGCCATGCCATTCCCAATAAGAACGAGTTTTTCTTTCATAAAAGCTTCCGAAACGCAGTCATGGACAGCTAGTAGCAACGAGTATGCCAGCCGCGAATTCTTTATAAATATGTTTTATTTACAATAATTTATTCTGTATTCAACAAGGCATGCACCGGTTTGGTCATGCCGCGCCGCACGCCCGCGGTGCGTAGCGCAAAGATTGTGAGCCATAACGGGGCGCAGACGGACGACAATGGTGCCGAACGGTACAGCAGCGATTGCCAATATGACGCGCAGGGGCCGACATGCGCTTGCAGATTTACTGGCTCTCATACACACTAGCGCCGCGTCTGCTGCGCACCCATTCCCGCAACAGTCGGCCCGCGGATTTTCGGCATGACCCACTGGATTATTAATTTTTTCAATGACTACCTGCATCTGCAGCTCTCCGGCACGCTGATCGAGCGCTGGCTACTGGCCGCGGCTGTCAGCGTGGCCACTTTCCTGGTAGCAAAACTCATCATCGGTCTGGTGGGCCGCCGGCTGGGCAAGCTCGCCGAACGCACCACCACGGTGATCGACGACGCCCTGGTGTGTCTGATCCGGCATACCAAGTGGTGGCTGCTGCTGGTCGGAGCGCTGGTGGCAGGCGCACAGTTCGTGGAGCTCGCCGAGCGAGCCCGCAGCGTTCTGCATACGCTGCTGGTGCTCTCGATGCTATTGCAACTGGGTGTCTGGGCCAGCGCGGCACTGCGCTTCACCCTGGAGCACTACCGCCAGCGCAAGATCAAGCAGGACCCGGGCAGCGTCACGGCGCTGAATGCCATCGGCCTGCTCATCAGCGTGGCGTTGTGGGTGAGCATATTGTTGCTCGCTCTGGACAACCTCGGCTTCAACATTACCGCGCTGGTCGCCGGGCTCGGCGTGGGCGGTGTCGCGGTCGCGCTGGCGGTACAGAATATTCTCGGCGATCTGTTCGCCTCCCTTTCGATTCTTATCGACAAACCCTTTGTGGTAGGGGATTTTCTCGTTGTCGACGACTGCATGGGCAGCGTCGAACACGTCGGCCTCAAGACCACCCGGGTGCGCAGCCTCTCCGGTGAGCAATTGGTCTTTTCCAATTCGGATTTGCTCAAAAGCCGCTTACGCAACTACGGCCGTATGTACGAGAGGCGCGTGGTAGTGCAGATCGGCGTGACCTACGAGACGCCGAGAGAAAAACTGAAACAGATACCGGGGATACTGCGGGCGGCCATCGAGACCCAGGAGCACACCCGTTTCGATCGCTCACACTTCGCCAAATACGGCGATTTTTCCCTGAATTTCGAAACGGTGTACTACGTCCTGGGCCCCGATTACAACCTGTACATGGACATTCAGCAGGCCATTAACCTCTACGTGCACGAGCAATTCGAGCAGGCCGCAATCGAGTTTGCCTATCCGACTCAGACCCTGCTGTTGCGCCGTGACCTCCCTGTCAACGCCCCCTCCTGAGTCAATCAGGCATTTCGCACCCGAACTATTGGTGAATTCTGACGCCTTCAATCATCACATCGACCCGGCGATTGCGCGCGCGACCTTCCCGGGTGGCGTTGCTGGCTACCGGACGGCTTTCCCCCAGCCCCAACGTTGACATCACCGTCGGCGAGATGCCTTGGTCGAGCAGAAAATTTTTCACCGAATTGGCGCGACGCTGCGACAACTGCTGGTTATAGGATTCGGAACCCGTGCTGTCGGTATGGCCGACGATCTTGATGCCCTGTATTTCCTCGAGCGACTTGATCCGCGTAGCCAGATCGGAAAGTTCCTGTTGCCCGGCCTCTTTCAACCGGTCGCTGTTGACATCGAACAACGCCCCGGCCGATAAAGACACCGACTCCGAAACCGCGACCCGCTCGGGCACCGGCGCCGGCTTAGCGACGGGCTGCGGTTCGGGCGCCACTACGACTTTTTTCGGCTCCGCGCCACAATCGACCAGATCAAGGCTCTTTTTCCATTCGCCGGTGCGCACGCAATCACCGCTGCCGTCACCGATCAGATGCCCGGTCGAGTCCACCACATAGGCGTCATTGCCCTTGCCGACACCATGCGCCAGAGCAGTCTGCTGAGCGATGACACCCACCAGCGAGACCGCCGCCATCAGTATAATTTGCTTGTCCATCATTTGAATTATCTCCAGTCAGGCACGGGCGCCTGCGTTTTTACTTTAATGTTAAAGTGCTCCCAGTCCGGCAGCGGACTGTGCCTCTGCCATGGCCGATTGTAACATCTGCGCCAAACCAAGCCACACAGGGATGGGCACGATACGCGGGAGCTCGTGGGCTACGGCCCGGTCGCCCCGGTTTGGACGGGATTATCGCTTTCTGTGTATAGTGATCTACGCTGAAAACCCCGAAAATGGGGTTATATCGTTGAACTACGTACATCAACCCAGGCGTATCTCAGCGCCGTAACCGGAGTCCGTCGCCATGCGCCTGGAAAAAACCCTCCCCCTCTCGACGATACTGGTTGTTTTATTGCTGAGAAGCCCAATGCTTGAAGCCGGCTGGAGCGATTGGTCAAAGAAACTCCAGGAAGCTCTGCCCGGAGCAGTGGGTGGGCAGCCTGCGGCGGCGCTTTCTGCCGCGGAGATTACCGACGGCTTGAAGCAGGCGCTGCAAGTGGGCACGCAACGCGCCACCAGCCTGCTGGGGCAGGAAGGCGGCTTTCTCAATGACGCGGCGGTCAAGATTCCTTTACCCGAGTCTCTGCAAAAAGTGCAGCAAGGGCTGCGCCTGGTGGGTCAGGAAGCGCTCGCCGATGAATTTGTCGCCTCAATGAACCATGCAGCCGAGAAAGCAATTCCCGCCACTACCAATATTCTGGTAACCAGTATCAAAAAGATGTCACTGGAAGATGCCCGGAGCATTCTCAGCGGGCCGGACGACGCCGCTACTGAGTATTTTCGCAAACACAATGAAGCCCAGTTAACCGAGGCTATCTTACCCACCGTACGCGAAGCGACCGCGCAGACCGGGGTCACCTCGGCCTACAAGCATATGTCCGGCAAGCTGGCCGTGCTCTCGCCCCTGACCGGCCAACAGGATAACCTCGACCTTGACCGCTACGTGGCGCGCAAAACCCTGGACGGCCTGTTCGTGAAGCTGGCCAACGAGGAAAAACTGATACGCGAAAACCCGCTGGCACGCAGTACCGACCTGCTAAAAAAAGTCTTCGCCAAATAGTTCAATAGCGCAGCGTACCGGCCTTAAGGCACGGTAACCACGATTTTCCCCTTTTGCTGGTTCGACTCCATATATCGGTGCGCCTCGACAATCTCTTCGAAGCCGAAAGTACGATCGATCAGCGGCTCCAAGCGCCCGGCAGCCAGCCCTGCATGTACGAACTCTTTGGCCGCGGCGAGACGCTCGTCGTGCTGAGTCAACTCGAACAGCGTGTAACCGCGCAACGTCAGCCCCTTGGCCAGGGCGCTGAATAACGGGTAGGGTGTGGGCTGCGTCGACAGAGCGCCATATTCTATCAGCTGAGCACGGTGTGCCGCCGCAGCGGCAAGCGTTTCCAACAGGGGGCCGGCGACGGGATCGAAGACCAGATTCACGCCTTGCCCGGCGGTAATGTCCATGACGCGCTCCTGCAGATCTTCCTCCCCGGTGACAACCACATGGTCGGCCCCCGCGTCGAGAAGAAACTGTCGCTTGGCGCTACCCCGCGTAGTGGTAATGACAACCGCCTCACGCATCTTCGCCACCTGGATCGCCGCCAGCCCGACGCTGCTGCTGGCCGCTGTAATCATCACGCTCATCCCCGCGCTCAGGCCGCCCACTTCGACCAGCCCCCCGTAGGCGGTCAGATACTGCATCCAGATCGCTGCGCCTTGGGTCGGCGACAGACGCTCGGGGTAAACACTCACGGCGCGCGCCGGCACAATGACCCGCTCACCGTAGACCCCGTACTTGCCCATGGAAAAGGCCGGAATGGTGCTTACTCTATCGCCGACTTTCAGCGTCGTGACACCCGCGCCGAGCGCCTCGATCACCCCCGCGGCCTCGTAGCCGAGCTTGGAGGGAAAACTTGGCGATTCCAGGTACTGTCCCTGTCGGAACATGATTTCCGCGCGATTCAGGCCAATGGCCTCGACGGCAATGCAGACTTCACCCTCGCCCGGCGCGGGCAGCGGATGCTGCTCCAATTTCAGTACGGAGGCATCTCCGGTGGCGTAAAAACGAACACTTCTGGCGGTGCTGGCGCTCATGATGGCTCTCCTTGCGCCCGCGAGTGCGCCGGCGCCCTGTTGGTCTGATCACCGCGGCTGCGGCGGGCGGTATTCAGGCGAGCTTTTTCTCCTCTTGCAGGGCCGGATAGTCCGTGTAGCCCGCCGCATCGCCCCCGTAGAAGGTCTTGGGGTCCGGCTCGTTGAGTTGCGCGTCCTCGGCCAGTCGCGCCGGCAGATCGGGGTTGGCGATAAACAGTTTGCCGAAGGCAATCAGATCGGCTTTGCCCTCGCGCAGCGCCTGCTGCGCACTGGCGCGGGTGTAGCCGTGGTTGGCCATATAGAGGCCGCCAAAGCGACGCTTGAGCTCCTCGTAGTCGACCAGACGCTCACCGGTCAGCATGTCGCCCTCCACCACATGCAGATAAGCGAGCCGGTGCTCGCGCAACATATCGGCCACCGCGTTGAATGTTTCCTGCGGCCGCGAGTCCTCGATGTCATTGAAGCGGTTTTCCGGAGACAGCCGAACGCCGATGCGCTGGGTCGGCCAGATCACGCTCACCGCGCGGATCACCTCGTCCAACAGGCGCAGACGCTTGGCCACACTGCCGCCGTAGGCATCGCTGCGGGTGTTGGTGCCATCACGCAGGAATTCATCCAGCAGATACCCGTTTGCCGCATGAATCTCGACTCCGTCAAACCCCGCGTCCTTGGCCCGCTGGGCGGCGGCCGCATAATCGGCGATGATGCCCGGGATTTCGTTCAGCTCCAGCGCGCGCGGCGTTTCGAACGGCAGGTTACCTTCATAGGTCACCGCCTCGCCTTGCGCACGAATGGCTGAAGGCGCCACTGGCAGCGCATTACCGGGCTGTAACGAGGAATGGGAAATACGCCCGACATGCCAGAGCTGGATGAAGATATGTCCGCCCTGGGCGTGCACGGCATCGGCGATCCGTCGCCAGCCGGCCACCTGCTCGTCGCTGTGAATACCCGGCGTCGAGGGGTACCCCACTCCCTGCGCGGAGATCTGACTGGCCTCGGTAATGATCAGCCCGGCACTCGCCCGCTGAGTGTAATATTCAACATTCAGATCCGTCGGCACATTGCCGTTTCCGGCGCGGTTGCGGGTCAGCGGCGCCATCACTACGCGGTTCGCCAAGACGAGGTCGCCCAGCGCAAGCGGAGTGAAGAGATCTGCGGTCGATGATTCAATACCTGACATAGTGTGGACTCCTTCCTGAATGTTCGGTGATGGCTATTCTAGCGGCGATACTGTCTTCCAAATAGCATCAAAATGTCGTATATATGTTTCCATTAAAGAAACAATGAGGCGTTTATGGATACTGCCAGCCGCCTGATCTTATTCGCCGATGTGATCGACAGCGGTAATTTCAGTAAAGCCGCCGAGCGGCGTGCCGTCAATCGTTCTCTGGTGAGCAAGCAGCTGGCAAAACTCGAAGAGGACTTGGGTGTTCGTCTGCTCAACCGCACCACCCGCAGCCTGAGTCTCACTGACGCGGGGCGCGCGGTCTATCAGCACGCCAACACCTTACGCGAGCAACTGCGGGAGACCGACGCCCTGGTGGCGTCGTTGCGCGATGAAGTCAGCGGTGAGCTGCGCATTTCCAGCACCACTCATTTCGGCCGCCTGCACGTGCTGCCGGTGATCGAAGCGCTGGCCGCGCAGTATCCGCTTCTCACCGTCGAACTGCGTCTCGAGGACCGTTACGTGGATATTGTCGGCGAGCGTTATGACGTAGCGATTCGGATTACCGAACCGGACGATTCTTCCCTGGTGGCGCGCAAACTCGCCGACAACCCGTTTGTAATGGTCGCATCGCCGGCTTATCTGCAACGCCATGGCACGCCCCGGACGCTTGACGATCTCCTCGACCATCGGTTCGTCGTGTATTCCGGCGCCTACGGAGTCAACAATCATTGGCGCTACCGCGAAGGTTCGGAAATCAAGACCTTTGCCGTCACTCCGCGGATTAAGGTCAATGACGCCCATGCCCTGTTGAAAGCGACACAAGACGGCGTCGGTCTCGCGCTCCTGCCTACCTTCGTCGGACGCGAAGCCCTGCAAGGAGGTTCTCTGGTGCCGGTGTTAGCCGACCTGCCGCTTATCCCCTATTATCCCATTTATATCATGTACCCCAGCCGCAACCACCTTCCACATAAAACCCGCCTGTTTATCGATCGGCTGGTCGACTATGTCGGTACGCCGGCTTTCTGGAACACCTAAGGACACCCTGATCAATTCGTCATACCGGCTCATCAATTCGTCATACCGGCTCAGGCCGGTAGCCAAGCTTTTGTGAAACCCCTCGATGACCCGCTTCGCCCGCCCTGCGGGCGTTCAACGCGCCAGCGCTTTTGTCTGGCCTACGCCAGAATGACGCAATAGGAATAAATCAGAGGTTCCCTAATCCGCTCCAGTAAATGAGCTTGCCCTACGCTGCTGAGCAGCAACACTTACAGCCCAAATCCGCGTCATTCGTAGTCCTCATTCAATGCCCGCAAAAAGGCGGCGATGGGCGCCACGTCTTCGGGCCGCAAACGGATACCGCGAAGCGCCGGGGCGGGGTTGCGCAACTGCCCGCGGCGCGCCTGGACCGAGCTCGCCCGATAAAATTCGATCACCGCCTCCAGGCTGTCCAACCGGCCATTGTGCATATAGGGCGCAGCGTGACCTAAATCCCGCAGGCCGGGGGTTTTAAAGGTGGCGATGCTACGCTCCAGCAACGCCGCTTCGGTACACGGCGACCGGCGTGGCGCTCCCGGCCGCGCCCGCTGTAGGCCCGCCTCCAGCGGCTCGCGGCACAACAGCCCACCGAGGGTGCCCTGGACATCCGGGTAATCCGCGTTGGCAAATATATTCCATGCACCCAAATCGGTTTCACCCGGGCGTTCCCCGGTGGCGATAGCCCGAAACGGCTCGCGTGCATCGGGGTGTGCCGGGGTGGCCGGCAGCCAGGCGTCCGGGTCGCGCCTGCGCACCGCTAAAGACGGTATATACAACGCCTCGAAGGCGCCTTCGCCGTGCACCTCATCGTACTCCATCTGAGTCACACCCGTGTTGTGCAGAGAAAAATCGGTAAAATTTGGTGCCGCGTGACAAGCGACACAATTACCCGCGCTGCGTTGCCTGGGCCCGCGGAGGTGGGGTCGTGTGAAAAAGAGTTTCATACCCGCCAGTTCCGTCGGACCGAATACAAACGCTTGGTCGTGAAAGGCAAACGCCGCGTCTTCGGGGGTGACGAACTGCGGCTTTTTCAGGCGCTTCAGTTGGTGCAGCAGACGCCGGCTGTAAGCCGAGGCCGATTCGCCGGTGCGCGGCTGGCGCGGTAGCGCATTCTTGTCGAGAAACAGATCGTAGGGCGAGGCGTTGAATGCGCCGTCCTCGTCTCTGGAAAATTCCAGGTCCTCGACATAGGCGGCTGTCAGACGGCTCACCTGATCAAAAATCTCTGCGTCGCTGGCCGTGTCGACATCGATACGCCAGGCTTCGGGCAACCTCAGCTCCTCGGGGATCGACGGGTCAGTGCCCTGCAGTACCACGCGGTAGGCGCCGCCGAACTCCTGTGCCAGTTCGCCACTACCGTCGTCATGGCGTATCACGGCGGCGAAATGACGTATCGCCTGCTCCTGTTCACTCGGCAGCCAACCGTAGTTGCGGCCGGTATAGGTGCCCTTGACCAGGTCCTGCAATGTGGCGAATTCCCCGTCAAAATGGAACAGGTCACCGCCGGCACGCGGCAACGACGCGTTGACCAGCGGCGGGCTGTTGCGCACCGCGTGGGTGCGGCCGTCCTCGCGCCAGGGGATGGGACTGCGGCGGGCAAAATCATTGTAGCTGCGCATACCACCGGCGGTACTGTCGAGCTGCTGGTCGACCAGATGGCAGGCGGCACAATTCATCGACTGCCCGGCAAACGCCCCGGGCAAGGATCCGTCCGGGGTTTCAGTGCTATCCATGACCGGATCGCCTCCCTGGCCGTGGGCTAAGTAATACTGGGCGAAACGCGTTTCGAGAAACAGCCGTTCGCCAAGGGCGATGGGGGCCGGATCGGCGGCCTGCTCCGCGCCGATCACCGGGCCGACCAACAAGGCCAGACAGGAGACGATCAGTCCGGGTTTGGGTACTGCGTACATCATGCGATTTTTCCTTCTGGTAAAGTTCAGCGTGCGGTGGTTCAGGCGGCGACCTCGCTCAAACCCCGTGTAAAGGCGGCCAGGCTCGATCTGGGGAGTAACACCAATTGTTTGCCATGGCGCTTACAGAATTGCCGGACGCGGTTGGTGGCGTCATGACTGACACAGTCCAATGGACAAAGCACCGCATCGGCCTGGGGCAGAATAGAACCCAGGCGCAGGCGCCCGTCATGCAAACCGCCGTCATGATGGATGAAACGGCCGTTCTGACGCTCGACCAGGGCGCGAAACCGTGCGCATTGTCGCGCTCTTCCGCCCACATAGAGAATGCAACGTCCGCACAGATTGAGAGAATTCGCACACCCTTCCTGCTCGCCACAGCCGCTACAATCCGCTGCCAGCAGTTTCTCCAGAGCCAGTTCCAGGGCATCGCGCTCGACCTGCAACTCCGCCAGACGGCCCTCCAGGCGCAGCACGCGATCGCCCTGTTTCACCGCCATGCGTTGCCATTGCTGCAGACCGGCTTGGGCTTGCGCTGTCTGTCGCTGCTCGGTGGCCAGGTGTTCGGCGTAGTGCTCGAGTTGAGCTTGCAGCCGACACCGGCGAGGGTCATCTTCCAGCGCCCGCAGGCGTTCGCGCATGCGTTGGTCGCCTTGCAGCCTGGTGTGCGCCTGCCGCAGATCTTTCTGTAAGCGGACCAGCGCCCGCTCACGCTTGGTGCTCTGTATCATTGCCTTTTTTTCACTGGCGGCGAGTTGCTTGGTCAACGTCGCCGACAGGTGTCTCAGGCGCGTGAGTTCCTGCTTATCGACCCGCACCGCCGCCCCGGCCAGGTGCGAGAGCATATGGACTTCACCGTAAACGCGATCGAGCAACTCAACTGAGGCCCCCGGATGCGTCACCAGAGCCCAATAGGCCGGCGCTAATTCGCCAGACAGGACGGCCGCCCGCCAGTGCTTTTCCAGCTCTGCGTCACTGTCCAGGCGGCCAAAAAGGCGGATCGTCAGCCGGTATTTGCGATCCAGGTATTTACCGAGGCGTCCGGCGGCACGGCTGTGCTCTGCGGCGATACAGACGTAGGACCGATGCAACTCGTAATCGGTCGCCGAACCTGGCACCCGCAGCCCCAATTTAGGGCAAAGACGGCGTAACTCCGACAGCGACAGGCAGGTGCCCACCACGCTGCAATGAAACGGTCTATCAAGCTCCCAGAGTTTCTTTCGCGCTGAAAACCCGGAGTTTGTATCGTCCGCCTCCGTAAGCGGTTGTTCGCATTTCCTACACACCCCGGTGCCCCGATCAGCTTCGTTGATAAGATTTGAATGATAATCGTTCTCATTCTCATGTCAAACCTTTTTCGGCGCGCCCTTTCATGCGCTCATTCCAAGCGCTGGGTAAAAAACCACCCGGCCAGCGCCAGTGTCAACGCCCCGATCACCAACAATGGCCAGGTGTTGGCCCATACATCCATAAAGGGCATATTTTTTAAAAACAATCCTTTCAAGGTGATGAGAAAATGCTTCAGCGGATTGGCCCAGCTTGCGACCTGCAGCCAGTGGGGCATGTTTTCCACCGGCGCCGCGTAACCCGAAAGGGTGACCGCGGGCACCATGAAAATAAACGCCCCTAGAATCGCCTGCTGCTGGGTTTGCGAAAGGGCGGATAGAAACAGCCCGACGCCAACCACCGACATGACAAAAATGAACAAGGCAAACAGCAACAGAAGGAACGAACCTGTAAACGGCACGCCAAAGACGCCCGTGCCGACGGCGAAAATCAACAACCCTTCGCCCATGCCGACCAGCACCGCCGGCACGGTCTTACCGAACAATATCTCGGCGGGGGTGAGCGGCGAGACCAACAACTGATCGAAGGTGCCCAGTTCGCGCTCCCGCGCTACCGAAAGCGAAGTAACCATAAGCGTAATAAGCATGGCCAGAATGCCCACCAGCGACGGTACCGTGAACCACAGATAGAGCAGGTTTTCATTGAACCAGTTGCGCGCCACGATAACGGTCGAGGGCAGCAGATGAGGCCTGGCAGCGAGTATCGCCCGCTCATAGTCTGCGACCAGTTGGGTAATATAGCCGTTAACGATTTGGGCGGCGTTGGAGCGGCGCCCATCCAGAATCACTTGCAGGGTGGCCGGCTCCCCCGCTTCTATGTTGCGGGAAAAGTCTGCCGGTATATAGAGCGTGGCCATGACCTTCTGTCGATCGATCAGGGGTCGTAAAGCGCTCAGGTTGTCGACAAATCTGATCTCGGTGAAAGTGGGCGAACCGCTCAGGCGCTGGACGATTTCGTAGCCGTGTTTGCCGTGGTCCTGGTTAAACACCGCCACACTGACATTTTTGACTTCTAGGGTGGCTGCAAACGCAAACACAACCAGTTGCAGCACCGGCGGCCCGATGAGGATCAAACGCCCTCGGCGATCACGAAACAAGGTGAGCAGCTCTTTTACGATCAGCGCAAAAATACGCCCGCTCATGCGTCCAGGCGCTTTCGCGTTTTACGCGACGTGAGTAAAAAGAAAACCAGCGCGATCAACGCCATCGCCGCCATGCACAGGAGAAGCAACGGCCACACATTGCCCGTTAAAAACAGTGTTTGCAGGCTGGTGACAAAATAGCGGGCGGCGAATAGGTGCGTCAGAACCTGGATGGGTTCCGGCATGGCGCTGATCTCAAAAATAAAACCGGACAGCATAAACGCCGGTAGAAAGGCCGACATCAGCGCCAGTTGCGCGGCGACAAACTGATCCTTGGCGATGGAGGATATCAGCAGCCCCTGCCCCAGCGCGGCCAACAAAAAGACCGCAGACACAATGCTGAGCGCGAGCAAGGAACCCCGGAAAGGCACCGCATAGACCCACATCGCTACCACGACGCACAGAAACATCGCAGCCATGCCGAGGAGAAAATACGGAATCAACTTGCCCAACAGAATCTGGCCGCTCGAGACAGGTGTGGCCATCAGCGCCTCCATCGTTCCACGCTCCCATTCCCGGGCAACCACCAAGGCGGTGAGCAAAGAACCGATCAGCGTCATGATAATGGCGATCGAGCCGGGTAACAGAAAATTCTGACTCTTCAACTCCGGGTTGTACCAAAAGCGCGGGGCGACCTGGATGGCAGCGGCGTTAGTGCTTCGCCCCTCGTCCTCGCTCTGATGCTGTGACCATACGGCGAGGACACCACGGGCGTAGTTCTGCACAAAACCGGCAATATTCGGTTCCGATCCGTCGGCGATCACCTGGATCGCCGCGCTGCGCTTGTGTTGCGCGATCTTTCGACTAAAATCCTGCGGGATGACAATAATACCGCGGAGGCGCCCGGCGCTGAGATCATCCTGGTATTGGCGCCGATCCTTCCCGATGCTGACAACAAAAAAACGTGAATTAGCAAACGCCTCGGCGAGGCTGGTGGTATCGGCGCTCTGCGCCTCCAGCACCAGTCCCACGCGGACTTTGTTACTGTCGAGGTTGACGCCATAGCCAAAAATAAACAACAGGATTAATGGCAACACGAAGGCAATCATAATCGCGCTGGGATCGCGCATGATCTGCAGCATCTCCTTTACAACAAGAGCCTTTAGCTGCCTCATGCCGCCGTCTTCCCAGCCGCTGAAAGCTCGCTGCGACGCACCAACTCAATGAACGCGTCCTCCAGCGTGGGCGGCTGCCCCCCCTCCGTCTGAACCCGCGCTTTGAGATCATCCGGGGTACCCGTGGCGATATTCTCCCCTTGATAGATCAACCCTATGCGGTCGCAGTACTCGGCCTCATCCATAAAGTGCGTAGTCACCATCACCGTAACGCCTTTTTCGACCATGCCGTTGATGTGCAGCCAGAACTCGCGTCGGGTGATGGGGTCGACGCCGGATGTCGGCTCATCGAGAAACAGTACGTCCGGTTCGTGCATTACCGCACAGGCCAGCGCCAGTCGTTGTTTGAAACCTAAGGGTAATTCACCGGCGTTGTACTTGAGATAGTGTTGCAGATCGAATATTTCCACCATCATATCGATCTGCTGTTTCTGTCGCTTGCCGCCAAGACCGTAGAGACCGGAAAAAAATCTTAGATTCTGCAGCACGTTCAGGCTGCTATAGAGTGAGAACTTCTGCGCCATGTAGCCGAGGTGGGAGCGCGCCAGCGAGGTCGCCGTACGCAGATCCAGCCCGGCGACAAACGCCTGACCTTCTGTGGGCTGCAACAACCCACAGAGCATTTTGAAGGTTGTCGATTTTCCCGCGCCGTTGGGGCCCAGCAAGCCGAATATTTCTCCTCGCCGGACGCTGAAACTGTTGTCCTTCACGGCGCAAAAGTCACCGAACTGCTTGCTCAAACCGACAGCTTCAATCACCGGCTTATCGCTTACCGGTTTCTCGGCCATACGCTCGGCCAGCGCCGAATACCCACCGGGACCGCCGCCTAATACGTCGATAAACGCATCCTCGAACCAGGGAGCAACCCGGTGCCAGCTGCCCTGATCGAGTCTTGGCACCGGTGTGTCTTTAGCCAACAGGACACGCAGTTGCTTACCCTGGATAACGCCATCCATGACACCGTCCTGACGCAGCAGATCCATCAGTACGCCACGCCGGCGCCGGTCGTCGATGTCACGGATCTGAAAAGTGCGGCCATCGACGCGGTCGAGAAGATCATTGGGTGGACCGCTATAGAGTTTCCGCCCCTCGTTGAGCAGAATCACACTGTCGCATTTTTCCGCTTCGTCCAGATAAGAGGTTGACCAGACGACCGCCATGCCCCCGGAAAGCATCTCTCTGACCATCTTCCAGAGCTCTCTTCGGGAAATCGGGTCGACACCCACACTGGGCTCGTCCAGCAGCAAGACTTTCGGATCGCCCATCAGCGCGCAGGCCAGACCCAGCTTCTGCTTCATGCCCCCGGAAAGTTTTCCGGCCAGCCGTCCGGTAAAACGCTTGAGCTCGGTGAATTCGAGCAGCTTTTCAAATTTGCTTTGACGCGCCTGCCCCGTTACCGCGCGCAAATCAGCATAGAGCTCGAGATTTTCGCTGACGCTCAAGTCTTCGTAGAGACCGAACTTTTGCGGCATGTAGCCGATGATGGCGTGAATCGCTTCGGCTTGCGTGCGGCTGTCAAACCCCTCGACCGTGACGCTCCCCGCATCGGCGTGCAGCAGCCCGGTGATCAAACGGATGAGCGTCGTTTTACCGGCGCCGTCAGGGCCGACCAGCCCGGACATTTCGCCGGGACGCAGCGTCGCGCAGATCCGATCCAGCGCCGGCTTTTGCATGCCCGGGAACGTCTTGACCAGGTTGTCAAGGACGACTGTCCCCTCATTTGCCATCCGCGGCGCCCGCTGCGTCCGGACTCAGATGAACAGTTACCGGCATGCCCTGGCGCAGTCCGTTATCCGGGGTGTCGACGATAATCCGCAGCCGGTAGACAAGACTGGTGCGCAGCTGCGAGGTTTCGACACTTTTGGGTGTGAATTCAGCTTGGGGTGAAATAAAACCAACCTGACCGGTATATTCTCTGCCAGCATCAGTGGTCACGCTGGCCCTTTGCCCCGGATAAACACGACCAAGAAACGGTTCGTCCACATAGGTGCGCACCCAGAGCGGGTGGCTTAGAGCCAGTGTATAGACGCTGGCGCCCTGGGCCACAACAGAGCCCGGCTCTGTTACACGGGTCAGTACAATACCGGCTTGCGGCGCGCGCAGTTCGGTATCAGCCAACTGCGTTTTAACCAGATCCAATTGTGCTTCGGCGCGTACCCGTCGCGCTCTGACCACATCTCGGTTAGCCATCGCGTCATCGTACTGTTCTTTTGCCACCGCACCCGTTTTTAACAGCTCGGCACGACGCCTGAACAGCTTCGCGGCGTTGACAAAAGTCACCTTTGCTTCAGCCAACTCGGCGTTGGCCAGCGCCAGATCATCGAGAAACGGCTGCTGATCCAGCACCGCGAGCACCTCCCCCTGTTTAACAGCATCACCCTCTTCAAAGCGCATTTGTGTGATACGGCCCGCAACGCGAAAGCCGAGCGCCACATCGCGAATATCGACATTGCCATAGAGTGTGAGGCGGTTGTCTTCCGTGGCCGCCTCCTGTTGGTGATAGAGGTAATAGGCACCTCCGGCGAGCAGTAACACCAGGAGAGGCAGGAATATCTTTTTCATCGGTCCTCGCCCCGGCACAGCATGGGTACTTTCAGCGCCGCCGCTACCTGCGCCCATAAGACTTTGTGGATCAGACTGACATGGTGATCACTGAGCTTTTTTACACCGAGTTGGCGTATCAGTGTCTCGCGGCTCGAAAGGAACACCAGTATCTGCCCCAAAAAGGTATGGGCGCGGATCTTGGCTTCATCACCTTGCGCAGGCAGACCGGTACATATACCAATCAAAGCCGAGATCTGACCGTGCAGCGTTTTCATCATACCGTAGTACAATATGTCAAATGCTTCGGTAGGCCGAGCCTGCTCGCGCATCACTATCAGCGCCCAACTTTTAGGCTCATCCGAATCGACAAACAGATGGGCGACACTTTCCACCAGTGTTTTAAGAGCCTTCCTGGCACTGAGTTTGGTCAGCATCGGTTCTTTTTCGCGTATCGCCTCGCAGGCCGGCCCGATGTATTGCGTCGCGCGCTGCACGATGTGCTCGATTACCGCTTTATACAGACCTTCCTTATTGCCGAAATAATAGGCAATGGCCGATACGTTGGCGCCCGAACTCTGAGACAGCATGCGCGTGCTGGTACCATTGAAACCGTACTCACCAAACAACTCCAGGCCCGCGGCGATCAACGCCCGGTCGGTGGCGTCACGATTCCCATTGGGCGCTTTTTGCGGTGCTTTATTTCCCGCCGCAGGGCTCATTTTCTATCCTCTGACACGCATGATGCTGCCCAAGCATAATGGCTCCGAGCGACAAATTCAATCGATTGATTTATTTTTTGGCGCCGGGGCTACCGTCACCGGATATAGGCCTCTGTCGCGTAGCGACGCATCATTCGGTGACTGTTGAAATAGCTGGCACTTTTGCTGACGGTGGATTTCATCATGGCGATCCAGGCGTCACGATCGCGGTAATAGCGTGGTAAAATCGCAGTTTCCAGTTTATCGTACAGGGATGCCGCGTCTCCGGTGCTGTCTGTATCCGCGCTGTTGCCGACCGCCCATCCTGTGACGCCTTCAATACATCCTTCCACCCACCAACCGTCCAGCACGCTAAGGTGGGGTACCCCGTTGAACGCGGCCTTCATGCCACTGGTTCCGGATGCCTCGAACGGGCGCAGTGGCGTATTCAGCCAAACATCGACACCGGCGACCAGTAAGCGCGCCATATTCAGGTCGTAATCCGGCAGGTAGGCCATGGGTATTTGATCCGCCAACTCCCTTATATAAGTATGTAGTTTTTCAATCAGTCGCTTGCCGCCTTCGTCCCGAGGATGCGCCTTTCCGGCCATTACGATTTGCACCGCGTGGCGTTGCGCGATCGCCCTTAGACGCCTGAGGTCCGAAAACAGAAGATCAGGACGCTTGTACGCCGTCATGCGCCGCGCAAAGCCGATAGTCAGCACCCCCGGGTCCAGACGTACCGACGTCGCCCGGCCCACCTCATCGATCAGCTCTCGTTTGGCCTGCATGTGAGCCTCCCAGATGTCTGGGTCAGACACGCAACAATCGGTGCGCATCAACAGCTCCGGTTCATGACACCAGCCCGGCATATGCGTGTCGAACAATTTTTGCAAGCTCTCACACGTCCAGACAAACGGGTGGACACCATTTGTCACCGCGTGAACGTTGTATCCCGGAAACATGGAACGGGACACTTCGGCGTGGCGTTTGGCGACACCGTTCACATATTCGCTCAAATTCAGCGCCATACGTGTCATGTTCAAATTCTCTTCACCCGCAATACTTTTCAGTGTGTGGTCGTCAATAAACGCCGGCATGAGGGTGCGCACCAGTTGATAATCAAACCGGTCGTGACCCGCCTCTACCGGCGTGTGCGTGGTAAAGCAGCACAGCTCTCTTACGCGAGGCACGTCATAGGGCGACTCGCCTGCGCGCAGGTCTTGTGCCGGGTAGGCGTAACGGCGCAACAGTTCAAGGGCCAGAAGAGCTGAGTGGCCCTCATTCATATGGTATAGGCGCACGCTAAAGCCGATCGCTTGTAACAGGCGTACCCCGCCGATGCCGAGCACCATTTCCTGCTTCAATCGGTAGCGTTCGTCACCGCCGTACAAGCGGTCGGTTATGGTACGATCATCCGGGTGATTTTCATCAAGATCGGTGTCGAGAAATATAATGGGCTGACGCCCGTTCATATGGCCTTGCAGAATATATAACCAGCCACCGACCCAAACGGTGCGGCTTTCGATCGTCAGTGCGACTTTGGCTGACAGAAACGTCATCCACTGTGCCGGATCCCAGGCATCAGCGCTCTCACTCTGATGGCCGGTCGCGTCAATCGATTGATGGAAGTATCCCTTGCGACTGACCAGTGTCACGGCTACCATGGGCAGCTCCAGATCCGCTGCCGATCGCAGCGTATCACCCGCAAGTACCCCGAGCCCTCCGCTATAAGTGCAAATCTCGTTACGCAGGGCGAGCTCCATCGAGAAATAGGCGATACGCGGCTCGTGAATGAATTCATCCAGCATGAGGTCGGCCTCCTGTATACCCGCTGTTCATACCGCGACTGCAAGGGCTAGTCACATACCTTGGAGTGACACTGCTCCTGACGACGAATATGATAAACCGATTCCACGGGCAGCACCGCCACAATACCGTC